>NZ_LR594659.1:4792500-5092500 GCF_901827155.1 Variovorax sp. PBL-H6
CCAAGCCACCGCGTCGTGTGTAGCGCGCATAGACCGCAAGCTTCGTCGGTTGGCAGCGGCGCCAGATGTCCCAGAACATGCGCTCGGCGCAGGGCTCATGAAATTCGTTGTGATTGCGGAAGCTCACGATATAGGCTAGCAAACCCGCCTGGTCGATCGGTGGGCCGCTGTAGCGGACCTGAACGCTGCCCCAGTCCGGCTGCCCGGTTACGAGGCAGTTGCTCTTGAGCAGGCGGCTGCAAAGCGTTTCTGTCACCATGCCCTGTGTCGCATCGCTCGACAGCAACTCCGGCGCGGGCTGGTAGTGCGTGCACTCGATATCGAGCCGATCGAGATCTAGGCCCTCGAGCTCATGCACCTGTTCACGGCCGAACACCTCAGGCGCCAGCAGCCTCACTCCAATACCGGCAGCCCGGCCGCTACCTCTCCACAAAGCTTCACTCAGATCGATGCTCAGATGCTTCTGCACGGCCTGGAAGTCCGTAAACACCGTGCTGTTGAAACTGTTGAGATAGAGCTTGAGGGACTTGCTCTCGATGATGTTAGGCGTCTCGCAAGGTATTGTGAAATGCGCGATGGCCAGCTGCGGCTTGCCGCGCGAATTGAGCCAGCTGAGCTCAAAGGCCGTCCATAGATCCGCGCCGAAGAAGGGCAACGGCTGGGTCGCGATACCCATGGCTTCGCGCTGCGTGGCGCGTGGAATCGGAAACAGAAGCCCGGGCTCATAGCGATCGACATAGGCCGAGGTTCGCCCCAACTGCGATCTTTCAGGTGTGTTGTCGAGGCTCATGCACGCTTCTCGGCGGTCTGCACAAACGGAACGATGTGCTGCAGCAGGATGTCGCACACTGGTGGTGGCAGGTCATGGCCCATGCCAGGCAGCGCGACGAAGCGCGCGTCCGAAATCCGGCGCGCAGTGTCCTGGCCGCAAGCGATCGGCACCAGCGGATCGGCATCGCCGTGCAAGACCAGCGTGGGGCTTGAAATCCGGCCCAGCAAGGCATCGCGACCGCTGTCGGCCCCGATCGCCAGCATCTGCCGCACGATGCCCGCAGGCCGGTAGGCGCGGCGCAGACCGCGGGAAATGCGCTCGGTCAAGGTACGCTCATCTTCGGGATACGCAGGGCTTGCGATCAGTCGGACCACGCCGAGGCTGTGCGCCACCAGCGCTGCCTCGGTCCGGCTGGCCGGCCGACGCATCAGAGCTGCAGCGACGTCGGGCCTCGGGCCCGGCAGGTTGCGCGCGCCGCTCGAGCTCATGATGCTGACGAGGCTCGTCGTGCGCTGCGGTGCGGTGACGGCCAAGCGCTGCGCGATCATGCCGCCCATCGAAGCGCCCAACACATGCGCGCGCCGGATGCCCAGCGCATCAAGCACCCCGAGCGCATCCTCGGCCATGTCCTGCAGCGAATAGACCGAGCGCACCGGCAGACCGATGCGATGCCGGACGCTCTGCCAGAGCAGGTTTCCCGTGGCTGCGTGGTCGAAACCCTGACTCAGGCCGATATCCCGATTGTCGTGGCGCACGACCCGGAACCCGGCGTCGACCAGCGCCCGCACGAACTCGTCAGGCCAGGCGATGAGCTGCATGCCGAGGCCCATGATCAGCAGCACAACCGGCCGGCCTTCGCCACCGCTGTCCTCGACCTCGATCTGGAGCCCGTTGGCTGTGAGTTTCATGATGTCGTCAGTCTCCTGAAAGCCGGCGCAGCGCCTAGCGGAACTCGCGCTCACGCAACCACTTGGTCGCGACCCATTTCTCACCCGCGAGCACCGGGGCGCCCCCATGCAAGGTGTGCGTCGCCGGATCCGGACGCTCATAGCTGAAGAAGACGCCGGTGCCGCGCTTTGGCGCAACTTCGAGGCCCACGTCCGGGAAGGTAGTCGCACCGCCGAGTTCGGGCTCCTGCAGGTACATCACGAGCGTGGCCACGCGCTGACCGCCCCGGCGCAGGATAGTTGGCGTGCCGGGCTCGCCAGGATCGAAGTAGTCGTAGTGCGGCCGGTACTGGGCGCCAGGCGAATAGCGCAGGACTTGCAGGCCCTCGCCGAACTCCAGCGGCCATCGCAGAAGCAACGCGATGCGTTGCTCCATGCGCGCCACGACAGCGTTCTCGCCGCGTTCGAAAAACATTCCGTCGCTGGTGCGATCGACGTTGAGCGCCTCGCCGCCCGTCTGCGTCTCGACCGTGAGGGACCGCGCGAGCCGCTGCCGCGCGGTCTCGATCAGCCCCTCGCATTCCTCGTCCGAGAGCAGGTCGCCGAACACGACGACCCGCGGATGGCGGAGTGTCTGGAGCACTTGCACGCGCCGATCGCCCGCATTGATGTACAGCGGCGCGTTCGACAGATCCGGCCCCGGCATCGAGGTCCGCGCAGCAGGAATGGTCGCGAGGCCTGCCGTCTGCGCCTCGACCTCCGCAAGTGCTGCGCCCGCCGCGTCGTCATGCCAGCCTGCATCACGCATCGAGGCGCGCAGACTGGGGATGGAATGCCCAGCCGCAAGTTGGGTGACAACCCATTCCCGCAATTCGGGGCTGATGGCTTGACTCGTCACACTGATCTCCTTCGAAATACGAAACGCTCCGGGGCCGAAGCCTGGGCGTCGAAGACATAGCCCTCGAGATCGAACTTCTCCAGCACCCTCGGCGTGGAGGCCTTGTGCAGTACGGCCCAGCGTGCCATCAGGCCGCGGGCCCGCTTGGCGAAAAAGCTGATGACCTTGTACTTGCCATTTTTCCATTCCTCGAACACGCACTCCACCACGCGCGCTTTCAGTACCTTCAGGTCCACCGCCCTGAAATATTCCTGCGACGCCAGGTTGATTACCACTGGCGTGCGATCCGCGGCCAGCCGCTGGTTGAGGTACTCGGCAATGCGCGTATTCCAGAAGGCGTAGAGATTCTTGCCGTGCCTGTTGGCCAACTGCGTGCCCATCTCGAGCCGATAAGGCTGGAGCCGGTCCAGTGGCCGCAGCACGCCGTAGAGACCGCTCAGGATGCACACATGCTCGTGCGCCCACCCGAGTTGCGCAGCGCTCAGGGTCTTCGCGTCGAGGCCGCCGTAGACATCGCCATCGAATGCCAGCGCCGCTTGCTTCGCATTGTGAGCCGTGCCTTTCGACACCCAGGCCGCGTAGCGCGTCACATTGAGAGCCGAGAGCTTGTCGGAGAGGCCCATGAGCTCGGCAACTTGCTGCGGCGACTTCCCGCGCAGGATCTTGATGAGTTCTGCAGCAGGACCGCGGGGCCCCTCGAAGTGCGGCTGGGTGGCAGGGAGGGTGCCGGATACGAGGGTTTCGTAGTCGAGCGACTTGGCCGGGGAGAGCAGAAACAGCATCCGCGAATTATCCCCGGGGGCCGAAACGAGGCGGCGTCAAGGGGTTAGAGTGCGCCCGGCCTTGCACACCAGCGCTAAGCTGGTGCTGAACCCCACGGCCTGCGCCGCGCTCGAATAAAATCAGAGGCTTCCTCAACCTACCCGAACGGCATCCTGCGGGATGCCGTTTTCTCTTTGCACCCCATGAGCGACACCTTGTCCCAGCCCGGCCTCGAGAGCCTGTCCAAATCCTTCGAACCCGCCGCCCTCGAGGCGCACTGGGGTCCCGAGTGGGAACGGCGCGGTTACGCGAGAGCAGGCGTACGCGGCACGGGCCAGCCCAAGGATGGCGCGGCATCCTTCGCGATCCAGCTGCCGCCGCCGAACGTGACCGGCACGCTGCATATGGGCCACGCGTTCAACCAGACGATCATGGACAGCCTGACGCGCTACCACCGCATGAAGGGCGACAACACGCTGTGGGTGCCGGGCACCGACCATGCGGGCATCGCGACCCAGATCGTGGTCGAGCGCCAGCTGCAGGAGCAGAAGATCAGCCGCCACGAACTGGGCCGCAGGAACTTCGTGGCACGCGTATGGGAATGGAAGCAGAAGTCGGGCAACACCATCACCAACCAGATGCGGCGCATGGGCGACACGGTGGACTGGAGCCGCGAGTACTTCACGATGGACGAGAAGCTCTCGAAGGTGGTCACCGACACCTTCGTGCGGCTTTACGACGAAGGCCTTATCTATCGCGGCAAGAGGCTGGTCAACTGGGATCCGGTGCTCAAGACCGCGGTGAGCGACCTCGAAGTCGAGAGCGAGGAAGAAGAAGGCTTCCTCTGGCACATCGCCTACCCGCTCGAGGACGGCTCCGGATCGCTCACCGTCGCGACCACGCGCCCCGAAACCATGCTGGGCGACGTAGCCGTGATGGTCCACCCGGAAGACGAGCGGTACAAGGCGTTGATCGGCCGCAAGGTGAGGCTGCCGCTGGTCGACCGCCTGATCCCGGTGATCGCCGACAGTTACGTCGACAAGGAATTCGGCACCGGCGTGGTCAAGGTCACGCCCGCGCACGACCACAACGACTATGCGGTGGGCCAGCGTCATGCACTGCCCATCATCGGCGTGCTGACGCTCGACGCCACCATTAACGACAACGCGCCCGAGAAGTACCGCGGCCTGGATCGCTTCGACGCCCGCAAGTCGGTGGTCGCCGATCTTGAGGCTCTGGGCCTGCTGGTCGAGACCAAGAAGCACAAGCTCATGGTCCCGCGCTGCGCACGCACGGGGGCCGTGGTCGAGCCGATGCTGACCGACCAGTGGTTCGTCGCCATGACCAAGCCCGACGCCGGTGGCCAATCGATCGCGCAGAAGGCCATCGACGCGGTGCGTTCGGGAGAAGTGCGCTTCGTGCCCGAGAATTGGGTCAACACCTACAACCACTGGATGGCGAACATCCAGGATTGGACCATCTCGCGCCAGCTCTGGTGGGGCCACCAGATTCCTGCCTGGTACGACACCGAAGGCAATCTGTACGTTGCGCGCAGCGAAGCAGAAGCCCAGGCCCAGGCGCCAGGCAAGACGCTGGTGCGCGACGAGGACGTACTCGATACCTGGTACTCCGCGGCGCTGGTGCCCTTCTCCTCGCTCGGTTGGCCCGAGAACACGCAGGACTACGACCTGTACCTGCCTTCGAGCGTCCTGGTCACGGGTTACGACATCATCTTCTTCTGGGTCGCACGGATGATCATGATGACGAAGCACTTTACTGGCCGGGTCCCTTTCAGGCATGTCTACATTCACGGACTGGTGCGCGATTCGCACGGTCAGAAGATGAGCAAGTCCGAGGGCAATGTGCTCGACCCCGTGGACCTCATCGACGGCATCGCCCTGCCCGAGCTGCTGGAGAAGCGCACGCAGGGCTTGCGCCGCCCCGAGACCGCGCCGGCCGTGCGCAAGAACACGCAGAAGGAATTCCCCGACGGCATCCCCGCGTTCGGCGCCGACGCACTACGTTTCACCTTTGCCTCGCTGGCCTCACTGGGCCGCAACATCAACTTCGACGCCAAGCGTTGCGAGGGGTATCGCAACTTCTGCAACAAGCTGTGGAATGCGACGCGCTTCGTTCTGATGAACTGCGAAGGTCAGGACTGTGGTCTGCGCGAGCACACCAAGGAAGAATGCGCTTCGGGTGGTCCGGCCCATGGCTACCTCAAGTTCAGCCAGGCCGACCGCTGGATCGCCTCGCAGCTGCAGCGCGTCGAGGGCGAGGTTGCCAAGGGCTTCGAAGAATACCGGCTCGATAACGTCGCCAATGCGATTTATCAGTTCGCATGGGACGAGTTCTGCGACTGGTACCTCGAGATCGCCAAGGTCCAGATCCAACAGGGCGAGCCCGCCCAGCAGCGTGCCACCCGCCGCACGCTGATCCGCACACTCGAGGCGTTGCTACGCCTGGCGCATCCGCTGATCCCCTTCATCACCGAGGAGCTCTGGCAAAAAGTTGCGCCGGTGGCCGGCCGGCATGGCGAGTCCGTGATGATCGCCCCCTATCCGCAAAGCCAACCCGAGAAGATCGACGAGGCCGCCGAGGCGTATGTTGCGCGGCTCAAATCGCTGGTCGATGCTTGCCGCACGCTCCGAGGCGAGATGAACGTGTCGCCCGCCATGCGTCTGCCGCTCTATGCCGTGGCCGACACCACGGACGGCAACGCCTTCTTGCGCGAGGCGGCGCCGGTACTGCAGGCGCTCGCCAAGCTCAAGGAAGTGAAGGTCTTCGACGAAGAGGCGAGCTGGGCCGCAGCAGCCGAGGCGGCCCCGGTCGCCGTGGTAGGCGATGTGCGGCTATGCCTGCACATGGAGATCGACAAGGCCGCCGAAAGAGCCCGCATCGGCAAGGAGATCGCACGCGTCGACGGCGAGATCGCCAAGGTCAAGGCCAAGCTGGGCAATGAAGCCTTCGTCGCCAAGGCGCCGGCGGCGGTGATCGAGCAGGAGCGCAAGCGACTGGCGGACTTCAGCGCCACCCTGGAGCGGCTGCGCGACCAGCTTGTGCGCCTCGGCTGACACATCCTGGATACGGAGAGCTTTAGTATTCGAGTCTGGCGCCCGGCGCCGCCCTCCTTCGATTCACCGACCCCAACGCTAAGCCCATGTCTACTTCCACCAAGCGCATTCGCAAGGCCGTGTTTCCCGTCGCCGGCTTCGGCACCCGGTTCCTGCCAGCCACCAAGGCACAACCCAAGGAAATGCTGCCGGTGGTCGACAAGCCGCTCATCCAGTACGCCGTCGAGGAGGCCTATGCTGCCGGCATCCGCGACATGATCTTCGTGACCGGCCGCAACAAGCGCGCCATCGAGGATCACTACGACACCGCTTACGAGTTGGAGAGCCAGCTCGAGGCCAGCAACAAGTTGGAGCTCCTCAAGATCGCCCAATCGGTGATGCCGGACGACATGACCTGTTCGTACGTGCGCCAGCCGCGCATGCTGGGCCTGGGCCACGCCGTGCTGTGCGCCGAGCATCTCGTCGGCGACGAACCCTTCGCCGTGCTTCTGGCGGACGACCTGATGGTCGGCCCCGACGGGGGCGAGCCCGTGCTGGCGCAGATGACGCGGGCCTTCGCCCGGCTCGGCGGCTCCGTGCTGGCGGTACAGGAGGTGCCACTGGAGCAGGTCAAGCGGTACGGCATCGTGGCAGGCGATGCGGTAGAGGAAGGCCTCGTCAAGGTCAATCGCATGGTCGAGAAGCCCAAGCCCGAGGACGCACCCTCGCGGCTCGGCGTGGCGGGCCGCTACATCCTGACGCCCGGCGTGTTCGATGAGATTCGCAGCCAGCCCAAGGGCGCCGGCGGCGAGATCCAGCTGACGGACGGCATCGCATCGTTGATGAAGAAGGAAGCGGTCTACGCGTACTCGTACCAGGGCGTGCGCTACGACTGCGGCAGCAAGGAGGGCTTCCTGCAGGCCAGCGTAGAACTTGCGCTCGCGCACCCGGAGGTCGGTGCCCAGTTCCGGGCCTACCTCAAGACCCTGGAGCTTTAGGGGGCGCCGCCGCCGTCAGCGGCTCGAGGAAGCGGCGCAGCTCTTCGTCCTGTATGGGGGCGAGCGGCAGACCGAACGCCTCGCGCAGGCGCGCCACCAGTGCCTGTGCCCACAGCGCGTTCCACACCAAGCCTGGATGCAGGTCCGCGAGGACCGAGTTGTGCGGCTCATCCCCGATGGTGTTCGTCACACGCAGTGCCGGGCCGATCTGCACCGTCTTGTAGTCCGGCTTGCCTTCGGCATTTCGCGAGCCCCAGTGGGCCTCGAACCAGGCCACGTCATCGAAATAGGCCAGGCGCGCGTCGCCCTCGGTCAAGCGACGGATGGCGGCATTGAAGGCCTCGAGCGCGACCCCGATGTTGCGAGACTCCTTTGCTGACTGCCAACGGTCGAAGTTTGCGGGGTCGTCCGCCTCGTTGCCGATGCCCACCAGCAGGATGCGGGTGGCCGGGTGCGAAGCGTGGATCCGCCTGACCGCCGCACCGATTTCGCCCGCGCAGTAGTCCCTGACCTTGCGCAACTCGGGCGCCTCAGGATCTTTTGCCTGAATGTCGAGCAGGCCAGCCCAGTTGTTGATGCCGATTCGGACCACCACCACGCCGCGCCTCCAGCGCTCGGGCTCCTCGTCCATCAACGCGACCAGCCGCGGCACCTGCCGAAAGCGCCCTTGCATAAGATTCTTGCAGGCAGCGCCGGAGTTGGCGAAGTTGTAGAGATAGTCTTCCTTGCGTGGCGCCCGTCCGCCTGGCAGCCCCATCCATTCGCGCGCCAACGCCACCACGCCCGGCCGACCCCAGCGCATCCAGGGGCCTGGATCGAGCTGTTGGCTGCGCAGGCGCACCAGGACTTCTGTCCATTGGAAGGTGCGCGGACGGAAGGCGCCGCCGCGCTCGGTACTGTCCGCGGGAAACCAGGCATTGTCCTGGTAGGAGTGGCTGTTGGAATCACCCAGCACGGCGAATGGGATCGCGTCTGATGCGGGGGTGGAACGCGCAGGTGTGTCGTGCGTCATGCCATCGCTCCACAAGGCCAGCACGAGCGCCCCGGCCGCCATTGCCAGCACCAAGCCACCAGTGGCGAAGCGGGCGCTGCGCTTCACGGCGGAACACCCTCAGCGGCGACGCAGGACGTGGATGAAGTCGGTTCCCGCCGTCTGCTGATCCACCAGGTCGTTGCCGGTCTGGCGGGCGAAGGCCTGAAAATCACGCACCGAGCCAGGGTCGGTGGAGATCACCTTGAGCAGTTGCCCGCTCTGCATCTCGTTCAGCGACTTTTTCGCCTTGAGGATGGGTAGCGGGCAGTTGAGTCCGCGCGTGTCGATTTCTTTTTGGATGTCCATCGGTGTTCCTTCTGGCGGGCTGCCGGGATTCTAGGAGGCGGCCGTTGCGTCGGATCCAGGCGTCACAGGCCTGGGCCATTCGATGAACTGCGGCTCGTGCCCGCGTGTGCGCAGCCAATCGGCAAGGGCATAGCCGGTGCCTGCCGGCCAGCAGCGTAACGCAGCCAGGTCGTACAGCCGGTAGTCGACCAGTTCGGGCGAAAGCCGCACCTCGCCGTCGGCCACTGCGTGATAGGCGATGATCACCTGGTTCATGCGCTGGAAGTCGTAGACGCCGACCAGATCGAGGGTAATGGTGTCGAGGTTGGTTTCTTCCTTGATCTCGCGTGCGATGCCTTCCTGCGGCGTCTCGCCGGCCTCCATGAAGCCGGTGATCAGCGCATACATCTTGTGCGCCCACGCGGCGTTGCGCGCCAGCAGCACCTGGCCACGATATTCAATGATCGCAGCCAGCACCGGGGTCGGATTGTTCCAATGGGTCCATCCGCAAGCCGCGCAGCGCAGGCGCGATTTGGGTCCTCCGTCTTCCGCCAGCTCGATGCGCGAGAGCGCCGTTGCACAGGCCGTACAGAACCTGGGATCAACCATCGCGCTCACGCCGGGAAAACGCCGGTGGAGAGGTACCGGTCGCCACGGTCGCAGACCACGAACACGATCGTCGCGTTCTCTACCTTCTTGGCGGTCTCGAGCGCCACCCACAGCGCCCCAGCCGACGAGATGCCCGCAAAGATGCCCTCCTCGCGCGCCAGCCGCCGGCACATTTCCTCGGCCTGGTCCTGGCTCACGTGGACCAGTTGATCGACACGGCTGGGCTCATAGATCTTGGGCAGGTACTCCTCGGGCCACTTGCGGATGCCCGGGATACGCGAGCCCTCCTCGGGCTGCGCGCCGATGATGCGCACCGCGGGGTTCTGCTCTTTCAAGAAATGCGAGACGCCGGTGATGGTCCCCGTGGTGCCCATTGCGCTCACGAAATGGGTAATGCGCCCGCCCGTGTCCGCCCAGATCTCGGGCCCGGTGGTCTCGTAGTGGATGCGCGGATTGTCGGGGTTGGCAAACTGGTCGAGCACCCGGCCCTTGCCGTGCGCCACCATCTGCTCGGCGAGGTCGCGTGCGTACTCCATGCCGCCGCTCTTGGGCGTGAGCACCAGCTCGGCGCCGAACGCCTTCATGGTCTGGGCACGCTCGACCGAGAGGTCTTCCGGCATGATCAGCACCATGCGATAGCCCTTGATGGCCGCCGCCATCGCGAGCGCAATCCCGGTATTGCCTGAAGTGGCCTCGATCAGCGTGTCCCCAGGCTTGATCTCACCGCGCTCCTCCGCACGCTTGATCATCGAGAGCGCCGGGCGATCTTTCACCGACCCAGCAGGGTTGTTGCCTTCCAGCTTGCCCAGGATCACGTTGCCGCGCGTCGAGTTCTCGGCTGCATCGATGCGCTGCAGCGCGACCAGCGGCGTCTTGCCGATCGCACCCTCGATCGTTGGATAGTTCACATTTGCCATGCTAGGCACTGTGCCATAATTTTGAGCTCTCTTCCTTCCCCTGCCCGGGTGGTGAAATTGGTAGACGCAGGGGACTCAAAATCCCCCGCCGCAAGGCGTGCCGGTTCGATTCCGGCCCCGGGCACCACGAACCAGGCTGCGCGCCCTGACGGCGGCCCAGCGACGCAACCATAAAAAAAGGCTCCCGAGGGAGCCTTTTTACTGAAGCAGACAAGCGCTCAGTAGCCGCCGCGGCCACCGCCGCCATAGCCGCCACCGCCACTGCGGCCGCCGCCACCACCACCGTAGCCGCCACCGCCGCCACCACCACCGTAGCCACCGCCGCCGCTGCGGCCACCGCCGCCGCCGAAGCCGCCGGGCGAACGGGGCTCCATCGGACGGGCTTCGTTGACAGTCAGGGCACGACCTTCCAGCGATTGGCCGTTCAGGCCTTCGATGGCTGCGAGCGCTTCCGAATCGGTGCCCATTTCGACGAAGCCGAAGCCCTTGGAGCGACCGCTGTCGCGTTCCATCATGACTTTGGCGCTGGCAACGGAACCGTAGGCGGCAAACGCCTGTTCCAGATGGTTGTCGCGGACGGAATAGGCGAGGTTGCCTACGTAAAGTTTCTTGCCCATGGAGGACTCCTAATCAAACCAAAAAAACAATCGATGGAGTCCCAGAGTCACAACAAGCAAGGATGCGCAGTGGCGCGAAACTGAACCGATTACCCAATACGAAGCCAAAGCGAACTAAAGCGACGCCCCGGCATTGTCGCGCACTTCTCGGCGTCGCGGTCAAGAATCCTATAAAGGGAAACGCTTAGTTCTCCGCGGCACCCCGATCGGCGCGTTTTCCAGCACGCGTCGCCCAGATGCAGCGCGCCTGCCGGATCTGCGCCCTCCTTAAGCCTTTGCCTGCGCCTCCAGCCGTCGATTGGCGTCCAGCGCGTAGAGCACGGCCTTCTCATCCTGGCCCTTGCCCGATGCATCCCCGATCGGCATCTGCGCCGAGCCGTAGAGCTCGCGTTCCAGCCGCTTCGCACGCTCGGAATACATGCGGGCCAACGCGCCATGATGTTCCGCAGCCGCCTGGTGCTCGATGCGAGCCAAATGAGCTTCCTCCAGCAGGGTCATGACGCGCCGCAGATGGCCATTTCGGTTGGGTTGGAAAAAACTGAACATCGCATCCTCCATCGCAAGCCAACGGGAACTCTTTGTAACTGCAGTCGCCCGATCCGCCCTGTAGGTCCAGCGCTCTTGTGCGATGTTGTTATGAATTAGTTCTCAGTTTTACCCAAGATCTGCGCTTGTCATTCTGCAAACAAACTACCGCTTTGATCGCCCCGTCTTTGAGCATGTTCTCCAACTGAGGGCTCATGGGCGGTGATTTGCCGGACCGAACTATCGGTCCGACCCCGCGCGACAAACGTACGCAACCTCGGAGGAAACCCGTCCAACCCATACTGTCATCCAATGTCGACGCCCACAGGCCGGATGCGGCGGACACGCGTTGCGCTCTCGAACCGACGAGTGGCCGCTCCCTCGGCCGCTGGCTCGCGGCACCCTTCGTGCCTATACCTGCAACATTGGAGGCACGTCATGGACAAGATCATCCTGGACTCGGCGGGCGATGGCCGCTGCTATGAATGTCTGGGGCTGCACGGCTCCCGCATCCTGACCCGCAGCCATGTGGAAGCCTGCTTCTGGCATTCACTCGGGTATGTCGTGCTTCACTATTCGCACTGGCCGGCGTGAAGCCGTCAAGCACGCCCTTCGCCCTTCAGGGAGAACAAACATGCTGATCGTCATGAGGACCGTTCCCAGGGCGCAGGACGCGCGCCTGGTCGTAGCGTGCATACGCGCCTGCATCTGGGCGTCCGTCGAAGGACGTCCCTTCTGTCCGCTGCGCCAGGACTGAACAGATCATCCGGTGGCCTGCCACTTGGCAGGCCCTTCGCCTAAAGATGGAGAACGCCCAGCCGCGCTGCCTGCGCGACCGCATCGGTCCTGCCTGTGGCGTCGAGCTTGTCGATCAGCGAACCCACATGGAACTTCGCGGTGTGCACCGAGATGCCGAGACGCCGGGCAATGAGCTTGTTCGATGCGCCCTCGGCCACCAGGGCAAGCACTTCCAACTCGCGCCGGGTCAGGGCTGAGTCCATCGCTTTGCCCCGCTGCGCCGCCTCTGGCAGCACCACGGCCACGTCGGCCGTCTCGCCACCCTGGGCCACGCGGATGTCAGGCGCCACGGCCAGAGCGGCGGCAAGGCGCTGCGACAAGGCCTCGTCCTCGATCTCGAGGGCGACCACGATCGGCTTCATAGCGGCATTGTCGACCGCACTCAATCTGCCGGCCGCTCCCCCACCGTCAGCCGTGCCTCCATTGCCTCGCCTGCGCGCCGCAGAGACAGCACGAGGACCGTCCCTACGCTCGCCGGACCCAGGGCGCGCAGCAGCAGGGGCACGCTGCGAATCGGCTGCCCGTTCAATGCCACGATGACGTCGCCCTGCCGAACCCCGGCCGATGCGCCGGGCCCCGGCTCCGCGACGCTCATCACCATCGCGCCGACACTCCCTGCGTCCACTCGCACCGGCTGCAGGCTCAGCCCGAGATAACCGCGCGGGATGCGGCCGTGCGACAGAAGCTGCGCGGCAACGCGCTCGATCGTGGCCGCGGGGATGAGCAGCACGCGCCGTCGCGGACCGAACACCGCCATGCCGGCCGCATGACCCTTTGCATTGAGCACGATGCCTCCCTCCGCGCCGAGTTGCAGCTGCAGGTCGAGCTCGACGCGCGCGTCGATCTCCCCACCGCGCAGGCTGCGCCATGCCGGCCCGGCCAGCGAGACCAGCCCGCCCGCCACCAGTGGCAGGCCCTCGCGCGCGCCGACGGCGAGCACCATCTCGCCGGCACGCAGCGGCCCGGCATCGAAGACCACCGGCGGCGCCGTTACGCCATCGCAGCGCAGCAGCAGCACATCGGTAGTGGGGTCGCGCCCCGCTACCTTGGCCGCGACCATCGCGCCGCCGGACAGCTGGAGTTCGGCCTCCTCGTCTTCCGGCAGACCTTCCTCGGAAGTCACGACCCATCCGGGCCGCCAAACGAATCCGCTGGCGCGCGCGTTGCGCGTCTGGATCGCGAGCACGCTGGCCGCGACGGCGCTCACAGCATCGGCCGCCGAAGTCGACATCACCTCAAGCGGAGACGGGGAAAAAACCTTCGACATCGCAGCTCCTTGAATGCTCAGCATTGTCGAAAGCTCGCCGCCGCGTGGCTACTGCCCGGTTGGGCAGGACGCGCTTCAAGAGAGCTCACGCGTGCCGCGCAGCGTCACGCGCTCCGCTGGGCAATGCCTCGATTGTTTCCAGCCTGCGAACACCGCGGTTCAAAGCACGGTGTTTTTTCGAGGGGCGTTCGTCTCAAACTAGTCCCCATCGACAACCCATCTGAAGGACCTGAAATGAATGCCTCGAAACTCATCGCTACTGCAGCCTTTTCGCTTCTGGCCGTCGCCGGGGCACAAGCTGAAACCTACGAAGGCGTGCACTCGCTGACCTCCTCGGCCAGCCGAAGCGAAGTGGCCACGCAAGCGGTTGCGGCCGCGCGCGCCGGCAACCTCTATGCCGACGGCGCAAGTGCCGGCGCTCAGACCTTCGACTCTACGGCCGATCGCTCTCAAGTGCGTGCGGAAGCCGTAGCCAAGGCACACGATCCGTTCGCGAGCCTCGACCGCCGCGCCTTCTATCGCGACGAAGTCCCCGCCGCTTACAAGAGGCCGAAGGTGTCGTTCACGCGTCAGGCGGGCCTCTGAGCCCTGGACGAGTGAAAAGCGAATAGAAGAAGACGGGCCTCACGGCCCGTTTTGTTTAACGCCGTGCTTGCACGGTAGAGGCGCGCCACGCCTTTTTCGATAGCCTGTAGAGGACATGCCGCAGCAGGCGATGGTTTGCGGGCACCCGCGGATGGTTGAAATCGTCGGCTGGTGAGTGCGTCATGCCAAGCCGCTGCATGACGGCACGCGAGCGTGTATTGGCCGGCACGGTGAAAGCAACGATCTCGTCCAGTCCCGCCCTCTCGAAGCCGAAGGCCAGCGCAGCGCGGGCCGCTTCGGTTGCGAAGCCGCGGCCCCAGAAGGCAGGGGCCAGGCGCCAGCCGATCTCCACGCATGGCGTGAATGGTGCGCTGAAGCCGGGCACCAGCAAACCGACTGCGCCCACCAGAGGCGCGACACCCGGCGCCTCCACCGCCCAGAGGCCGAAGCCCTCGCGCTCGAAGTGGGCGGCGATGCGCGCGACCAGCGCGTCGCTCTCGGCACGGGTCAACCGATGCAGCAGGTACTGTGTCGCGCGCTCATCCGCATTCAGGCGAGCGAAGGGCTCGAGGTCCTCGTCCTGCCAAGGGCGAAGGATCAGGCGCGAAGTGATCAGACGTGTGGCGTGAGTTGGCGGCATGCTGTTGCGCTTTCTCAGTTCTGGGTCGGTTCTTTGAACTGTTCAGGGCAGCAGGCCCGTGGCAACGGTCGGATACTGCAAGCGCACCCGCAGCTCTTGCTTGAGCCGCTTGTTGTCCAGCCGGCGTGACTCGCTCATGAAGCTCATCTGAGACAAAGGCAATTGCGTCCGGGCTTCCTCGCGCGTGATGCGAGGCGGGCGCGGCAGGCCATAGAGATCGGCCGCGAGATCCATGTAGTCGCCGATCTTGAGGTCGCTGTCGTCGTTCACATGGAACACGCGCTGAGGGCCGCCGCGCCACAGCGCCGCCACGCACGCGCGCGCCAGGTCGTCGGCGTGGATGTGATTGGTGTAGACGTCGTCCTCGGTGCGCAGCACCGGCGTGCGCTTGTGCAGTCGCTCGCGCGGGGTGCCGCCTTCGCGATCCGGCGCGTAGATGCCGGGAATGCGCAGGATGCGCGTGGCGACGCCGGCGCGGCCCAGCCAGCGCACGACCCGCTCGGCATCGACGCGGCGGTGCGCCCGCGCCGTGTCGGGCCGCACTGGGCGTGTCTCGTCGACGCGCGCCCCGCCGCAGTCACCGTAGACGCCGCTGGTCGAGCCATAAACGAGTGCAGCCGGCAGCGTGCGCAGGCGCAGTGCCCGCACCAGCGAGGAAGTGCGGGCGTCACGCCACCAGTGCGCGCCTTCGACGCGGGGGGGCGGCGCGAGGTGCAGCACGCGCGTGGCCAGACCCGAGAGGCGGCGCAAGGTCGCCGGCCGATCGAGATCGGCCACGATCGGCGTGAGGCCGGCCTCCCGCAGCGCGACCACCCGGTCGGGCGAAGAGGTCAGCGCGATCAGGCGTACGCGGCCGCGCAGGGCGCTTGCCGCCCGCAGGCCGACGTCGCCGCAGCCGACCACGAGCACGCGCTCGCGGCGAAAGCGGGTAGGCCTGCTGCCGAACGGGCTGTTGAATGCGGGCAAAATCGGTTCCCTTTTGCTGAACAAGAGTCGAAGAATACCCATGACGAGCGCAGCGCCGGACGAGGCGGGCTTTCACATCACGGTCGAGCCGAGTGGACGGCATTTCATCGCGCACGCAGACGAAACCATTCTCGCGGCCGGCATCCGCCAGGGCATCGGCCTGCCCTACGGCTGCAAGGACGGCGCCTGCGGTTCCTGCAAGTGCAAGAAGCTCTCCGGCGAGATCACGCTGCGCATGCATCAGAGCAAGGCGCTGAGCGCGGAAGAAGAGGCGGCTGGCTATGTGCTGACCTGCTGCGCGACAGCACGCAGCGATGTGGTGCTGGAATCGCGCCAGGTCACCGACGCCAATGCCTTCCCGATCCGCAAGATGCCGGTGCGCGTGCAGTCCATCGTCAAGAAGTCACACGACGTGGTGATGCTGCGCCTGCAGCTGCCGGCGGGCGAGCCGCTGCAGTTCCACGCGGGCCAGTACGTCGAGTTCATCCTGCGCGACGGCACGCGGCGCAGTTACTCGATGGCGAATGCGCCGCACACCCTGGGCGTGCCGGGCACCGGCATCGAGTTGCACATCCGGCATCTGCCCGGTGGCAAGTTCACGGACCACGTGTTCGGTGCCATGAAGGAAAAGGAGATCCTGCGGATCGAGGGACCGTACGGCAGCTTCTTCCTGCGCGAGGACTCCGACAAGCCGATGATCCTGCTGGCCTCGGGCACCGGCTTCGCGCCAATCAAGGCGCTGCTGGAGCACATGAAGTTCAAGGCCATCGATCGGCCGGCCGTTCTCTACTGGGGCGGGCGGCGGCCCGAAGACCTGTACATGGATGACTGGGTGCGGTCGGCGATGGAGGCAATGCCCGGCTTGCGCTATGTCCCGGTGATCTCGAATGCAGTGCCAGACGACGATTGGCGCGGACGGACCGGCTTCGTGCACGCGGCGGTCATGGAGGACTTCACGGACCTGTCCGCCCATCAGGTGTACGCCTGCGGCGCGCCCATCGTGGTCGAGTCGGCGAAGCGGGACTACGTGGCACAGCGAGGGTTGCCGGAGGACGAGTTTTTCGCGGATGCGTTCACGACCGAGGCGGACAAGGCGCAGCCTTGAGCGGGAGAGGGAGTAATACCGAGGCCTCGCCGCTTCGTGTCCACGCACAATCGGATGTATGAAAACCAGAGACTTCCTCCTCACCCTCCTCGCCTCCACGGCCCTCCTCGCCACCACCACCCACGTTTCCGCCCAGTCGGCACAACACCCTATCCGGCTGGTGGTCCCCTACGCTGCCGGCGGTCCGATCGATGTCACCGCCCGCGTACTGGCCGAGCGGGTAAAGGACACACTCGGGCCCGTCATCATCGACAACAAGCCAGGCGCTGGCGGCAACATCGGTGCCGACGCGGTCGCGAAGGCTGCACCTGACGGCCTCACGATCGGCATCGCGGCGACCGCCACCAACGCGGTCAACCCGTGGCTCTACAGCAGGATGCCCTTCGACGCCGCCACTGCCTTCGCGCCCATTACGCAGATGGTGCGGGTGCCGAACGTGCTGGTGATGAATGCAGAAACCGCGCAGCGCCTGAAGATCAACAACCTGCGCGACCTGATCGCCTACGCCAAGGCCAACCCCGGCAAGCTCAACTACGGCAGCGGCGGCAACGGCAGCGCCGGCCACCTGGCGGGCGAGATGTTCAAGAAGGAAGCCGGCATCTTCGCCGTGCATATTCCCTACAACGGCGGCAATCCGGCGCAGCTTGCACTGCTCTCAGGCCAGGTCGACTTCAACTTCGACAATCTCGCGACCGCGGCGCCGAACATCCGCTCGGGCAAGCTGAAAGCAATCGCGGTGACCACCGCCGAGCGCAGCAGCGCGCTCCCCGAGGTGCCGACAGTTGCCAGCACGCTCAAGGGCTTCGCCATCGACACATGGTGGGGCCTGGTGGCACCGGCCGGCACGCCGGCGCCTGTGCTGGACAAGCTCAACCGCGCCTTCGTCGCGGCGCTCAACTCGCCCGAGACGAAGACCCGCTTCGCCTCGCTGCTGGCCGAGCCGGTCGCGAACACGCCGGATCAGTTCGGCGCCTTCATGAAAGGCGAACTCGCGAAGTACGAGAAGGTGGTCAAGGCCACTGGCGCGAAGGTCGATTGAGGTCAGCCGCCGCAGCGGCACCTGGGCCTATTCACCCAGGTACGCCGCGCGAACTTTTGGATCGCTCAGCATCACCTTCGCATCGCCGCTCATGGTGATCAACCCCGATTCCATGACGTAGCCGCGATCGGCCAGCTGCAAGGCGCGGCTGGCGTTCTGCTCCACCAGCAACACGGTGACACCCTGAGCGTAGACCTGCTTCACCACCTCGAAGATCTTGTCGACCATGATCGGCGACAAGCCCATCGAGGGCTCGTCGAGCAACAGGACCTTGGGGCGTGCCATCAGCGCCCGGCCCATCGCCAGCATCTGCTGCTCGCCGCCGGACATCGTGCCGGCCAGCTGCGTGGCGCGCTCCTTCAAGCGTGGGAAGGTGGCGAACACGCGGTCGATGTCCTTGGCGATCTCGGCTTTGTCCTTGCGGATGTAGGCGCCGATCTGCAGGTTCTCGGTGATGGTCATGCGCGTGAACACGCCGCGCCCCTCGGGCACCATCACCAGGCCTTCGCCCACCAGATCCCAGGCGCCCCGGCCCTTGATGCTCTTGCCGAGGAACTCGATGCCACCGGCGATGAAGGGCAAGGTTCCGGTGATGGCCTTCATGGTGGTGGTTTTACCGGCGCCGTTGGAGCCGATGAGGGAGACGAGCTCACCTTCTCGCACCTCGAAATCGATGCCCTTTACCGCCTGGATGCCGCCGTAGGCGACCTTCAGGCCGCTCACTTTCAAAAGCGTTTGTGCCATTTCAATGTCCTCCCGTGCCGAGGTAGGCCTCGATCACCTTTTCGTTTCTCTGAACGTCCGCCGGTGTGCCTTCGGCGATCTGCTTGCCGTAGTCGAGCACCGTCACGCGGTCGCACAGGCCCATCACCAACTTCACATCGTGTTCGATCAGCAGGATGGTGCGGTCGTCCTTGCGGATGCGATCGATCAGCTCACGCAGCAGCACCTTCTCGGTGGCATTCATACCGGCCGCGGGTTCGTCGAGCGCAATCAGTTGCGGGTCGGTGGCAAGCGCGCGGGCGATTTCGAGGCGGCGCTGGTCGCCGTAGCTCAGCGTGCGCGCCTTGTAGTCGGCGTATTTGGCGATGCCTACGTAGTCGAGCAGTTCGTACGCACGTTTGGCAATCGCCTCCTCTTCGGCTTTGAAACGGGCTGTGCGCAAAACGGCACCCAGCACGCCCGAATTCGTGCGCACGTGGCGGCCGACCATCACGTTTTCCAGCGCGGTCATTTCCGAGAACAGGCGGATATTCTGGAAGGTGCGCGCAATGCCGGCCTTGGCGACCTCGTGCACGGCGGTGGGCTGGTAGGGCTTGCCGCCCAGCTCGAAGCTGCCGCTGTCGGGCGTGTACAAGCCGGTAATGACGTTGAAGAAAGTGGTCTTGCCGGCGCCGTTGGGCCCGATCAGCCCATAAACCTGACCGCGGGTGATCTTCATGCCCACATCGGACAGTGCCTGCAGGCCGCCGAAGCGCTTGGAGATGCCGCGGACGTCGAGGATGGTGTCAGTCATGCTGGTGCTCCTCTCGCTCACGGATTGATGGACATGGGGCGCGAGGCAGCACCAGGGAGCTCGTCGGCAGGCGTGTCGATGCCCGGCGCGCTAGCAGGCATGCCGGATGTCGGCGCGGGCGCAGCGCCCTTGCGCAGCAGCGACTTGCCATGCTCCGGCGACGGCCAGAGGCCGCGCGGACGTACCAGCATGATGACAATCATGGCCAGCGCGATGAAGAGCTGGCGCAGGATCGAGGCGTCGAGGCGCCCATCGGTCATGGCCTGAAGCGGCCCTGCCACGTAGCGCAGCACTTCGGGCAATGCAGCCAGCAGCACTGCGCCCAATATCACGCCCGGCAAATGGCCGATGCCGCCCAGCACCACCATGGCGACGATCATCACCGACTCCATCAGGCTGAAGGATTCTGGCGAGACGAAGCCCTGGAAAGCCGCGAACATGGCGCCAGAAACGCCACCAAAGCTGGCGCCCATGCCGAAGGCCAACAGCTTCATGTTGCGCGTGTTGATGCCCATCGCCTTGGCGGCAATCTCGTCCTCGCGGATTGCCATCCAGGCGCGGCCGACGCGCGAGAGCTGCAGGCGGTGCGAGATCACGATGGTGATGAGAACCAGCGCGAGGAAGAGGTAGTAGTACAGCGAGACCGAGGAAATCGCATAGTCGCCCAGCTTGAGCGCCTTGCCGAGGTTGAGGCCCCAGAAATGCACCGAGTCGATGGCGGTGATGCCCTTGGGCCCGTTCGTGAGGTTGAAGGGATGGTCCAGGTTGTTGAGGAACACGCGGATGATCTCGCCGAAGCCCAGGGTGACGATCGCGAGGTAGTCGCCGCGCAGCTTTAGCGTGGGCGCGCCCAGCAGCACGCCGAACAGCGCGGCAAGCCCGAAAGCCGCCGGTATCACGAGCAGCAGCGAGCTGTGCAGGCCGTTCGGGAACATGGCCTTTACTGCCGGGAAAGTGTCCGTCAGGTGCGGCGAGCCGAGCAGCGCAAAGAGGTAGGCTCCGATCGCGAAAAAGGCCACGTAACCAAGATCGAGCAGGCCGGCGTACCCGACCACGATATTCAGGCCCAGTGCCAGCAGCACATAGAGCAGCGCGATGTCGGCAATGCGCACCCACGCATTGCCCTGGCTTTGCAGCAATAGCGGCAGCGCCAGCAGGGCGATGGCCGCGATCACGACGTAGGCGATTCTTTTCGTGTCTTTCATGGCGCGTCCTCCTCAGGCCCGGTCCGCCACCCGCTCGCCGAGCAGGCCCGAGGGCCGCAGCGTAAGCATGATGATCAGCACGATGAAAGCGAAGATGTCGCTGTAGTGGCTGCCCAGCACGTCGCCGGTGAGCGCGCCGATGTAGCCTGAGCCGATGGCTTCGATCAGCCCCAGCAGGATGCCGCCGACCACTGCGCCTGCCAGGTTGCCGATGCCGCCGAACACCGCCGCAGTAAAGGCCTTCAAGCCGGGGATGAAGCCCATCGCATGCTGCGCGATGCCGTAGTTGGACGCATACATCACGCCGGCCACTGCTGCCAGCACGGCGCCGATGATGAAGGTGGCCGAGATGACCATGTCGGGCCGGATACCCATCAGCGCCGCGACGCGTGGGTTTTCGGCGGTGGCGCGCATCGCGCGGCCGAGCTTGGTGTAATTGACCAGCCACATCAGCACCACAAGGCAGAAAGCGGTGACGCTGAGAATCATGACCTGGGTCGGCGAGATCACGGCACCCCCGACGTGGATCGGCGTGGTGGACAGCAGGTTTGGATAGGCCTTGTTGGTGGGCTTCCAGATGATCATCGCCAGCGTCTGCAGCAGGATCGACATGCCGATGGCGGTGATCAGCGGCGCCAGCTTGGGGCTGTTGCGCAGTGGTCTGTAGGCCACCTTCTCGATCGTGAAGTTGAGCGTGGCAGCGACCACACAGGCAATGATGAGCGCGAGGATGAGGATGATCCAGCCGGGAGTGCCAGGCATTGCGGTCTGCATCCATCCGATGATGGTCCAACTGGTCAGCGCCCCGACCATGAGGACTTCACCGTGCGCGAAGTTGATGAGGTTGATGATGCCGTACACCATGGTGTAGCCCAAGGCTATCAAGGCGTACATGCTGCCGAGAACCAGACCGTTGATGATCTGCTGCAGCAAGATATCCATAGAGATTTCCCTATTTGTAATGAGACGCCCTAGGTTGGCGCCCGATGTACCAGGTGCGCCGGTTGGGTGCACTGGTTTCCCTTAGCAAAAAACCCGCCAGCATGTATCGACGGCGGGTTTGTGGGCGGGATTGTAGTCACCTCGGATCGCCATATTTGCTCGGAACGACGGGGGTTTTCCCGCTGGTGCAGCGCATTGATGGCGCGCCAGAACGCAAGCTCGTATCAGCGGCTCGCGTCTTCGTTGCGCTTGCGCAAATCTCGCAATTTCTCGCCGATACGGATCTCGAGTCCGCGCTCCACCGGTCGGTAGAAGGGCTGCCGAGGTTCCATGCCGTCGGGCAGATAGCGTTCGCCGGCCGCAAAGCCATCGACCTCGTCGTGGGCATAGCGATAGCCCTTGCCGTAGTCGAGCTGCTTCATGAGCCGCGTCGGCGCATTGCGCAGGTGCAGGGGCACGGGGCGCGTGCCGTCCTGCTGGATGAAGGCGCGTACCTCGTTGTAGGCCTGGTAGACCGCATTCGACTTGGGCGCGATCGCGAGGTAGACCACGCATTCGGCCAGCGCCAGTTCACCTTCGGGCGAGCCCAGGCGCTCGTAGACCTCGGCCGCATCGAGCGCCAGCCGTAGCGCGCGTGGATCGGCCAGGCCGATGTCCTCGCTGGCCATCCGCACCAGCCGGCGTGCCATGTAGCGCGGGTCGGCGCCGCCATCGAGCATGCGCACGAACCAGTAGAGCGCAGCATCGGGGTCGCTGCCGCGCACCGACTTGTGCAGCGCGGAGATGGTGTCGTAGAACTGCTCGCCGCCTTTGTCGTAGCGGCGCATGCGCTCGCCGAGCACGCGCAACAGCCAGTCGTCGCCGATGGCCTCGCGCTTCTCGGCACCGGCGGCAACGGTGAGGGTCTCGAGCGTGTTGAGCAGCCGGCGTGCGTCGCCATCTGCGTAGGCCACGAGCCGCTCCACTGCGTTCGGCTCGACGGCGGGCACAGCCTGAATGTCCTGCGCCCTTGCGATGATTTGACGCAGGTCGTCCTCGGTCAACGACTTCAGCACGTACACCGCTGCGCGGGACAGCAGCGCCGAGTTGACCTCGAAGGACGGATTCTCGGTGGTGGCGCCGATGAAGGTGAACAGGCCCGACTCCACATGGGGAAGGAACGCGTCCTGCTGGCTCTTGTTGAAGCGGTGCACTTCGTCGACGAAAACAATCGTGCGGCGCTGCTCCAGGCCGTCTCGCGCCGTCGTCGCGCGCTCGACCGCATCGCGGATGTCCTTCACGCCGCCGAGCACGGCGCTGATGCTGAGGAACTGCGCATCGAAGGCATCGGCCATCAGCCGCGCGATGGTGGTTTTGCCGGTTCCGGGCGGACCCCACAGAATGCAGGAATGCGGCTGACCCGATTCGAAGGCGATGCGCAGCGGCATGCCCGGTCCGAGCAGGTGCTGCTGCCCGATGACCTCGCCCAGGTTCTTCGGGCGCAGGCGCTCGGCAAGAGGTTGATGGGGGGTAGAGGCCATGGAAGCCATAGTGTCGCGCATGCGTTGCACAACGCTTGCGGACCGAGGCGGCATCACCGCCTGCAGGCTATTGCCGGATCACGTCGGCACCGGCCGGCGCCTTGAACTGAAAAGTACTCGCGGGCAGTGCAGGATTCACCTCGACCTTGCTGAACTTCAGCACTGAGCGCTGTCCAAAGCTGTCGAGAATTTCGAGCGATGCCAAGGCGTCGCCCTGAAAGCCGATTTGCACGCTCTGCAACTGGCCGTCCTTGTTCTTCGGACTCGCCTTGACCCATTGGAGGCCGTCCCGTTCGGGGACGCCCTCGAGCGTGAAGTCGGCTTGCAGCGCGCGCAGGTCGGGCGCGGAAGCGATGAGGGCCGCCGGCGTCGAGCCCAGCGCCTGCGATTGCTTGCGCTGCGTGACCTGGTTCAGGTCAGCGTCGTACAGCCAGAGCGTCTCGCCGTCGGCCACGATGCTTTGTGCAAAGGGCTGCTTGTAGTCGAACTTGAATTTGCCCGGCCGCTGGAATTCGAAGGTACCGCTCGAGACCTTGGCCCGGGAGGGCTGGCCCTCCTTGGCGGGCGCGGTCACGGTCTGAGTGAACTCGGCGCGACCCGACTTCGCGTTCTTCACGAAGGCTTCAAGGCTCTCGATACCACCGGCCCATGCGCCGGCGGCTGCAGTCAACGTCCAAAAAATCCCAACGAGTGTCTTCTTCAACAGCATCCCTGCACATCCGTCATTCAGCACGCGCCGGCACCAAGATCTCGCGCTGGCCGCTGCCGCTCATCGCGCTCACCAGCCCGGCATTTTCCATGTCCTCGACCAGCCGCGCAGCGCGGTTGTATCCGATCTTCAGGTGGCGCTGCACCAGCGAGATGCTGGCTTTGCGGTTCTTGAGCACGATCTCGACCGCCTGGTCGTACATCGGGTCCTTTTCGCCGCCTTCGCTGCCGCCTTCACCGAGTAGATCGCCATCGCCGTCGACGGTTCCCCCTTCGAGCACCCCTTCGATGTAGTCCGGTTCCCCTTGGGACTTGAGGTAGGCGACGACACGGTGTACCTCGTCGTCGCTCACGAAGGCACCGTGCACGCGCACCGGCAGACCGGTACCGCTCGGCATGTAGAGCATGTCGCCCATGCCCAGCAGCGCCTCGGCACCCATCTGATCGAGGATGGTGCGGGAGTCGATCTTGCTCGATACCTGGAAGGCGATGCGCGTGGGAATGTTGGCTTTGATCAGGCCGGTGATCACGTCCACGCTGGGCCGCTGCGTGGCGAGTATCAGGTGGATGCCGGCAGCGCGCGCCTTCTGCGCGAGGCGGGCGATCAGTTCCTCGATCTTCTTGCCCACCACCATCATCAGGTCGGCGAGTTCATCGATCACGACCACGATGTGCGGCTCGCGCTTGAGAGGCTCGGGATCGTCCGGCGTCAGGCTGAACGGGTTGTAGATGAACTCCTCGCGCGCCTTCGCCTCGTCGATCTTGGTGTTGTAGCCCGCAAGGTTTCGAACGCCCAGCTTGCTCATCAGCTTGTATCGGCGCTCCATCTCGGCCACGCACCAGTTGAGACCGTGGGCCGCCTGGCGCATGTCGGTGACCACCGGCGCAAGCAGGTGCGGGATGCCCTCGTAGACCGACATTTCCAGCATCTTCGGGTCGATCATGAGCAGGCGCACATCGCGCGCCTCGGCCTTGTAGAGCAGGCTCAGGATCATTGCATTGATGCCCACGGATTTGCCGGAACCCGTGGTGCCCGCCACCAGCACGTGCGGCATCTTCGCGAGGTCGGCAACGACCGGGTTGCCGATGATGTCCTTGCCGAGGCCCATCGTGAGCATCGACTTGCCCTCGTTGTAGATCTGCGATCCGAGGATCTCGCTGAGGCGGATGGATTGGCGCTTGGCATTGGGCAGCTCGAGCGCCATGTAGTTCTTGCCCGGGATGGTCTCGACCACCCGGATGGAGACCAGCGACAGCGAGCGCGCCAGGTCCTTCGCTAGGTTGACGATCTGCGAACCCTTGACGCCGGTGGCCGGCTCGATCTCGTAGCGCGTGATCACCGGGCCGGGGGAGGCCAGCACCACGCGGACCTCCACGCCGAAGTCCTTCAGCTTCTTTTCGATCAGGCGCGAAGTCATTTCCAGCGTGTCAGCCGACACGGTTTCCTGGCGTCCCTGCGCGGCATCGAGCAGGTCCACCTGAGGCAGCTTGCTGTCGGGCAGCTCGCGGAAAAGCGGCTTCTGGCGTTCCTTGGCAACCCGGTCGCTCTTCGGCACCTCGGTCATGGCGGGCTCGATCTGTACAGGCGGTGCAGGCGGTCGCCGCTTGGGGCGCGGCACGATCCGCAACTCCTCGCCCGGCGATTCGGGGTCGTCGTCCTGCTCTACGGAAGCCAGCTCCTCGCGCTCGCGCACCGCCTTCTTGCCCATGGCGATGTCTTCGGCGATCTCGCGCTTCTCGCGGCGGGACTCGAACAGCGAATAGAGGCGCGAGCCGATGCGCTCGGCGATCTGGCTCCAGGAGAAGCGGAACACGAGGGCCGAGCCGATGACGCCGGCGGCGATCGCGATCAGTGCCGAGCCCGTGAAGCCCATCCATTTCACGCTGAGCGGACCGACCAGATAGCCGAGCACGCCGCCACCATGGCCGGGCAGATGCGATTCGAGCCGATAGAGGCGCGACCACTCGAGCACCACGCTGGCGCACAGCAGGAGCACCAGGCCGAACCAGAAAGCCAGACGGCTGCGGTTGAAGCGGCCGCGCGGCAGCTGCTCGGCCGCAGTTTCGCCGCCGCGCATCCAGCCGGCCAGCGAGGACAGCCACACGCGCAGGCCGGCAGCAAGGCACCACCAGACCGAGTAGCCGGCCAGGAAATAGCTGGCATCGGCCAGCCATGCGCCGATGCGGCCGGCCCAGTTCTTGACCTCGCCGCCAGTGCCGGAGGTGGACCAGGCGGCGTCTGAGGGCGTGAAGCTCAGCATGGCAAGCAGCCAGAAGAGCAGCGCGACGAAGCCCGCGATCAGCGTGATCTCGTGCGCGAAGCGCATCGCGCGCGCCCGCACGGGCTGCGCTTCGCCCGACGCGGAGGATTGAAGGGTATTGAGCGAATAGGTCATGGAAGGCACGGCTGATGCCCAGCGGGAGCGGGCAGGCAGCGCACTGAAACTACAACGAACACCATTGCGGCCGCGTTGTCATCGGGGCCGGCGATGCAGGCGCCGGCAGGCCGCGAGGGTGCCGGCCGGTGGGTCACGCAAGTGATGAAAGTCGTTCCTTGACGATCATGGAGCCATCGGGCTGCGTCTGGACGAAGCCGCGCTCCTCGAGATCCTTCATGACGCGGCTGACCATCTCGCGCGAGGCGCCGACCATCTTGGCCAGGTCCTGGCGCGAGATCTTGTCACGCACCTTCAGGTTCCCTGCGCCATCGTCGACCGCGAACTCGATCAGAGAGCGCGCGACGCGGCCATAGACATCCATCAAGGCCAGCGATTCGATCTTGCGATCGGCATGGCGCAGCCGCGAGACCAGGCCGCGCATGATGTTGTAGGACATCGATGAGTTCTCGGGCAGACAGCGGGCGAAGGCCTCGCGCCCGAGCATCAGCACGTCGGTCTGGACCTCGGTGCGCACAGTGGCCGAGTGCGGCTCGTCGTCGATCATGCTCATCTCGCCGATGTAGTCACCGGGGTGCAGCGTGGCGAGGATGACCTCGCGGCCTCGGCTGTCTGTGCTCATCACGCGGGCGCGACCCGTGAGGATGATATAGAGCGCATCCGACTTCTTTCCCTGCTCGACGACCATTTCGGCGCGCTTGAAGCGCTTCTTGACAATTGCATCTGCAATGCTCGCCGATTGAGCCGGCGTGAGCGCAGCAAACAGCGGCACGCGGCGGAGCAATTCAAGATTGGACAGCATCGACATTCATCAATCCCCGGATCTGTCGCGCGATTGAAAAGCCCATGCATTAATACAATCGCACGCATTGATAAGACCTTGCGCCCGGTCTTGAACCGAACGGTGATACTCCATATCTATCACCCTTGAAAATGTACACGCTGATGCAGCGTCAAACCTAGGTTTTCTACTCATGTCGTCCTCTCCACGCCACGCGAAGGTACTCATTCTGGGCTCCGGCCCTGCCGGATATACCGCGGCAGTCTATGCGGCACGCGCCAATTTGCAGCCGTTGCTCATCACCGGCATCGCGCAGGGCGGCCAACTCATGACCACCACCGAGGTCGATAACTGGCCAGCCGACGTGCATGGCGTGCAGGGGCCGGAACTGATGCAACGCTTCCTGGAGCATGCCGAGCGCTTCAAAACGGAAATTGTCTTCGACCACATCAGCAAGGTCGACCTGAGCAAGCGGCCCTTCACCCTGACAGGGGACAGCGGCACCTACACCTGCGATTCGCTGGTGATCGCCACCGGTGCGTCAGCCAAGTACCTCGGCCTTGACTCGGAGCAGCACTTCATGGGGCGCGGCGTTTCCGGCTGCGCGACCTGCGACGGCTTCTTCTACCGCGAGCAGGAAGTGTGCGTCATCGGAGGCGGCAACACCGCCGTGGAGGAGGCGCTCTATCTCTCGAACATCGCGAGCAAGGTCACGCTGGTGCATCGTCGCGACAAGTTCCGCGCCGAGCCGATCCTGATCGACAAGCTCCACGAAAAGGTCAAGGAAGGCAAGATCGAGCTCAAGCTGCACAGTACGCTGGACGAGGTGATCGGCGACGATTCCGGCGTCACCGGCATCCGGCTGAAGAACATCCAGAGCGGAGCGACCGAGCAGGTCGACCTCAAGGGCTGCTTTATCGCGATCGGCCATCATCCGAATACGGACATCTTCCAGGGTCAACTGGAAATGAAGGATGGCTACATCCTCACCCGCTCCGGCTTGCAAGGCTTCGCAACCATGACCAGCATCCCGGGCGTGTTCGCGGCCGGGGATGTGCAGGATCATGTGTACCGCCAAGCGATCACCAGCGCTGGCACCGGCTGCATGGCAGCATTGGACGCCCAACGTTTTCTGGAGCAGGACGGGACCCTTTGAGCCGATCCTGGGTGGCAGCGCTATAATCCAAGGCTTTGCTGATTTCGGGCCCTTGCTTGTCCTGGGTTCGAAGCTCTCGGTAAGCCGGGGTAAGCCGGGATACCGCCACCCGATTCTGGCGAGGTCAAGCTGCAACCCACCCCCGCAATCCTTGCGCCGGGTGCCAGCTGTTCAAGAAAGTGTTCTACATGGCACGCGTATGCGAAGTCACGGGCAAGGGCCCGATGGTCGGGAACAACGTTTCCCACGCCAACAACAAAACCAAGCGCCGGTTCCTGCCGAACCTGCAATACCGCCGTTTCTTTGTCGAGAGTGAAAACCGCTGGGTGCGCCTGCGTGTTTCGAGCGCCGCGCTGCGCCTGATCGACAAGAAGGGCATCGACGCCGTGCTCGCAGACCTGCGTGCGCGCGGCCAAGCCTAAGGAGCTGAACCATGGCAACGAGCAAAGGCGGACGCGAAAAGATCAAGCTGGAATCCACCGCGGGTACCGGCCACTTCTACACCACCAGCAAGAACAAGAAGACGATGCCTGAAAAGATGTCGATCATGAAGTTCGATCCCAAGGCACGCAAGCACGTCGAATACAAGGAAATCAAGCTGAAGTAATTCGGCCTGTAAGAAAGCCCGCTGTGACACAGCGGGCTTTTTTTGCGCCTGCCTTTGCAGGTGCACGAAATAAAAAGCCGGCCCAAACGCCGGCTTTTTACGTGGGGCGTTGACCCCAGGATGAAGTATCAGGCGCGGGCAGCACGGAGTCGGGTCGAGAAGTCGCGCAACCCCGCAATGCCGCTGGCTTCCGCGCGATGGCACCAGGCAGCCAGATCGGCGGCCAGCTGCTCGCGCGACTGCGAGGTGTTGAGCCAGAGCTGGCGCAGCTCCTCGCGCATCGTCACCATCTTGTCCAAAACCGGGTGCGCCGCACGGGCCTGCACCAGGTTCGAACGAACAGTTGCCGGCACCTTGTCGTCGTCGCGATGCAGCCAGCGCTTGGCAGCCTTCAGCGCAGACAGGTCGGCGCCCTTGTCCTTGAGCAATGCCAGTTCTTGCTTGGTGGCGCGGCGCATCTCGCGGGCGTAGCCGGCCATCACTTCGTAGCGGTTGGCGATGACGGCTTCCAGCGTCTTCTCGTTAGCCACCGGCTGGATGTCGCCCAGTTGCATCTTCGGCGGCAGCTTCTTGACCTTCGCCCAGCCGATTTTCTGCATCAGGCTGATATAGATCCAGCCGATGTCGAACTCGTACTTCTTGACCGAGAATTTGGCCGAGGTGGGATAGGTGTGGTGATTGTTGTGCAACTCCTCGCCGCCGATGATCAGCCCCCAGGGCATGATGTTACGGCTGGCGTCGGGCGCCTCGAAGTTGCGGTATCCCCAGTAGTGACCAATTCCATTGATGACGCCGGCCGCAGTAATCGGGATCCACAGCATCTGAACGGCCCACACCGCCAAGCCAAGCGCGCCGAAGAGCGCCAGGTTGAGCACCAGCATCAGGCCCACGCCCTGCCAGCTATAGCGCGAGTAAAGATTGCGCTCGAGCCAATCGTCCGGAGTGCCGTGGCCGTAACGCTCCATCGTTTCCTTGTTCTTCGACTCGGTGCGATAAAGCTCGGCGCCGCGCCAAAACACCTCATCGATGCCCTTGACCTGAGGGCTGTGGGGGTCTTCCGCAGTCTCGCACTTCGCGTGATGCTTGCGATGGATTGCCACCCACTCCTTGGTCACCATGCCGGTCCCGAGCCAGAGCCAGAAGCGGAAGAAATGAGAAGGGATCGGACCCAGGTCCATGGCCCGGTGGGTTTGCGTGCGATGCAGGAAAATCGTGACCGCAGCGATGGTGATGTGCGTGGTGAACAGCGTGTACAGCACGACCTGCCACCACGTGAGATTCCACAGGCCGTTCCCAAGCCAGTCGATGGCCGCACTCAGGAGGGCAGAGTCAGGAAGCAACATTGAATTCGGTACTCCATGGCCGCACGAAGGTGCAGCCTTTTGGTAACCATTGATTTTAAACGGAGCCGCTCCAAAAAAGGGGCTAAATCCTTGATCTGCAACAAGTATTAGACAGTGTTGAGGGCTTCGTCCTACTTCCGCTGCCAGGCTGCGGCAAAGAAACCGTCGGTGGAATGACGATGCGGCCAGAGCCGCAGATAGAGCCCGCCGCCTTCGCCGCCAGCGCAGAGGCTTGCGGAATCGGAAATCTTCAGGGCGCCGAGCAGCGACGCCACATCCAGTGCCTCGAACTCCTGATGAGCCGCCCCGAACGCCTCGGCAATGGCCTCGTTCTCCTCCGGCAGCACGCTGCAGGTGGCATAGATCAAGCGCCCGCCGGCCTTCACGAGCCGCGCGGCGCTCTGCAGGATTGCGGCCTGCTTGGCGGTCAGTTCTTCGATGCTTTTGGGCGACTGCCGCCATTTGAGGTCGGGATTGCGGCGCAGCGTGCCCAACCCCGAGCAGGGCGCATCCACCAGCACCCGGTCGATCTTTCCCGCCAAGCGCTTGATGCGTTCGTCGCGCTCATGGGCGATTGCCGCGGGATGCACGTTCGACAGCTTGCTGCGCGCCAGCCGTGGCTTGAGCGCAACGAGCCGGTGCGCAGAGGTGTCGAAGGCATAGAGGCGCCCGGTGCTGCGCATGGTGGCGCCGATCGCAAGCGTCTTGCCGCCTGCACCAGCGCAGAAATCGACCACCATTTCGCCGCGCTTGGCATCGAGCAGCAGAGCCAGCAGTTGCGAGCCTTCGTCCTGCACTTCGACAGCGCCCCGGGCGAATGCGTCGAGTTTGGCGAGCGCCGGCTTCCCTTCGACGCGCAGGCCCCACGGCGAGTACGGCGTGGCGGTCGCCTGGATGCCCGCCAGCGCCAGCTCCTTCTGCACATCGGGTCGCTTGTCGGTCAGCGCGTTGACACGGAGATCCAGCGGCGCGGGTTGCTGCAGGCTTTGCACCAGCGGCCAGAAGCCCTCGCCCAATTGCGCTTTCAGCGGCCCGACGAGCCACTCCGGAAGGTTGTGGCGATGGCGCTCCAACAAGTCGTCGGGCTTGACGCCATCGCACTGGTCGAGCCAGCGCTTCTCGACATCGCTGAGTGCGCTCTTGAGGAAATCGCGGGGCCCGTAAAAGCCAAGGATCGCCATGCGCCGCTCCTTGGGTCCGCTGCCCGAGGGCGACAGGTGATCGAAAAGCAGCTTCTTGCGCAGCACGGCGTAGACCGTCTCGGCCAGCGTGGCACGCTCGCGCGGCCCCAGTTCGCGATGATCGCGGAAGTAGCGGGAGACGACCTGGTCGGCGGGATGTTCGAATTTGAGGACCAGGCCGACCAGGTCGGCGCAGGCCTCGAGAAGGGCTCGGGGATGCATGCCGTGATTGTCTCAGCCGGCGGTCCCCGTCACGCTGGAACAACGCAGGGCTCCCAACCGGCAACGAGTCCTCGTCAGTTCCTTTTTGACAGCCAGCCCGCGATTGCCCGAGGGTAAACCCTGTGTTCTTGCGTCAGCACTCGCGCAGCGAGGCTCGCAGGCGTGTCGTCCGGGAGGATCGGGACCACCGACTGGGCCAGGATCGTGCCATGGTCGAGTTCCGTGGTCACCTGGTGGACGGTCAGCCCCGCCACCTTACATCCGGCCTCGATGGCGCGTCGATGTGTGTGAAGCCCGGGAAAAGCCGGCAACAGTGAAGGATGGATGTTGATGAGGCGCCCCTCGTAGCGCGCGACGAAATGAGGCGTCAGGATGCGCATGAAGCCTGCAAGCACAACCAGCGCCGGCGCATGCGCGTCAATGGCTTCCGCGAGCGCCGCATCGAAAGCCTCACGGCTTGCGAACGCCTGGTGCGGGACCACGGCCGTGGCGATGCGCTCCGCCTGGGCGACTCCCAGCCCGCCGGCGTCGGCCTTGTTGCTGATCACCGCGGCGACCCTCGCCCCAAAGCGCCGCGTCCATTGCTCGCGCTCGGCGGCGCGCACGATCGCGGCCATGTTGGAGCCGCTGCCGGAGATCAGAATCACGATGTTCTTCATGGGAGGCGGGATTATCTTTGCTGCTGGTTTCCACCCCCGTCGGTTTGTCTCCGCGCTGACAGGCAAACAAGCACGACCGTGCTAAAACCGACTGGTTCGACAGACCGGACCGCCGCCTTCGTGGCGTCCCGACCAACACAGCGAGGCAACGCATGGATTTGAGCTTCACGCCCGAGGAACAGAAGTTCCGAGAAGAGATTCGCGCCTGGGTTAAAGAGAACCTCCCCCAGGACATCTCCCACAAGGTGCATAACGCCCTGGAGCTCACGCGCGACGATATGCAGCGCTGGGCCAGGATCCTCGGCAAAAAAGGCTGGTTGGGCTATGGCTGGCCGGTCGAGTTCGGCGGCCCTGGCTGGACCGCCGTGCAGAAGCACCTGTTCGAGGAAGAGACCGCGCTGGCCGGCGCGCCGCGCATCGTGCCCTTCGGCCCCGTGATGGTGGCGCCAGTGATCCAGGCGTTCGGCAACGCCGAGCAGCACAAGCGCTTTCTGCCCGGCATCGCCAGTGGCGAGGTGTGGTGGAGCCAGGGCTACAGCGAGCCCGGCTCCGGTTCCGATCTGGCCTCGATCAAGACCCGGGCCGAACGCAAGGGTGATAAATACATCGTCAACGGCCAGAAGACCTGGACCACGCTGGGCCAGTACGGCGAATGGATCTTCTGCCTGGTACGCACCAGCACCGAGGGCAAGCCGCAGACCGGCATCAGCTTCCTGCTGGTCGACATGAAGTCGCCCGGCGTGACCGTGCGGCCCATCAAGCTGATGGATGGCAGCCACGAGGTCAACGAAGTGTTCTTCGACAATGTCGAGGTGCCGGCCGAGAACCTCATCGGCGAGGAGAACAAGGGCTGGACCTACGCCAAGCACTTGCTGTCCCATGAGCGCACCAACATCGCTGACGCCAACCGCGCCAAGCGCGAGCTGGAGCGCCTCAAGCGCATCGCCAAACGTGAAGGCGTCTGGGAAGACCAGCGCTTCCGCGATGAGATCGCCAAGCTCGAAGTCGACGTGATCGCGCTCGAGATGCTCGTGCTGCGCGTGCTCTCGGCCGCCACCTCGGGCAAGAACTCCCTGGACATCGCGGGCCTGCTCAAGATCAAGGGCAGCGAGATCCAGCAGCGCTACTCCGAGCTCATGATGCTCGCGGGCGGCCCCTTCGCGCTGCCCCTGATCCGAGAGGCGATGGCGGCGGGCTGGCAAGGCGACTTCCCCGGTGGCCACCCCGAGCTGGCGCCGCTCGCGACCACCTACTTCAACATGCGCAAGACCACCATCTACGGCGGCAGCAACGAAGTGCAGCGCAACATCGTCGCTCAGACCGTTCTCGGTTGAGCGCGACACAGCACGAAGGAACGAGACGATGGACTTCAATTTCAGCGACGACCAGCAGCAGCTTCGCGACGCCGTCGCCAAGTGGGTTGAAAAAGGCTACGCCTTCGAGCGGCGCCGCGGCATCGAGGCGGCGGGCGGCTTCTCGCGCGAGGCCTGGGACGAACTGGCAGAGCTCGGCTTGGGCGGCCTCTACATTCCCGAAGAGGACGGCGGCCTGGGCATGGGGCCGGTCGAAGGCATGGTGGTCATGGAAGAGCTCGGCCGGGGCATCGTGCTGGAGCCGCTCGCTCACTCGTTCATCGCGGGCGCGGTGCTCGCCGGACATGGCGACGAGGACACCAGGAACAACTGGCTGCCGCGCATTGCCGGGGGCCAGGCACTCGTCGTGCTGGCTCATCAGGAGCGCGCAGGGCGTTATCGGCTCGACGTCTGCGCTGCCACGGCGACGAAGGACGGCGACGCATACCGCCTGAGCGGCGCCAAGAGCCTGGTGCCGGCCGGCGACGAAGCGGATGCCTTCATCGTGCCCGCTCAGCTGGACGGAACGATCGCCCTCTTCCTTGTGCCGCGCTCCGAAGACGGCGTCGCCGCCCGCGGCTACGGCACGCAGGACGGCAGCCGCGCAGCCGAGGTGGTGTTCGACAAGGCGGCCGCCACGCTGCTCGCGACCGACGGCTTGCCAGTGCTCGAGCACGCAGTCGACATCGGCATCGCCGCCACCTGCGCCGAGGGCGTGGGCGCGATGGACAAGACCCTCGCCCTCACCGTCGAGTACATGAACACGCGCAAGCAGTTTGGCGTGCCCATCGCCAGCTTCCAGGCGCTGCGCCATCGGGTGGCCGACATGAAGATGCAGCTCGAGCTGGCCCGTTCGATGAGCTACTACGCGGCCCTCAAGCTCAACGCACACGCAGCCGAACGCCGCGGGGCCATGGCCCGCGCCAAGTACCAGTTGGGCGTGGCCATGCGCTTCGTCGGCCAGCAATCGGTACAGTTGCACGGCGGCATCGGCGTGACCGACGAGTACATCGGCAGCCACTACTTCAGGAAGCTGACACAGCTCGAGATGGTGTTCGGCGACAGCTTGCATCACCTCGGCGAGGTATCGTCACGCATGCAGGACAGCGCCGGCGTCTTTGCATGACACGCAGAGCTGCTATCTTTTTTCCGATAGCACGCCGCGCCCGCCAGCCCAGTGCCGGCGGGCGCTTTCTTATTGCGCTGGAGCTCTCATGCACACTCGCCGACACCTGATCGCCTTCAGCCTCGCCACGACCATGCTCGCCGCCTGCAGCTCCGTGCCCACAATGACCGATCGTCCGCCGATCGTCTTCATGCACGGCAACGGCGACTCGGCGGCACTTTGGCAAACCACTCTCTGGCGCTTCGAGTCGAACGGCTGGCCGAGCGACCGGCTGTTCGCACCGGACCAACCCTTTCCGCTGGCGCGAGACGACGACAGCGTGGCGCAGCCGGGGCGCAGTTCCACCGCGGAATCGATGGCATTCCTGAAAGCCGAGGTCGAGCGCGTGCTGAAGGCCACGGGTGCGGCCAAGGTGGTGCTGGTCGGCAACTCGCGCGGCGGCAACACGATCCGAAACTATGTGCAGAACGGCGGAGGAAACCGGGTCGTGAGCCATGTGGTGCTGGGCGGAAATCCCGCCCACGGTATATGGGCCGTCAAGGGCCTGCGCGAGGGCAGCGAGTTCTCGGGCCTCAGTCCTTTCATGCAGCGGCTCAACGCGCCGAAGAATGCGGCCGGCGACGAAGTGACGCCGGGCGTCAAGTGGTTGACCTTGCGTTCTGACAACAACGACAAGTACGCGCAGCCCGACGGCGTGTGGATCGGCGCAAAAGGCACCGCCACCCTCATCGGCTTCGACGGGCCGGCACTCAAGGGGGCGACCAATATCGTGCTCCCCGGCGCAGACCATCGCGAAAGCTCCTTTTCGCCGGCCGCCTTCGATGCGACCTGGCGCTTCCTGACCGGCCAGGCGCCGCGAACGCTGCAGCCAGTGGCGGAACCGACCGTCACGCTGTCGGGCCGTGTCACCGGCCTCGGGCTCGATCCTCTCAATCCAGCCACAGGCGCTTTCGCCAACAACCTGCCACTGGCCGGCGCGCGGCTCGCCATCTACGCCGTCGATGCCACGACCGGTGCCCGCCTTAGCAACCCCGCCTGGGAGCAGGCCATCGGCGCGGATGGCCGCTGGGGCCCCTTCTCCGCGCAAACGACAGCTGCACACGAATTCGTGCTGAGCGCGCCCGGCTACGCCACCACGCACATCTACCGCAGCCCTTTCCCGCGCTCCAGTTCGGTGGTGCAACTGCGGCCCGAACGTTTCGCCGAAGCCGACCGCGATGCCAAGGCCCTGGTCATCTTCACGCGACCGCGCGGCTACTTCGACGCCCAGCGCGACTTGATGCGCCTCGACGGACAACGCGAACTGCCCGGCGTGCCGCCGCAGGGCGCCGGCGTATCGAGCGCGAAGCTGAAGCTTGCGAGCGATGCCTCTCGCAGCGTTGCTGCCGAATTCAATGGGGAGCGGGTGACGGGCCAGAGCTGGCCGGCAGCGCAAGGCCATATCAGCGTGCTCGAGCTGACCTACTGAGGGGCTGCACAATGAATGCGAACGCAAACCTCGTCCTGCATGCGCGCGACACCCGCGGCGTGGTCACGCTGACGCTGAACCGTCCGGAAGCCTTCAACGCGCTCTCCGAGGAAATGATTACTGCCCTCGCCGCCGAACTCGACGCTGTCTCCGCCGACGAAGCGGCCCGTTGCGTCGTTCTTGCCGGCGCCGGCAAGGCTTTCTGCGCCGGCCACGACTTGAAGCAGATGCGGGCAGAACCCTCGGCGGGCTACTACGAAGCACTGTTCGCCCGATGCGGCGAGATGATGCTGGCCCTCCAGCGCCTGCCGGTGCCTGTGATCGCGCGCGTGCACGGCATCGCGACCGCGGCTGGCTGCCAGCTGGTCGCGATGTGCGATCTCGCAGTGGCATCCAGTGCGGCGAAATTCGCGGTGAGCGGCATCAACGTCGGCCTGTTCTGCTCGACGCCCGGTGTGGCGCTGTCGCGCAACCTCGGCCGCAAGGCGGCCTTCGAGATGCTGGTGACAGGTGATTTCATCGATGCGAACGAAGCCATGGCCAAGGGTCTGGTCAACCGGGTGGCCGCCCCCGATGCGCTCGATGCCGAACTCGAATCGCTTGTCGCCCGCATCGTCGGCAAGCCGAAGACTGCGCTGGCCTTGGGCAAGGCCTTGTTCTACCGCCAGATCGAGACCGGGGTTGCAGCGGCGCTGGCGGATGCGAGCCAGACCATGGCCTGCAACATGATGGACGACAGCGCGCTGGAGGGCGTTCAAGCCTTCATCGAGAAACGGCCGCCGAACTGGCCCGCCCCGGCGGCCGACTAGCCGTGCAGCCGTGAGTTGTGCGGCAGATGCGCCATCAGGAACTCCATCTGGTCCGCCAGGATCCGGCGGTTGCGCAGGATGAAGTCCTCCCACAGGCTCGGCACGTAGGGTGCGTAGAGCAGCGGCATGTTGGCCTGCTCGGGCGTGCGGCTGCTCTTGCGGTGGTTGCAGGGCTTGCAGGCCGTCACCACGTTCATCCAGCTGTCGATGCCGTTCTGCGCGAACGGGATGATGTGCTCGCGCGTGAGGTCTTCCTCATGGAAGTGGCCGCCGCAGTAGGCGCATATGTTGCGGTCGCGCGCGAAAAGCTTGCTGTTGGTGAGGCCCGGGCGCATCGCGAAGGGATTGATGCGCGGTACGCCCTTGGTGCCGATGATGCTGTTGATCGCAATCTGCGACTGCTGGCCCGTGACCGCGTTGTGCCCGCCGCGGAACACGGCCACCTGCGCACCGACTTCCCAGCGCACCTCGTCCGCCGCGTAATGGATCACCGCCTGTTCGAGCGAGATCCACGACTGGGGCAACCCCTGGGCCGAGAGCTTCAAGACCTTCACACACGCCTCCTCACAAAAGGGAAGAACCACGGAAAGACCAGGTCGTCGCGCATACCGGTCGGCTTGCGAACGACGCACTGCGTCACAATATACCGGCTTTGTGACAAAAGGCCCTGAGTGGGCCCATTCGGCGGGCGCGAAGCGCTATCAAAAAGATATCAGAAGATGCAGGTTTTCCGGGGTTTCAGGCATCCGGGCGTGGCTCCGGCCTGCGCCCTGACCATCGGCAATTTCGACGGCGTGCACCGCGGGCATCAGGCCATGCTGGGCCTGCTCAACACGGAGGCGCGCCTGCGCGGGCTGCCCAGCTGCGTGCTGACCTTCGAACCCCATCCGCGCGACTACTTCGCCCAGCGCACCAAGCGGCCCGAGCTGGCGCCAGCGCGCATCGCCACCTTGCGCGACAAGCTCAGCGCACTGGCGGCCAGCGGCGTGAACCAGACCATCGTGCTGCCCTTCGATGCCCGGCTCGCTTCCCGAACGCCGGAGGATTTCATCCGGCATGTCCTGATCGAGGGCCTGGGCGCACGCTACGTTCTGGTGGGCGACGATTTCCGCTTCGGTGCCAAGCGCGCGGGCGACTACGCGATGCTCGACGCAGCTGGCGAGGCCCATGGCTTCGACGTGGCGCGCATGAACAGCTACGAGGTACACGGCCTGCGCGTGTCCAGCTCCGCCGTACGCGAAGCGTTGGCCGAGGGCCGGATGAGCGACGTGCAGGCCCTGCTCGGCCGCCCCTACGCGATCTCCGGCCATGTGGTGCACGGCCGCAAGCTCGGCCGGGCCCTGGGCGCCTCGGCCCCGGGTCGCCATGATGGCTTTCGCACCCTCAATCTGCGTTTCAAGCACTGGAAGCCGGCCGCCAGCGGCATCTTCGCGGTACTGGTGCACGGCCTGGCCGAGCAGCCGCTGCACGGCGTCGCCAACCTGGGCGTGCGCCCTTCGCTCGACGCCAACGACGTGAACGCCGGCCGGGTCCTGCTCGAGACCCATTGCCTCGATTGGCCCGCCCACCTCGGCGAGGAGGGGGCCTACGGTAAAATCGCCCGCGTGGAACTGCTGCACAAACTGCACGACGAATTGCGCTACACCAGCCTCGAGGCCCTGACGGCGGGCATCGCCAAGGATGGCCGCGATGCACGTGCGTTCTTCGCTTCCGCCCACGCCGAGACCCGTCGCCAGACCACGCGCGATCGAATTTAGCCCGGGCCCGACCGCGCTGCCGCCCTTCTGCAAGCTCAGGGCAGGCGGCTTCTTTCCTTCGCACCGACGCCTTCCCCAAGGTTCGGGCCGAGCCTGTCGAAGTCCTCTGTTCGAACTTCACCATGTCTGCTGACGCCGCCTCCACCACCGACTACCGCGCCACCCTAAACCTGCCCGACACGCCCTTTCCGATGCGGGGCGACCTGCCCAAGCGCGAACCGGGCTGGGTCCAGGAATGGAACGACGAGGGACGCTACCACCGCCTGCGCGACGCGCGCCGCGGCGCCCCCAAGTTCATCCTGCACGACGGCCCGCCCTATGCCAACGGCCAGATCCACATGGGCCATGCCGTCAACAAGATCCTGAAGGACATGATCACCAAGGCGCGCCAGCTCGAGGGCTACGACGCGCTCTACGTGCCCGGCTGGGACTGCCACGGCCTGCCGATCGAGAACGCCATCGAGAAGAAGTACGGCCGCAATCTCAGCCGCGACGAGATGCAGGCGAAGAGCCGCGCCTACGCGTCCGAGCAGATCGCGCAGCAGATGGCCGACTTCCAGCGCCTGGGCGTGCTGGGCGAATGGGACCATCCGTACAAGACCATGGACTTCGCCAACGAGGCGGGCGAGTTGCGCGCCTTCAAGCGCGTGATCGAGCGGGGCTTCGTCTATCGCGGGCTCAAGCCCGTGTACTGGTGCTTCGACTGCGGCTCCTCGCTCGCGGAGTTCGAGATCGAGTACGCGGACAAGAAGTCGAACACCGTCGATGTGGCGTTCAAGGCGCACGAACCGGCCAAAGTGCTGGAGGCCTTCGGACTGCCCTCATCCCGAACCGCTCCCGGAGCGCGAGGGAGTGAAGGCAAGGACATCTTCGCGGTGATCTGGACCACCACCGCCTGGACCCTCCCCGCCAACCAGGCGCTCAACCTCAACCCCGAGCTCGACTACGCGCTTGTCGACACCGAGCGCGGCCTCCTGATCCTGGCCGCCTCGCTGGTCGAGATGTGCATGAACCGCTATGCGCTCGACGGCAAGGTGCTCGCGACGGTCAAGGGCGACAAGCTGGGCGGACTCGAGTTCGAGCATCCGCTCTACGATGTCGATGCCGGATACCACCGCCTGTCACCCGTCTACCTGGCCGACTACGCCACCGCGGAAGACGGCACCGGCATCGTCCACTCCTCGCCCGCCTACGGCCTCGACGACTTCAACTCCTGCGTCTCGCACGGCCTGGCCTATGACGACATCCTGAACCCGGTCCAAGGCAACGGCACCTATGCGCCGGACTTCCCGCTCTTCGGCGGCGAGCACATCTGGAAGGCGGTACCGCACATCATCCAGGCCCTGCGCGATGCCGGCCGGCTGTTGACCACCGAGGCCATCACCCACAGCTACCCGCACTGCTGGCGCCACAAGACGCCGGTGATCTACCGCGCCGCAGCCCAGTGGTTCGTGCGCATGGACGAGGGCGAGGGCGTGTTCACCAAGGACAAGGCGCCCAAGACCCTGCGCCAGATGGCGCTGGAGGCGATCGAAGAGACCGGCTTCTACCCCGAGAACGGCAAGGCGCGCCTGCACGACATGATCGCCAACCGGCCCGACTGGTGCATCAGCCGCCAGCGAAGCTGGGGTGTGCCGATTCCCTTCTTCCTGCACAAGGACACGGGCGAACTGCATCCTCGCACCATGGAAATCCTCAACCAGGCCGCCGCCATCGTCGAAAAAAGCGGCATCGAGGCCTGGAGCCGCGTCACGACCGAGGAGATCCTCGGGCCCGACGACGCGCCCCACTACACCAAGAGCACCGACATCCTCGAGGTCTGGTTCGACTCCGGCTCCACCTTCTCGCACGTGCTGCGCGGCACGCATGCAAACGTGCACCACGAGACCGGCCCCGAGGCCGACCTCTACCTCGAAGGCCATGACCAGCACCGCGGGTGGTTCCACTCATCGCTGCTGATCGCCTGCGCCCTCGAGGGCCGTGCCCCCTACAAGAGCCTGCTGACCCACGGCTTCACCGTCGACAGCCAGGGCCGCAAGATGAGCAAGTCGCTCGGCAACGGCATCGAGCCGCAGGAAGTGAACAAGAAGCTGGGCGCCGAGATCATCCGCCTCTGGGTGGCGGCCAGCGACTACTCGGGCGACATCGCCGGCGACGACAAGATCCTCGCGCGCGTGGTGGATGCCTACCGCCGCATCCGCAATACGCTGCGCTTCCTGCTCGCCAACACCAGCGACTTCGACATCGCGAAGGATGCGGTGCCGCTCGACCAGTTGCTCGAGATCGACCGCTACGCGCTGAGCCGCGCCGCGCAGTTCCAGGCCGAGGTGCTTGCGCACTACAAGGTCTACGAGTTCCACCCGGTGGTGGCCAAGCTGCAGGTCTACTGCTCGGAGGACCTGGGCGCGTTCTACCTCGACATCCTGAAGGACCGCCTCTACACCACCGCCGCCGGCTCGCTCGCGCGCCGCAGTGCGCAGACCGCGCTCTGGCACATCACGCAGGCGATGTTGCGCTGGATGGCGCCCTTCCTGAGCTTCACGGCGGAAGAGGCCTGGAAGTTCTGCGGCAATGGCGAGTCGATCTTCACGCAACACTACTGCGAGCTCGGCACGCCCGACGAGGCGCTGCTGGCCCGGTGGTCGCGCATCCGCGAGATCCGCGATGCCGTCAACAAGGAAATCGAGAACGTGCGTGCCGCCGGCCAGGTCGGCTCCTCCCTGCAAGCGAACGTCAAGCTCGCCGTGCCGGCCGACGACCATGCGCTGCTGGCCTCGCTCGGTGAAGACCTGAAGTTCGTCTTCATCACCTCTGCCGTCGAGCTCGCGCAAGGGGACGGCGTCGCGGCACAGGTCTCGCCCAGCACAGCCACCAAATGCGAGCGCTGCTGGCATTGGCGCGACGATGTCGGCCACGACCCGGCGCACCCGGGCCTGTGCGGCCGCTGCACCAGCAACCTGTTCGGCGCCGGCGAAGCCAGGAGTGCCGCCTGATGGCCGCCACCCGCTCCCTCGCCCCGCCGCGCACCGGCATTTGGCCCTGGCTCGCACTGGCCCTTGTGATCCTGATCCTCGACCAGTTCACCAAGACGCTGATCCTGGGCTACTACAAGCTGGGCGACGCCACTTACGTCACCGGCTTCTTCAACATCGTGCGTGCCCACAACACCGGCGCCGCCTTCTCCTTCCTCGCGGACGCGGCGGGCTGGCAGCGCTGGTTCTTCACCGCAATCGGGATTGCGGCGGCGCTGTTCATCGTGTGGATGCTGCGTTCACATGCGGGGCAAAAGCTCTTTTCCTTCGCCATGGCTGCGATCCTCGGTGGCGCCATCGGCAACGTGGTCGATCGCATGATGCATGGCTACGTGGTCGACTTCCTCGACTTCCACCTGGCCGGCCGGCATTTCCCGGCCTTCAACGTGGCCGACAGCGCGATCACGATCGGCGCGATCTGCCTCATCCTCGACGAGCTGCGACGCGTACGCCGGGGCAAGTAGGGGCCGCCCCCGGCAAACGCAAGCCGAAGGCTGGTCTATAGTCGTCGGCTTCCATGAAGCACCTGTTGAATCTACTGGCCGCCGTTGCGTTGCTGGTATGGGGCACCCATCTCGTTCGCACCGGCGTGCTGCGCGTCTTCGGCGCCAACCTGCGCAAGATCCTGGTCCACAGCATGCGCAACCGCTTTACCGCGGCGCTTTCGGGGATCGGCGTCACGGCGCTGGTGCAGTCGAGCACCGCCACCTCGCTGATGACTTCCTCCTTCGTCGGCCAGGGCCTGGTGGCCCTGCCGGCCGCGCTGGCCGTCATGCGCGGCGCCGACGTCGGTACTGCGCTGATGTCGGTGCTGTTCTCGGCCGACCTCTCCTGGCTGTCGCCGCTCTTCATCTTCGTCGGCGTGGTGCTTTTCATCTCGCGCGGCTCCACCGTGGCCGGTCGCGTCGGGCGGGTGCTGATCGGTCTTGGCCTGATGCTGCTGGCGCTGCGGCTGGTGGTCGAGGCGACCGGGCCGCTGTTCTCATCCCAACCGGTGCTGGAGCTGCTGGCCTCGCTCGGCAGCGACGTGCTGCTGGAGATCACCATCGGCGCGGTGCTGGCCATCGCGGCGTACTCCAGTCTCGCGGTGGTGCTGCTGGTGGCCGCCATGGCCAGCTCCAACGTGGTGCCGCTGGATGTGGCGCTGGGCCTGGTGCTGGGCGCCAACCTTGGCAGTGGGTTGCTGGCGGTGCTGACCACCGCGAAATCCGCGGTCGAGGTGCGCCAGGTCACCGTCGGCAACCTGGTCTTCAAGTTGCTGGGCGTGGCGATCGCGGCGCCTTTCGTCGGGACCTACCTGCGCGAGGCCCGGCCTTATATCTCCGACGCGACGCAGCTGGTCGTGCTCTTCCACCTGGGCTTCAACCTGGTGATCAGCATCGGCTTCATCGGCTTCACCGGCTGGGTCGCGCGACTGATGAAGCACCTGCTCCCGATGCCGACCGACCCCACGGCCATGCAGCGGCCACGCCATCTCGATCCATCGGCGCTGTCCACGCCCACCCTCGCCATCTCCAACGCCGCGCGCGAGGCCCTGCACCAGGCCGACGTGGTCGAGACCATGCTGATCGGCATGCTCAAGGTGATCCGCGACAACGACCTGCGCCTGGCCGCCGAGCTGCGCAAAATGGACGACACGGTGGACGAGCTGTACTCGGCCATCAAGTACTACCTGACCAAGATCTCGCGCGAGGCGCTCGGCGAGGAGGAAAGCCGGCGCTGGACCGACATCGTCAGCTTCACCATCAACATGGAGCAGATCGGCGACATCATCGAGCGGGTGATCCTCGACATCGAGGACAAGAAGATCAAGAAGCAACGCAACTTCTCCGCCGCCGGCATGCGCGAGATCGTCGAGCTGCACGAGCGCCTGCTCGCCAATCTGCGGCTCGGCATGAGCGTGTTCCTCAATGCCAACGTGCGCGACGCCCAGAAGCTGCTGGAAGAGAAGGCACGCTTCCGAGACCTCGAGCGCGCCTATGCTTCCACGCACCTCGAGCGGCTTGCGGAACAGACCGCCTCGAGCATCGAGACCAGCTCGCTGCACATCGACCTGATCAGCGAGCTCAAGCGCATCAACTCCCACATCTGCTCGATCGCCTACCCGATCCTCGACTCGGCCGGTGCGCTCTCGCGCACGCGCATGCGCGAGTCGCGGCTCAGTCCGATGGAGTGACGGAGCCTCAAAGTGTGAGGATCGTGCAGCCCGTGGTCTTGCGCGCTTCCAGGTCGCGGTGCGCCTGCTGCACCTCGGCCAGCGGATAGCGCTGTGCGATCGGGATTTTGACGGCGCCGCTTTCCACCACCGCGAACAGGTCGTCCGCCATCGCCTGCGTGCGCTCGCGGCTGGAGATGTGGGAGAACAGCGTCGGACGGGTCACGTAGAGCGAGCCCTTGGACGCCAGCAGGCCGAGATTGAAGGGCGGCACCGGCCCCGAGCCGTTGCCGAAGATCGCGAGCAGGCCGAAGGGCCGCAGGCAGTTCAGCGAGCCTTCGAAGGTGTCCTTGCCCACCGAGTCGTAGACCACCTTCACGCCCTGGCCGCCGGTGATCTCCTTGACGCGCTCGGCAAAGTTCTCGGTGCTGTAGTTGATTGCGTGCGCCGCGCCGTGCTCCAGCGCCAGCGTGCACTTGGCATCGGTGCCGGCGGTGCCGATCAGTTGCAGGCCCAGGGCCTTGGCCCACTGGCAGGCGATCAGGCCGACGCCCCCGGCGGCCGCGTGAAAGAGGATGAAGTCGCCCGGCTGCAAGCCCTCGGCCGGCAGCGTCTTCTTCAGCAGGTACTGAGCGGTCAGCCCCTTGAGCATCATGGCCGCCCCCGTCTCGAACGAGATCGCGTCGGGCAGCTTGCACACGTTCTTTGCCGGCATCACGCGCAGCTCGCTGTAGGCGCCCGGCGGCTGGCTGGCATAGGCGGCGCGGTCGCCGGCCTTCAGGTGGGCGACGCCCTCGCCCACCGCCTCGACCACCCCCGCGGCTTCCATGCCGAGTTGCAGCGGCATCGCGAAGGGGTAGAGCCCGCTGCGCTGGTAGGTGTCGATGAAGTTGAGGCCGACCGCATGGTGACGGATGCGGATTTCGCCCGGCCCGGGCTCGCCGACCTCCACGTCGACGATCTTCAGTTCTTCGGGACCGCCGTGGCGGTTGATGCGAACGGCTTGGCTGCGCATGGGTGTCCTCTTTCAGTTCTGCTTGCACGAAAAGAGCACATGGTAGACAGGCCCGAGATCCGGTGCTGGGCCGCACGAAATGCCCGCGCGTGGGCGGATCAGTTCGGCGGGGCGCTGTTCTCGTCGGCGCACCGTCTCCTCGCAAAGGTGCCCACGGATGTGCGGGGCGGCCCGCCCCTGCAGCAAAGCGATCAAAGCGGATCGCCAAGAATCCTAGTAGGTCCCTGGGTAGGCCCCGCCATCCGCCAGGATGTTCTGACCATTCAGATAACCCGCCTGCACGCTGCACAGGAAGGCGCAGATCGCGCCGAACTCCTCCGGCGTGCCGAAGCGCTTCGCCGGGATGGTCTTCTTGCGGCTCTCCCACACCGCATCGAAGTCCTGCCCCGACTTCTTGGCAGCGCCCGCCATCGTGCCCTTGAGGCGGTCGGTTTCGAAGGCGCCCGGCAGCAGGTTGTTGAGCGTCACGCCGCGCGCCGCGACCCCGCTGCGCGCCACGCCCGCCACGAAGCCCGTGAGCCCGCTGCGGGCGCCATTGGACAGGCCGAGGATGTCGATCGGCGCCTTCACCGAGCTCGAGGTGATGTTCACGATGCGCCCGAAGCCGCGCGCCGCCATGCCGTCGATCGTGGCCTTGATCAGCTCGATGGGCGTGAGCATGTTGGCATCCACCGCCTTCATCCAGGCCTCGCGGTCCCAGTCACGGAAGTCGCCCGGCGGCGGGCCGCCCGCATTGGTGACGACGATGTCGTAGTCCTTGTGCGCCGCAAAGGCCGAGGCGCGGCCCTCGGGCGTGGTGATGTCGGCGGCCACCGGCCTCACCCACGGCCCGCCCGCACGGGCCGCGGCCTCGATCTTCTTCGCCGCCTCGGCCAACGCCTCGGCACCGCGCGCCACGATCACCACGTTCACGCCCTCGCGCACCAGCGCCTCCGCGCACCCGTAGCCAAGCCCCTTGCTGGCACCGCACACCAGGGCCGTGCGGCCTGTGATTCCCAGATCCATATCGATTGCTCCTTGACGCTTCGTGTGGGTCGCGACAGTGGGGACTGTCGCGGCCGATCGGGGGAACACCGCGGAACCGGCTTTGCCGGGCCGCTGGTGTTGCCCCCGGTGAGGGGGTAGGCGGCCACACGAAGTGGGCCAACCTGGGGGAGAGTGTCATCCCGTTCGTGTGAACACAAAGATGCCGGCGATGACCAGCGCAGTGCCGGCCGCGATCCACGCTGTGAAGGGTTCGCCGAGGATCAGCGCGCCCATCACGACGGTCGACATCGGCCCGATCATGCCGGTTTGCGCGGCCATCGCGGGGCCGATGCGCTCGATGGCCATCATCACCGCCAGCACCGGCAGCGCGGTACAGACGGTCGCGTTGAGCACCGAGAGCCAGATCACTTCGGGCGCCAACTGCAGAACGGTGTCCAACGGGCGCAGCAGAACAAACTGGATGATGCACAACACGCAGGCCACGCCGGTCGCCAGCCCGACCAGCCGGAGCGAGCCGAGCCGCTTGACGAACTCGCCGCTGGCCACCAGGTAGATCGCGTAGCTCACCGCACTCAGGAACACCAGCAGCGTGCCCCAGGCAGCCGCGCTGGACTGGCCGAGGCTCATTTCATGGCCGAAGACCAGCAGCACGCCGGCGTAGCTGATCGCCATGCCGGCCATCTGCCAGCGCGTGATGCGGCGGCGGTAGGCGATCCAGCCGAACAGCAGCACCAGCGTCGGGTTGAGGTAGAGCATGAGCCGCTCAAGGCTCGCCGTGATGTAGGCCAGGCCGGCGAAGTCGAGAAAGCTGGACAGGTAATAGCCGGAGAAGCCCAGCCCCATCACGCCCAACCAGTCGCGCCGCGTGAGCGGCGGCTTGCCGCGCCCCGCCCACCATGCCATGAGCGCAAACAGCGGCAGCGCGAACAGCATGCGGAGCATGATGAGCGTGACCGCGTCCACCCCGTAGCGATAGGCCAGCTTGACGATGATGGCCTTGCCGCTGAAGGCGATGGCGCCCAAAGAGGCAAGCGCCAGGCCGGGGCCGAGGTGCCTGTACGCGTGGGGTCCGGTAGCGGCCTGAACAGAGGACATCGGCGATCAGAACCCGGCGGCGAGGCCGTCGCGGCGCGCGTCGCTCGCCGCCACGTAGCCTTCCACTGCCGGATCGCCTGCGCGCCAGATGAACTGGCCGGCGCCGAAGTCCTGGTAGGAATCGTTGATCACCTCGACCTTGTGGCCGAGCGCGCCGAGGCCTTGCACGAGTTCCGGCTTCATCGCCCCTTCGGCGTTGATCTCCAGCCCATGGTTGAAGCGCCAGCGCGGCGCGTCGCAAGCGGCCTGCGGGTTCTGGCCATGGTCCAGCATACGGACGAGGGTCTGCATGTGGCCCTGCGGCTGCATGTTCCCGCCCATCACGCCGAAGCTCATCACCGGCTGCCCGTCCTTCGTCAGGAAGGCCGGGATGATGGTGTGGAAGGGGCGCTTGCGCGGCTCCACCACGTTGGGGCTGTTGGCGTCCAGGCTGAAGCCGTGCCCGCGGTTCTGCAGGCTGATGCCGAAGGACGGCTCCACGCAGCCGGAGCCGAAGCCCATGTAGTTGCTCTGGATGAAGCTCACCATCATGCCGCTCTCGTCGGCCGCGGTGAGATAGATCGTGCCGCCCTTGACCGGGTTGCCGGCCTTGAAGTCCTGTGCCTTGTTCACGTCGATGAGTCTGGCACGGGAGGCGAGATACGCGCCGTCGAGCATTTGCAGCGGGGACACCTCCATCGACGATGGGTCCGACACGTAGCGGTAGGTGTCGGCGAAGGCCAGCTTCATCGCCTCGATCTGCAGGTGCTGCGCGGCCACCGAGTCGATCGGCATCGAGCCCATGTCGAAGTTCTGCAGGATGCCCAGCGCGATCAGTGCCGCAATGCCCTGGCCATTGGGCGGCATCTCGTGCACGGTGTAGCCGCGGTAGTCCTGCGCGATCGGCGCCACCCATTCCGGCTTCCAGTTCGCGAGGTCGCGCACCTTGAGGCTGCCGCCCTGGGCGCTCGAGAACTTTTCCAGGGCCTCGGCGATCTCGCCGCTGTAGAAGGCAGCGCCCTTGGTGGTGGCGATCGCCCTGAGCGCGCGGGCCGCGGCCGGAAAGCGGAACAGCTCGCCGACCTCGGGCGCGCGGCCCCAGGGCAGGAAGGCTTCGCCGAAGCCAGGCTGCGATTGCAGGATCGGCGTGCCGGCGGCCCACTTCTGCTGCACCACGGGCGGCACCAGGTAGCCGCGCTCGGCGATCTCGATCGCTGGCGCCATCAGGTCCTCGAAGGGCAACTTGCCGAAGTGCTCGGACAGCGCGACCCAGCTGCCCACGGCGCCGGGCACCGTGACCGAATCGATGCCGCGTTGCGGCGGCGTCCGGGCGTCCTTGCCGTACTTGCGCAGGAAGTACTCCGGCGTCCAGGCGGCCGGCGAGCAGCCCGAGGCATTGAGCCCGTGCAGCTTCTCGCCGTCCCACACGATGCAGAAGGCATCGCTGCCCAGGCCATTGCTCACCGGCTCGACAAGGGTCATCACGGCTGCGGTCGCGACGGCGGCATCGACCGCATTGCCGCCCTGCTGCAGGATGCGAAGGCCAGCCTGGGCGGCGAGCGGGTGCGAGGTCGAGACGACGTTGCGCGCGAAGATGGGGATGCGGGTGGAGGAGTAGAGGTTGGCGTAGTCAAACTTCATGGCTTCACTCGCTGATGATTTTGCGTTCGATGATGATCTTCTTCCACTTGGCAGCGTCCTGCGCCACCATCGCCGCGAACTGCGCGGGCGTTCCGGTGGCCGGCTCGATGCCCAACCTGGAAAGCTTGTCGCGCACTTCCGGATCGCTCACCGCCTCGTTGGCCGCGGCATTGACGCGCGCGACGAGGTCGGCCGGCAGTCCTTTCGGCCCGTAGAGGCCGAACCAGGTGTTCGATTCGAAGCCCGGCAGCACGTCCGCGATCGCCGGGAGCTCGGGTGCCAGCGGACTGCGCTTCAGCGAGGTCACCCCCAGGGCGCGCAGGCGGCCGTCGCGCACGTGTGGCATGCCGGTAGGCAGCGCGTCGAAGAGCACGTCCACCTTGCCGCTGATCAGGTCGGGAATCGCGAGCGCCGTGCCCTTGTAGGGAATGTGGGTGACGAACACGCCGGCCTGCGACTTGAAGAGCTCCGCCGTGAGCTGGACGATGGTGCCGTTGCCGCTGGAGGCGTAGTTGAGCTTGCCGGGGTTCTTCTTGGCGTAGTCGATCCATTCGCGCACCGTCTTCGCCGGCGAGCTGTTGGGCACCAGCATGATGCTGGGCGCATCGCCCACATGCGCGATGGGCGCGAAATCGCGCACCGTGTCGTAGGGGAGCTTCGGGTTGATCGCGGGCCCGATCGAATGCGTGCTGGTGGTGGCCAGGAGCAGCGTATAGCCGTCGGCCGGCGCCTTGGCCGCGAGGTCGGAACCGATCGCGCCGCCGGCACCCGGCTTGTTGTCGATCACCAGCGTCGTGCCGAGCTTCTCGCCCATCTTCTGCGACAGGGTGCGCGCGAAAAGATCGGTGGCACCACTGGCCGGGAAAGGCACGATCAGGCGGATCGGCTTGTTGGGATAGGACTGCTGCGCGAACGCGGCGGGCCATGCAGTGGCGCACAGCGCGAGGGCGCCGGCGCGAAGAAAGGAGGATCTCTTCAGCTTCATGGGTCAGATTCTGAGGCTTCAGGGCCGGGTCCGTTCAAAAGCAAAACGGCGCCCGAAGGCGCCGCTCGGCGAAGCGAAGCGAACCGCTTCAGTCGGCCTCGACGAAGGCTTCCTCGCGTTTCGACTTCACCGCGGGCAGCAACACGATCACCACCATCAGCGCAGCCGCGACCAGCAGCCCGGCCGAGATCGGCCGCGTGACGAACACGCTCCACGCGCCACGAGACAACAGCAGCGCGCGCCGCAGGTTCTCTTCCATCATCGGCCCCAGGATGAGGCCCAGCAGCAGCGGCGCCGGCTCGCAGCCGAGCTTGATGAACATGTAGCCCACCACACCGAAGATCGCCACCATCCAGACGTCGAAGGTGTTGTTGTTGGTCGAGTACACGCCGATCGCGCAGAACAGCACGATGGCCGGGAACAGCCAGCGGTAAGGAATCGACAGCAGCTTGATCCAGATGCCGATCAGCGGCAGGTTCAGGATGATCAGCATCAGGTTGCCGATCCACATCGAGGCGATCAGCCCCCAGAAGAGCTCCGGGTTGCTGGTCATCACCTGCGGGCCGGGCTGGATGTTGTGGATGGTCATCGCGCCGACCATCAGCGCCATCACCGGGTTCGGCGGAATGCCCAGCGTCAGCAGCGGGATGAAGGAAGTCTGCGCGCCCGCGTTGTTGGCCGCCTCCGGGCCGGCCACGCCGCGGATGTTGCCCTTGCCGAAGGGAATCTCGCCCGCCTTGAGCTTCATCTTCTTCTCGAGCGTGTACGCCGCGAAGGCCGACAGCAGCGCGCCACCGCCAGGCAGGATGCCGAGCGAGGAGCCCAGCGCCGTGCCGCGCAGGACGGCGGGGAAGCCGTTCTTGAAGTCGGCCTTGGTCGGCCAGAGCCCGTGCACCTCGGCGGTGAAGACCTGCCGTTCTTCCTCGGGACGCGACAGGTTGGCGATGATCTCGCCGTAGCCGAACACGCCCATCGCGATCACGATGAAGCCGATGCCGTCGGTGAGCTCGGGAATATCGAAGCTGTAGCGCGCCACGCCCGAGTTCACGTCGGTGCCGACCAGCCCGATCAGCAGGCCCAGCACGATCATGCAGATGGCCTTGAGCAGCGAGCCCGAGGCGAGCACCACGGCGCCGATCAGGCCCAGCACCATCAGCGAGAAGTACTCGGCCGGGCCGAACTTGAAGGCCAGCTCGGTCAGGGGCGGCGCGAAGGCGGCCAGGATCAGGGTGCCGACACAGCCTGCGAAGAAGGAGCCCAGGCCGGCCGCCGCGAGGGCTGGACCGGCCCTCCCCTGCTTGGCCATCTGGTGCCCGTCGATCACCGTCACCACCGATGACGATTCGCCTGGCAGGTTGACCAGGATGGCGGTGGTGGAGCCGCCGTACTGCGAGCCGTAGTAGATGCCTGCCAGCATGATGAGCGCGGCCACGGGCGGCAGCGCGTAAGTGGCCGGCAGCAGCATGGCGATGGTGGCGACCGGGCCGATGCCCGGGAGCACGCCGATCAGCGTGCCAAGAAGGCAGCCGACGAAGGCGTAGATCAGGTTCTGGACCGTGACGGCCGCGGTGAAGCCGATGGTCAGGTTGTTGATGAGATCCATGACGCTTGCTCTCAGCCGGTGATGAAGGTAGGCCAGACCTGGAACTGCAGCTTGAGCAGGACCACGAAGGCGACATAGCTGCCCATGGCCAGGATGGTGGCGAGGACCAGGCTTGCTTTGACGCTGTACTGCTCGCCCGCGAGACCCGCGACGAGCACCAGCGCGTAGATGGCGGCGATCAGCCCCATGGCCGGCAGCCCGACACTGGGCAGGCCACCCAGCAGGATGCCGAAGATCAGGTTGGAGCCGATGATGAAGGCCAGCGGTCGCCAGGCGATCTTGCCCACCGGTTCGCCGTCCACCGTCTCGATGGCCAGCGCGGTGAAGATCACGATGATCCCAAGAACACCGAGCAGGATGCCCAACATCAACGGAAAGTAGCCGGGACCCATGCGGGCGCCGGTGCCGACGTTGTAGGTCGTCGCTCCCCATGCGAAGGCAATGCCGACGACGGTGAACATCAGACCCGCAAAAAAGTCTTTCTGACTTTTGATTTTCACGAACTGCCCCTCGAAAAATTTCGAACAGCGGATTGTGAGGTCAGCTCCCGGTCAGGATCGATGTGGATACCACCTAACGTGAGGCGAGGGTTACTCCGGAGGGACAGCCGCGCAGGCTGCGCTATTCGAGCGGTGGTGTGGCGCTCAGCACTTCATCCACCGTGGTCAGCCCTTCGGCCACGCGCAGGGCACCGGCCAGGCGCAGCGGCCGCATGCCGTCGACCACGGCCTGGTGCCGCAGCGCCACCGTGTTCGGCTCCTTGTCGACCAGCGTCTTGAAAGGCTCGCTCACGGTGAGCAGCTCGTACAGGCCCATGCGGCCGCGGTAGCCCGTCATGCGGCAATCGACGCAGCCGACCGGCTTGTACGCACGCACCGAGCCGGTGATCTGCCAGGGCTTGACGAACGCGCCGAGCTGCTCGCGCGTGACGCTCTCGTCGGGCGCCTTGCAATGCGGGCACAACGTGCGCACCAGTCGCTGCGCCAGCACGCCGAGCATGGTGGCGTTGATCAGGTAGTTGGGCACGCCCAGCTCCATCAACCGCGTGATCGCGCTGGGCGCGTCGTTGGTGTGCAGCGTGCTGAAGACCAGGTGGCCGGTGAGCGCGGCCTGCACCGCCATCTCGGCGGTGGCGAGGTCGCGCACCTCGCCCACCATGATGATGTCCGGGTCCTGCCGCATCAGCGCGCGCAGGCCTTCGGTAAAGCCGAAGTCCAGTTGCGGCTGCACCTGCGTCTGGTTGAAGGAGGGCTCGATCATCTCGATCGGGTCCTCGATGGTGCTGACGTTGACCTCCTCCGTCGCGACCCGCTTGAGCGTCGAGTAGAGCGTGGTGGTCTTGCCCGAGCCGGTCGGTCCGGTCACCAGGATGATGCCGTGCGGGCGCGTCACCAACTGCTCCCAGCGCTGCGCGTCGTGCTGCGCGAAGCCCAGTGCATCGAGATCCTTGACCGCCGTGTCGGGGTCGAAGATGCGCATCACCATCTTCTCGCCGAAGGCGGTGGGCAAGGTCGAAAGCCGCATCTCGACCTCGTCGTACGCGGCAGCCGCTGACGGGCCGCCCCGAGGCGGAGCCCCCTCGGGGGGCAGGGAGGACGCGTCAGCGCCGAGCGTGGGGGTCCGAAGCCTTCGGGTTTTGATCCGTCCATCTAGCGGGCGGCGCTTCTCGACCACGTCCATGCGCCCCAGCAGCTTGATGCGCGACACCATCGCATTCATCACGCCCATCGGCATCTGGTAGGCCGGGTGCAGCACGCCATCGATCCGGAAGCGGATCACGCCCTGGTCGCGCCGCGGCTCCAGGTGAATGTCGCTGGCCCGCTGGTCGAAGGCGTACTGCCATAGCCAGTCGACCACCTGCACCACGCTCTGGTCGTTGGCGTCGAGCTGCTTGTTGCTCTTGCCCAACTCGACCAGTTGCTCGAAGCTCGCGCCGCCCGCGCTGCCGCCGGCCTTCTGCGCCGCCCGCACCGACTTTGCCAGCGAGAAGAACTCGGCGGTGTAGCGCTGGATGTCGGTCGGGTTCGCCACAACGCGCCGCACCTGGCGGCGGGACTGGCGCTCCACCTCGGCGATCCAGTCGGTGAGGAAGGGCTCGGCCGTCGCCACCACCACCTCGGTCGGCGTGACCTGCACCGGCAGCACCTTGTGGCGCTCGGCATAGGCGGCGCTCATGGTGTCGGCCACCTTGCCGACATCGACGCGCAACGGGTCGATGCGCAGGTAGGCCAGCCCGGCGCGGCCGGCCAGCCATTCGGTCAGCATCTCCAGATCGAGCGGCTTGCCATCGGCCTGCCGCGTCATCGCGACATTGGCCAGGCGCACCAGCGGGGGCTGGCGGCTCTCGGCCTGCGCGCACCGCGTCATCGTGCGCTTGGCCTCCTCGGGCGAGATCACGCGGTCCTTGGCAAGCCATTCGATCAGGTGCCGCAGGTTGAGCGGCCCTTCGGGACGGGCAGACGCGGCGGATGCGGGAGAAGTCACTGCGCTCATCGGTCGGCAATCGGTTTGAACACCCGCAGCCACTTCGGTGCAGGCAGGCCCCAGCGAGTCTGGATGCTTTGGGCGCGCTCGGCAAGCTCGGGCCGCTTGGGCCGGCTCGGACTGCGCTGGGCCAGCACGATGGTGTTGCCTTCGCGCGTCGGCCGGAAAGCCCACAGCGCCTTCTCGCCGAATGCGGCAGCAATCTTCTCGACGCTGCGCTCGTAGCTCGAGGACCGGCCGAAGAGATTGACCGTCATGCAGCCGTCCTCGGTCAGCAGACGGCGGCAGTCGGCATAGAAGTCCTCGCTGTCGAGCACCGGCGCCGCGGCCTCGTGGTCGTAGAGGTCGACCTGCAGCGCATCGACCGTGCCCTGCCACGCGGCCTTGCGGATTTCGGTCTGCGCATCGGCCACGACCACCTGCAGCCTGGCGTCGTCGGCCGGCAGCTTGAACCAGCCGCGACAGGCCGCCACCACCTGCGGGTTGAGCTCGATGGCGGTGGTGCGCATGCGCAGCGCCTTGCGGCAAAACTTGGTGAGGCTGGCGGCGCCCAGGCCCAGCTGCATGGCGTGGCGCTTGGCCACGTCCGCCGGGTCGACGAAGAGCAGCCAGGCCATCATGCGCTGCACGTACTCGAGCTCGATCTCGAAGGGCGCATCCAGCTTCATCGAGCCCTGGACCCATTCGGTGCCCAGGTGCAGGTAGCGCACATCCCCGAAGTCGGAGAAGTTGACCTCGGGCAAGGCGCGCTTCATGGGACGGGCAGGTACTGCGCGATCACCTCGCGCCATGCCGCCGACTTGCGTTCGAAGCTCCACGATGCATGCGCGGGACTGGACGAGGGCAGGCGATGCACCGGCACGCCCAGCGTGCGCGTGTGCCGCGCATGCCTGAAGCTCTCGCCGCCGTTGTGCGCGATGGCGGCGAGAGCCGGCAGGCGCAGGCTGGCGATGTCGTTCGGCACGGCGTCGCGGATCGCCGCATCGAGGCTGCCCTCTCGCCGACAGCGCCCGTACACGTCCCACACGCCGAGCCCGCGCGCGAGCAGCCAGTCGCTGCGCCTCTGATAGCTGTCGCCCCCCGTAGGCAGCGGGTTATGAGGCCAGATGGCTTGCAAGATTCTCCAGAATTGATTTTGTGGGTGCGCATAGTACTGCTGCTGCTCGATCGACCGGGCGCCTGGAAAGCTGCCGAGAATCAACAGCACCGTGGCTTCCGACACGATGGGCGCCAGTCCGGTGAGCACGGCTTGCGTCTGCAACGGAAACACGTCGGGTCGATTCATCAGGCTCGTGAGCATAGAAGTAAAAAAACCCGCCGATGGCGGGTTTTCGCAGGCGCCTCGAACCGGATCAGGGCTTCTTCGCAGCTTCGTTCTGGGCCGTGCCCGGAATCTTCTCGCCGATCTTGTCGCCCACCTGGCGCGTCTTGTCGGCGGCGGCTGTCGCGGTGTTGCTCACGGCCGTGCCGGCCTTGCCGGCGACGTTCTCTGTCGTATCCACCGCCTTCCTGGTGCCGCGCTTGGTGGCGTTCCAGGCCTTCTTGCTGGTCTTCTTGGTGCCGGTCCAGGTCTTCTTGGCGCCGCTCTCGGTCGCGTTCACGGCCTTCCTGGTGCCGCTCTTCGTGGCATCCCAGGCCTTCTCGCCGGTGTTCTCCGCCTTCTCGACCGTGCTCGGCTGTGCGCTTGGCGCGGGCTGCGTCTGTGCGGCGGCCGACAGGCCGAGGGTGGCCAAAGACAGCGCCAGCGCGACGGGCACCCAGCGAATCGATGATGTCTTCATGGGAAAGGTCCTTTGGAGTTGGAGTGACGAACTTGCCACCTCCTTGCAACGGCGACAGGCCGGCGAGGATGACATCAAAAGCGCACCCCGAGACCCGGTCGCGCAATTTGCGTCATCGGCCTACGTGCTTCCCCGGCGATCTGCCGACACGCCCATCAGCGCCGACAGACGCGGCAGCGCGTCGACCGCGTTGTGGGTGGTGGCTGCGGCCAGTGCTTCGACCGTGATCCCGCGCAGCCCTGCCAGGACCTCGGCGATGCGGGGCAGTTCGCCGGGCTCGTTGCGGCCCTGCGGCTCGCCCGCGGCGCGCTGCGCTTGCGTGCGATAGAGCCACTGGGGCTGGATGTCGGGCGAGTCGGTCTCGAGCACGATCGCCTCCAGCGGCAGCTCGGTCGCGAGGCGGCGCAGCTGCAGCGCGCGCTCGAAGGTCAGGGCACCGCCAAAGCCCAGCTTCAACCCGAGCGCGAGACAGGCCTGCGCCTGCTGAATGCTGCCGTTGAAGGCGTGGGCGATACCGTGCCAATGCCCCTCGGGCGCCACCTGGCGCAGATGCTTGAGCACCTGGTCCACCGAGCGACGCACATGAATGATCACCGGCAGCCCGTGCTTGCGGGCAAGCTGCAACTGTGTGTGAAAGACGTGCGCCTGCCACGCCGGATCGAGCCCGGGGACGAAGAAGTCGAGCCCGATCTCGCCCACTGCGACGAGGCGCGGGTCCTCGCGGCGGCGCGCGAGCTCCGCATCGAGCTGCGCAAGATGCTCATCCTGCGCCTCGTTGGTACACAGCGGATGGATGCCGAGTGCGTAGGCGTCGTCCTGCGCATGCGCGAGCTCGCGCACCCTTGCGAAATTCGCGACGGCCACCGCCGGAATCACGCAAAGCGCCACGTTGCGTTGGGCCGCGCGCGCGCGCACGGCGGGCATCTCGCCGCCGAACTCCGGGGCATCCAGGTGGCAATGGGTATCGACGAAGACAGCCATCTGCAGATGATGCCCGAAGGCATGCACAGGCGCGGAAAGCGTGCTACCGTGCCTGCTCACGCGTGGACTTTTTTAGCCGGAGGTGTCCCGATGCGCAGGCCAGCTTTCTACAGTCGCTCGCCCCGCACGCCGCTCGATGACGCGGCCGATGCCGGGACGCCGCAGCAGCCCGACGGGTCCCCCGGCGACGCATCGGCTCCGGCCGCTGCACCTGCCGCCAAGCGTGGCTGGCAGCCCGGCCGCCGCAGCTTCGCGCTGCTGCTCGCGCTCAGCATCGGGTCGGCCGCCACCAGCGTCGCGTTGTGGCCGCGCCAGAACATCCGCCAGTACACGCAGAAGGACATCGACGCCGCCGTCCTGCGCACCCTGCACACCGCCACCCTGCCCTCGCCGGCCGCCAAGGCCGCAGAGATCATCCGTCCCTCGGTGGTGCGCGTGGTGGGCTACGGTCCCGAGAAGAAAACGCCCGAAGCCCAGACCCAGAAGCAGGGCCGCAACATGGCCAAGGGCAAGGCGCCGGAGGCGCAGCCGGACGAGCCGCCCGGCGAGGTCGAGCGTGGCGTCGGCACCGGCGTTGTGATCGTCGACAAGGGCATCATCCTCACCAACCTGCACGTGGTCGCGGGCGCCGAGAAGATCAAGGTCACCTTCGCCGACGGCCTCGAGGCACCCGCCGTCATCACCGGCGTGCAGCCCGAGAACGACCTGGCCGTGTTGCAGGCCCAGAAGCTGCCCGACGACCTGATCCCGGCCGTGATGCGCTCGACCGCCGACCTGCAACCCGGCGACCAGGTGGCCGCCGTGGGCTTTCCCTTCGGCATCGGGCCGTCGGTTTCCGCAGGCGTCGTCTCGGGCCTCAAGCGCTCTTTCCGCTCGCCGGAAGGCAAGCAGGAGCTCGGGAACCTGATCCAGTTCGACGCCGCCGCCAACCCAGGCAACTCGGGCGGGCCGCTCGTCAACATGAACGGCGAGGTGCTCGGCATCGTCACCGCCATCCTCAACCCCACGCAGCAGCGCACCTTCATTGGCATCGGATTTGCAGTACCGATCGAGAACGCCGCCTCGGCCGCCGGTTCGCCGCCCTTCTGACCCTCCTGGCCCAGCCCTCTAGAAAGCACCGCATGAGCACAGAGACCGAATCGACTTTCGCGCCTTCCGCCACCACCGCCGAGCTGATGGAGCAGATCCTCTACGAGGTCAAGCGTGTCGTCGTCGGGCAGGACCGCTTCCTGGAACGCGTGATGGTGGCCGTGCTGGCGGGCGGCCATCTGCTGGTCGAAGGCGTGCCGGGCCTGGCCAAGACCCTCACGGTCAAGACGCTGGCCGAAGCAGTGCGCGGACGCTTCAAGCGCATCCAGTTCACGCCCGACCTGGTGCCCGCCGACCTGGTGGGCACCCGCATCTACAACCAGAAGACCGGCGAATTCAGCACCTCGCTCGGTCCCGTGTTCGCCAACCTGCTGCTGGCCGACGAAATCAACCGTGCGCCAGCCAAGGTACAGAGTGCGCTGCTCGAGGTGATGCAGGAGCGCCAGGTCACGATCGCCGGCGAGACCCACCGCGTGCCGCGCCCCTTCCTGGTGATGGCGACGCAGAACCCGATCGAAACCGAGGGCACCTACCCGCTGCCCGAGGCGCAGGTCGACCGCTTCATGATGAAGGTGCTGGTCGACTATCCGACGGACGAGGAAGAGTTCGTGATCGTCGAGCGCGTGATCGGCCCCGCGGTCGAGGCCAGCCCGGTCGCGACCACCGACCAGCTTGCGGCACTGCAGGCGGAAGCGCGGCAGGTGTACGTCGATCCGTCGCTCATCCAATACGCGGTGCGCTTGGTGTCGGCCACGCGCACGCCCGAGCGGCACGGGCTGAAGGACATGCGCCGCTTCATCACCTACGGTGCCAGCCCGCGCGCCACCATCAACCTGACCGAGGGCGCGCGCGCGTTGGCGCTCCTGCGTGGCCGTAGCTATGCGCTGCCCGAGGACATGACGGCCCTGGTCCCCGACGTGCTGCGGCACCGCGTGACGCTCTCCTACGAGGGCCTGTCCGAAGGCCTCACCCCCGACGGCGTGGTCGAACGCATCATGCGGGCCGTGCCGCCGCCGGCCAAGCCGCTCGAACATGAAAAACTGGTGGCCTAGCCGCCGCCCAGCGGCCAACGACGAACAGCTCGCGGCCGCCGAGGCCGCGGCCGGCGGCGCCGAGCGCGCGCTGCGCCGGCTCGAGTGGACAGTGGTGCGCCGGCTCGACGGCCTGCTGCAGGGCGACTACCGCACGCTGATGCGCGGCACCGGCCTGGACCTGGCCGACCTGCGCGAGTACCAGCACCACGACGACGTGCGCCACATCGACTGGAACGTCACGGCCCGCCTGCAGACGCCGCATGTGCGCGTGTTCACCGAAGACCGCGAGATGGCGGCCTGGTTCATCCTCGACCTGAGCCGGTCGGTGGACTTCGGCTCCGGGCGCAAGGCCAAGCGCGAGATCTCGGCCGGCTTCGTCGGCGTGATCGCGCGCCTGCTCACGCGGCACGGAAACCGGGTCGGCGCGCTGGTCTACGGCAACGACGTCGAGGCGGTGATTCCGCCGCGCACCGGCCGGCGCCACGTGCTTCACTTGCTGCACGCGATGGAGCGCCGCGCCGCCCAGAAAGACCAGCCCAGGCAAAAGGGGATGACCCGCCTGGCCGAGCTGCTCAAGTCCGCGGCCGTGCTCATGCCGCGCCGCTCGACCGTGTTCGTGGTGTCCGACTTCCTCAGCGAGCCGGGCTGGGACCGTGCACTGGCGCAGCTGGTGCGGCGCCACGAGGTGGTGGCGGTGCGCCTGTTCGATCCGCTCGAGCTCGAGCTGCCCGATCTTGGCCTGGTGCCGCTCACCGACGCAGAGACCGGCGAGCAACTCTGGGTGGACACCCACGACGCCGCCTTCCGCAAGCGCTTCGCCCACCTCGCTGCCGAACGCGAAAACACCTTGCGCGAGACGCTGGCCAAGGTCGGCGTCGACACGCTCGAACTCTCGACCAACGACGACCTGGTGGAAGCGATCGTGCGCTTTGCCGACATGCGCAAGCGCCGCGTGCGCGCCGGTTCGTCCCAGCCCAAGGCGGTGGCCGCATGAACTTCCTCTGGCCTCAATTCCTCTGGCTCCTGGCTGCCGTGCCGCTGCTGGTGCTGCTTTATGTCTGGCTGTTGCGGCGCAAGAAGAAGCTGGCGCTGCGCTATGCCAGCCTGTCGATCGTGCGCGAGGCGATGGGCGTGCGCCAGAGTGTGCGGCGCCATATCCCGCCCTTCCTGTTCCTGCTCGCGATGGTCGCGATGCTGATCGCCGCGGCGCGGCCCATGGCGGTGGTGGTGCTGCCTTCCAACCAGCAGACCATCATCCTGGCGATGGACGTTTCGGGCAGCATGCGCGCGGCTGACGTCCAGCCCAACCGGCTGGTGGCAGCGCAGGAAGCGGCCAAGGCCTTCCTGAAGGACCTGCCGCGCCACGTGAAGGTCGGCATCGTCGCCTTCGCGGGCAGCGCCAACGTCGCGCAGCTGCCCACCACCAACCGCGAGGACCTGGTCCAGGCGATCGATTCCTTCCAGCTGCAGCGCGCCACCGCCACCGGCAACGCCATCGTCGTCTCGCTGGCCACCTTGTTCCCGGACGCCGGCATCGACATCGCGAACTTCGGCCCGAACGGCATCAACAGCAGCAACGGCAACAGCAACAGCAGCAACCGCACGCGCGGCGTTCCTCTCGACCAGGCCGGCAAGCCGCCGCCCAAGGAATTCACGCCCGTGGCACCGGGTTCCTACACCTCGGCAGCGATCATCATGCTGACCGACGGCCAGCGCACCACCGGCGTCGATCCGCTCGACGCGGCCAAGGTCGCGGCCGAGCGCGGCGTGCGTGTCTACACGGTGGGCATCGGCACGGTGGACGGCGAGACCATCGGCTTCGAAGGCTGGTCGATGCGCGTGCGCCTCGACGAGGAGACGCTCAAGGCCATCGCCAACAAGACGCAGGCCGAGTACTACTACGCGGGCACCGCGGCCGACCTCACCAAGGTCTACAACACGCTGAGCTCGCGGCTCACGGTCGAGAAGAAGGAAACCGAGATCTCGGCCCTGTTCGCGCTCGGCGCCGCGGTGCTGGCGCTGCTGTCGGCCGGACTCTCGCTGCTCTGGTTCAACCGCATCCTGTGAGGAGTGCGGCGCGTAGGCCGAAACCGGGCGACACTCGCCGCATGTTCAATCTCGAAGACAAGACGGCCCTCGTCACCGGCGGCAATGGCGGCATCGGCCTGGGCATGGCGCGAGGCTTGGCGCAGGCGGGCGCCCGCGTCGTGATCGCGGCGCGCAATTCGGAAAAATCGACCGCCGCGGTCGAGGCCCTGCGCGCGCTGGGCAGCGACAGCTTCGCGCTGGCGGCCGACGTGAGCGACGAGGCCTCGGTGCAGCGCCTCGTCGACGAGGCGGCCGAGCGCTGCGGCCGGCTCGACATCCTGGTCAACAACGCCGGCACCACCGTGCGCAAGCCGGTGGACCAGCTCGCGCTGTCAGAGTGGCACCAGGTGATGGACACCAACCTCACCAGCGCCTTCCTGTGCTGCCGCGCGGCCTACCCGCATCTCAGGAAGGCCGGCGGCGGCAAGATCATCAACATCGGCTCGATGATGTCGATCTTCGGCGCCCCCTATGCGCCGGCCTATGGCGCGAGCAAGGGCGGGATCGTGCAGCTGACGCGCGCCATGGCGGCCTCCTGGGCGCCCGACAACATCCAGGTCAACGCCGTGCTGCCGGGCTGGATCCGCACCGAGCTGACCGACGGCGCGCGCGTCCAGGTGCAGGGCCTGGAGGATCGCGTGAACACGCGCACGCCCGCCGGACGCTGGGGCAGGCCGGAGGATCTGGCGGGCATCGCGGTCTTCCTGGCGAGCCCCGCCTCCGACTTCGTCACAGGCACGGCGATTCCCGTCGACGGCGGCTATTCGATCGCGGCCTGACGCGGTGACTGCGGCGGCATCGCCGTCGTGGGGCCGTGTCGGGACTCAGCGCTGGATTCGCGGCGACGCGGGCGTCTTGAGCGCCTCGTCCCACACACGGTCGAACACGTCGCAGAAGGCCTCTTGCACCACCGACATCGGCCGGTAACGGTTGCGGATGATGCGGACCTCCAGCCGTTCGCTGCTCTTGAAGGGCCGCACCGCGAGCCCGGTGAATGACTGGCCCGCCACGGCCGCGCGATCGATGACGGCGATGCCGGCACCGGCCTGGGCAAACCAGCAGGCAGTGGTGGCGGAGCGCACCTCGATGTCCAGGCGCAGATCCGCAGCGGCCTTGCCGTAGGCGCGGTGCAGGCTCTGGCCGTACGGCGTGCTGGCGGGCGAGGTGATCACGCGCTGGCCGCGCAGGTCGGAAGGCGTGACCAGGGCCTTCGCTGCAAGCGGATGGTCCTCGCGCATCACGCAGGCCAGGCCACAGGCGTAGCTCTTGACGGTCACCAGATTGGGATGCTCGTTGGGCAGGAGGCCGATCGCAAGATCGGCGGAATGATCGAGCAGCGCATCGACCATGATGGGCGACACCAGGATCTCGATGCGGCTCTTGAGCAGCGGAAAGCGCTCGTAGAGCAGGGCCACCGCGCGCGGCGCAAGGTGCGAGGCCAGGCTGGCAGAGACGGCCAGGCGCAGCGTGCCGGTCTCGGGCCGGGCCAGTGTTCGCGAGACGTCGCGAACGCGCTCGACGCCGCGCCAGAGGTTCTCGATCTCGGCGTGAAGCTGCTGCGCCTCGGGCGTGGGCACGAGGCGGCCCTTGACGCGCTCGAACAGGGTCAACCCGCTCTGTCGCGCCGCATGGGCGAGCAGCTTGCTCACCGCCGGCTGCGAGACGTGCAGCAGCTCGGCCGCCCCGGCCACGCTGCCGGTGAGCATGACGGCGCGGAAGACTTCCATGTGACGCAGGTTCATAACCAAAGGTTAAGGCATGGCCATGTCTTTTCATTTGCCCGCGGGCGGTGCGCGCCGAACAATGGGTCTGACTCCCCCGGCGGGGAGAGAAAAAAGATGGAGACAAGCCATGACGAAGACGAACATCGGCCCTGCGCGCCGCCGCCTGCTGCAGGCCGCGGCCCTGATGGCCCTGGCCCCCTCGCTGCGCGCAGAAGGGTTCCCGAGCAAGCCCGTGCGCATCTACCTGCCCCAGCCCCCCGGCGGCGCGGCCGATCGGCTCGCGCGCGTGCTCGGCGAGCGGCTGGAAGCGCGCTGGAAGCAGTCGGTCATCATCGAGAACAAGCCGGGCGGCGGCGTGGTCATCGGCACGCTGGCGACCGCACGCGCAGCGCCCGACGGCCACACGATGGGCCTGCTCGGCAGCTCGCTCAGCATCAATGCCGTGCAGCGCAAGGACCTGCCCTACGACAGCGTGAAAGACCTGCAGCCGATCGCCCGCGTCGGCTACTACACGGTGGCGCTGGTCGCGGCGGCCGACTTCCCGGCCAACGACATCCGCGAGCTGATCGCGCTGGCGAAGAAGCAGCCCGGAAGGCTTTCGTTCGGTTCCAACGGCATCGGCACTTCCGCGCAGCTCGCCGGCGAGATGCTCAACCACATGGCCGGCATCCAGCTGCAACACGTGCCCTACAACGGCGCGGCCAAGATGTACACCGAGATCGTGGGCCGGCAGATCCCGATGGGCTTCTCGGTCGCGAGCTCGGCGGAGACCTTCGTCAAGGGCGGCCAGCTCAAGGTGCTCGGCGTGACCAGCACGAAGCGCAGCCCGCTCTACCCCGACTGGCCGGCAATCGCCGAGACGCTGCCGGGCTACGAGGCCGTCAACTGGGCCGGCTTCGCGGCGCCGGCCGGCGTGCCGCGCGAGATCGCGCAGCGCCTCGCCGACGACATTGCCGCGGTGCTCGCGATGCCCGACGTCGCCAAGTCCATGGCCGAGATGGGCGTGGAGGTCTCGCCGCAGGGGCCGGACGAATTCAAGGCCTTCATCCAGAGCGAGATCCGGCGCTTCGCCGAAGTCACCAGGCCGCTCGGCGCACCCACCAACTGACATCACCCATGAACGACGACGACACCTATACCTTGACGCGCCGGATTCCAGCCGGCGACAGTTACGACCTCGTGGTGGCAGGCGGCGGCCCGGCAGGCACCGCGGCAGCCGTGTGCGGCGCGCGGCTGGGCCTCAAGACCTTGCTGGTCGAAGCCACTGGCTGCCTCGGCGGCATGGGCACCTCGGGGCTGGTCGCGTCCTTCGGGCCGGTGGCCGACGGCGAGCGCATGCTGGTCGGCGGCTTCATGAAGGAGCTGCTCGAAACCATGTGGGCCCAGAAGGCCTTCGGCCAGCACGTAGTGCCCGACTTCCTGAACGCCCAGCTCAATCGCTGGGTCCCGTTCAAGCCCGAGCACCTGAAGCGCATCCTCGACGACTTCGCGGTGTCGGCCGGCGTGGAACTGCGCTTCTTCACGCGCGTGATCGAGGCCGAGACCCGCGGGCGGCGCGTCGATGGCGTGGTCCTGAGCAACGTGGAGGGACTGCGCTACGTGCGCGCAAGAGCCTTCGTCGATGCGACCGGCGACGCTGCGCTCGCCGCACTCGCGGGCGCCGAATGCAAGGTGGTGCTGCGCGATACCGAAACGGTGGCGCCGAGCACGCTGTGCTCGCTGCTCGGCGGCATGCACTGGGACCATCCGGCCTATGGCAGCGACTGGCACGGGATCGACGAGGTCAAGAACCACACCAAGACCGAGCTGCTCGCCCATGCCATCGCCGACGGGCACTTCACCCAGGAAGACCGCTTCATGCCTGGCATGAACAAGATCGGCGAGCGCAGCGCCACGCTGAACGCCGGCCATGTGTTCAACCTGAATCCGCTGTCCAACCGCAGCCTCTCCGACGGCATGGTGTTCGGCCGCAAGCTCGCGGTGGAGTACCTGGAGTTCTATCGCAAGTACGTGCCCGGCTGCGAGGACCTGGAGCTGCTCACCACTGCGCCTGTGATGGGCGTGCGCGATTCGCGCCGCATCGTCGGCGAGTTCGAGCTCGGCATCGAGGACTTCCGCAACCGGCGCCAGTTCGCCGATCAGATCGCGGTGTACAACCGACCGACCGACGTGCATCCGACCGACACCTCCAAGGCGGAGTACGAGCGCTTCCTGAACGACTTTCATGGCAAGGACAACCTGGGCCGCGGGGGCAGCGTGGGCATCCCGTACAGCATCCTGGTGCCGCGTGGCTCCGGCAATCTGTGGGTGGCGGGGCGCTGCCATTCGAGCGACACCAAGGTGCACGGCTCGATCCGCGCGCAGTCGGCGGCCTACATGATGGGACAGGCCGCCGGGACGGCAGCGGCCCAGTCGATCGCGACCGGGCAGCCGGCTTGCGATCTGGATACGCAGACGCTGGTGGAACGCTTGAGGGAGGCAGGCGCCTATCTGCCGCAGGCCACGCTGTCGCGTGCGATGACGCGCAGCTGATCGCGTCGCGCCGCTCGCGTCAACGCCACTGCAGCAGCAAGGACCAGGGCTGCCGGCTCAGGTGGCGATCGACGCAGCCCGGGGTGCCGGTTCCGCAGCCTCGGTAGCTCGGGTCCAGCGATCGGGTGCCGGGTGCGAAGGCAAGACGCCGCAGTGTGACGGACTGCAGCACGTTGCCGCCGATGGCGTCGAAGCCCGTGGCATCGACGCCCACCACCACGTCGCAATGCATGGGCAATGCGCCTCCGCCGGTACGGCGCGTCGCCAGATTGCGGCCGAGACCCTCGAAGTCGGCGAGCCCTTCATGGTCGCCGCGCGCATGGCAAACCAGGTCGCCGACACGCGGCGGCGTGCGCGCGAGATCGCAGGCGCGCATGGCATAGGTGGTGGGCCGGCCCTGCACCTCGTCGGTGCCGGCCTGCCATGCGGCAGCCGCGTAGTCGGCGTGCGCCTCCGAGAAGACGAACTCCTGCGGCCCGAGCCCGGCCTTGCGTGCGAGCCAGCTCACGAAGGCCGCGGACCAGGGCGTGTCGATCACGGCGACGCGGTCCAGGGCGGTCTGCAGCGCGCGCAGTTCATGCGACGCAAGGCCTTGGTCAGGCCCGACGCCCAGGCCCTGCAAGTGGGCCGCGGTGGCCTGGTTCAGCGCCTGCCGCAGCAGGCCTCGATCGGCCGGACGCCACGCGCCGAACGCCACCTGGGCGGGAAGCCGGCCCTCCCCTGCGTCGACCGCGCGCCAGTAGCCCATGACGCGCTCCCACGGCGCCGGAACAAGCGACGGCCTGCGCAGCGCCTCGGCTTCGGAATAGCCCGCTTCGACGAGCCGGCCTTCGGCATCGAATGCCTGGCCGCCGAAAGCCTCGTGCTCCTGTCGGGCCGCCGCCGCCAGGGCCTGGGCGCGTGGCGGTGGCGCGGACCGGAGTGCCGTGTCCAGGCACAGCGGGCCGGCACGGCCGGCCGCAGAGGACAAGGCCAGCAGCGCGACGGCCGCGCTTGCAAGTCCTCGTCGAAGCGTGGGAAGAAAACAGGGCTCGACATGCATGGTGACGGGCACTTTAGCGGGCTGGCCAGCAAGCGCGGTTCACGATCGCCAGGGGGCGCCGCGGAAGATGTCGGCGCCCGAGCGAGCGTAGCTGCCTGTTCCGATCTTGCCTAGCTCGCCAGGCCCGGTGATGGCGCCGGTGAGGGTGGCAGTGAAGGGGCCGGTGTCGACGATGGGATCGACCGTGTCGGTGATGGCGACGGGATATTCCGCCTTGCTTGAGATCGCCCACGCGCAGCAGGCCGCGGTCGGCGCCGTCAGAAATGCATCGACACCGCATCGCTGACGCAGTAGTCCTCCTCCACGATCGGCATCCAGTGCCACTTGTCGAAGGTAGTGCAGGGATGCGAGATGCCCAGGCCGATGCGCTCGCCGACGATCGGCGCCTGCGGCGAGGCGGCATCGTCCCAGCGCAGGTAGGCGTGCTGGTCGTTCAGGCCGGTGATCTTCCAACCGGCGGGCACGCCTTCGGGCACCAGGCTGCCGCGCGCGGCGCGTGCGATGGGCACGGGCAGCGACAGGTCGAAGGAGATGTCGCGCTTGCCCACCGCGAGGATGGCAAGCCCGGCCTCCGGGCGTGACTGCACCATCGCCCACACTTCCATTGCCGGGCGCAGGCTCCCGCCCTCACCTTGCTCGCAATCGCAACCGAGACGCTGGTCCACTGCACGGAGCATCCGCTTGTAGAAGCCGTGATCGTGGGTGACGTAGCAGCCCGAACGCAGGATGCCGCGCACGCCGCGCTTGAGCGCCGGTTTCAGGCGGCCGGCCACCAGGTCGAAGATGGCCGAGCCGCCGGCCGAGACGATCACCTCGTCGCCATCGAACAGGCCCTGCGCATCGCAATGGCGCGCCACGGCTTCGACACGGTCCATCAGCGCCTTGGCGTATGCGGTGTCGGGGCCGGTCTCGCCGGTCGCGGCAAGGCCCTCGTAGCACTCGATGCCCACCAGGCGCACCGCAGGGCTCCGGTGCAGGGCGATGGCCAGTGCGGTGGCCTCCTCCTGCGTGCGGCAACCGGTGCGTCCACCCTCGACGCCGATCTCCAGCATCACCTCGAAGGGCAGGCTCTCGTGATGGCGCTCGCGCCAGGCTTCGATCAGCGCGAGCTGGGCCAGCGAATCGACCAGGAACACGATCCGCAGGTCCGCGTGTTCGCCCAACAGAAGTTGGATGCCGGCCAGGTCCTCGTCGTTCACCACCTGGTTGGCGATCAGCGTGCGGCGCGCGCCGGCCGCCACGCCGACGGCGAGCTGCGTGACCGTTGCGAAAGTCAGCCCCCACGCGCCGGCATCCAGCTGGCGCCGGAACAGCTGCGGCGACATGGTGGTCTTGCCGTGCGGTGCGAGGTCGATGCCCCACTGTCGCACGCGCGCCTGCATCCAGGCGAGGTTGTGCTCCAGCGCCTCGCGCTTGAGCACGGCCACCGGCAGCGGCAGGTCGCCGGCCAGCACATGCCAGCCGGCCTGGCCGATCTCGCTGCGCCGCATGGGCGGTCGCGTGCGCGGGTAGCCTTTGAAGCGGATGTCGAACAGCGGATCGAGAAGCGCGTCGTCAGTGAGGGTGGTCATGGGATCGGGTCCTTGCGTCGAAGGTGTAGAGCCGCTGGTGGTCATGCTGCATGATGGTGCCATCCAAGTCCGCGGTGGAGGCCATCGGGTCCAGCGTCTGCTTCCGCCAACCTTCCCCAGGAGCTTCCATGCCGCTTGAATACCTCGGCGTCTCGCCCAATGCATCGGACCGCCAGGTCCGCCCCCTCTCGCCGACCGTGCGCGCTGGCGACTTCGTCCATGCCTGCAAGCCGAAGGCCTGAGTCCATGCACCTGAATCGCCGCGATGCCCTGCTGGGCGCACTCGGATCGATGGCCCTGCCGGCAGCCCGCGCGGCCGAGGAAGAGGCCGTGTGGCCCCGCGACTTGCATGTCCCCGGGGGCGTGGCCCGGCTCTCTCTGGGCCCGGCGGCGCGCCGGCCGCAGGCGCGAACCGTGGAAGACGTGCCGTTGCTGGTGGTGGGCGATGTCATCGAATGGCACGCGCTGGTGGGCATTCCCCTCGGCGCGCCACCGGGCGAGGCTCGCATCCGGGCCCTGCGCGAGGAGGGCGGCACCCGCGAGCTGCCCTACGTCGTCGCGCCCAAGCGGTACCGGGAGCAGCAGCTCAAGGTCGCGCCGGGCCAGGTCGACCTCTCGGCCGAAGACATGGCGCGCTACGAGCGCGAGCGCGCGCACCTGCAGGGCGTGATGGCCACCTTCAGCGAGCCCCCGCCCGAAGGCGATCTGCGCATGCAGGTCCCGGTGCCGGGGCGGCGTTCCAGTTCCTTCGGCCTGCGGCGCGTGTTCAATGGCGAGAAGCGCAATCCGCACAGCGGCATGGACATTGCGGCGGCCACGGGCACGCCGGTGAAGGCGCCGATGGCGGGGCGCGTGATCGACACCGGCGACTACTTCTTCAACGGCGGCACCGTCTGGCTCGATCATGGCGGCGGGCTGCTCACGATGTACTGCCATCTGAGCGCGATGGATGTGAAGGCGGGGGAAGTGGTGAAGGCTGGTGAGCGCTTCTGTGCGGTGGGAGCTACAGGCCGCGTGACGGGCCCGCACCTGCATTGGTCGGTGATGCTGAACCGGGCGATGGTGGACCCGGGGCTGTTCCTGTAGCTTGAGCTGGACACACCCGATGGGTGATTCAAGACCCAGATGGAAAGAAAGGGAATGCCCAAAATGATCGCCAGGCGCCGCCCCCGCTGACCTCCAGCGAGGCGGCCGAAGCCTGTGCCAACGCCTGCGTTGGTCCCTACTCCCTCGGCATCGCCTCCAGCGCCGCAGCAGACGCGGCGAGCCCCTGCAGAATCGGCTGCCCCACCTTCGCCGGAAAGCCGGCCGGCAGCTGCGCCTCCATGCGGGCGATCACGCCGGGCGTGCTGTCGAGCAAAAAGCCGATGATGTCCTCGGCGTCCGCGCCATAGCCGCACAGGCGCGCGGTGGCATTGAAATGGCGCCTGCGGATGGTCGATCTCCGGTAGTGCTTGTTCTTCCCGATCATGGCCATGGCCAGAGTGGCGTCATGGCGCGAGAACTGATTGGGCCCGGCGCCCTCCACCGGCCAGATCGACATGACGTCATAGAGCGGCGTGAGCCTGAAGCGCCCTTCCGGCAACAGGTGGATGCTGTAGTTCTTGGCGTGGCCGTCGGGTGCAGCAAGCATCCAGAAGACCAGCTGCGCGGCGAGCAGTGTCCGCAGGTCCTCGCGTGCGCTGACGGACTGGCGCAGGATCGCGGCCAGGTTCAGCAGGCCCGGGCCGCCGTCAGCCTCGTACTTCAGATGCGAAGGGATGCCGAGCGCCTGGCAGAAGTCTTCCTGTGGCAAGCGCATGAGCCAGCTTCCCGAGGAGTGCAGTTGCCGGTCGAAGCGCTCGACGGCCAGCACTTTCTGCGCGCCGAAGCCGAGGATGGCGCAGCGGGGAACTGGCAGGCCGTACGCCTGAAGGATGTTGAGGCAGAGCCATTCGTTCTCGACCGAGGTGCTGAAGTCGGCCTGGCGATGCCCGACGAGCCCCAGCGGCAGCTTCAGGATGTGCGTCGTTGGCGTCGCGCCGTGCGGCCGCATCCACTGCTGGTCGTGCCACAGGAGCGCGGTCTTCTCCTGCGCCCCTGCCAGCGAGATTCGCAACACGTCCTCCTCCCCGGGCAGGCCGCCGAGGCGGCCCGGCGTCACGGTCTGGAGAAGCAGGGCCTCGACTTCGGCAGGCGACATCGGCGAGCCTGAGATCTGCCGAAGACCCTCGGGCGCCTCGTCTTCGGCGAGCAATTGAATGGCGCCGACGCAATCGCGTCCGACGGCTCGCAGCAGCGCGAAGGCGTCCGTGGATGCCGTCCCGAAACGCGTGGCGAGGCGCTCGCGGATGGCGCGGCTGTCAGGCAGCAGGTTGTCGAAATAACTGTTGACGACCTGGCCCTTGAGACCGCCCGCCGCCAGCGGAAGCGACAACGACAGGGGACGCCCGGCCGGCGAAGCCATCCAGGCGGGGTCGTAGACGAGCTCCGGCTCCCCACGCGCGGGGATGCGCCACGCTCCGATCCGCTCGCCGTTGGCCCAGATCGACAGGGCCTGCGAATGCGACCTCCGGCCCATCGCTCACCATTCCTGCGCCGGGGGCGCTTCGGATCTCGATTGGACGATGAGCTCCATGCCGAGCAGGCCGAAGAGCGCGAGCAGCTGTTCGAGGCTCACCGATTCCGGGTGGAGCTCCATGTGCGAGATGCGGCTCTGGCTGATGCCCATGCGTCGGGCCAGTTCGGCCTGCGGCAGGCCGGCTGCGCGGCGGCCGGATTTCAGGAGCGGGCCGAGTTGGGACGGTGTGGAGAGGACCTGGCGCATGGCATTGCCCATGAGACGAATAGTCCGCATCTTACCCATGCCACGGGTAAATGCAAAATACTCGTTAAACTGGTAAATCCGACTTTACCCACCATATGGGTAAATCGAAAAACACGGCCGCAGCAGCCCCTAACGCCCGTTGTCCAGCCGCCCCGCCGCCAGCCGCAGCACGCGATCGCAACGACTGGCCAGCGCCTCGTCGTGCGTAACCACGACGAACGCGGTGCGGCGCTCGCGCGCCAGCTTCAACATCTGCGCGAACACGCCATCGGCGGTGTTGCGATCGAGGTTGCCGGTGGGCTCGTCGGCCAGCACGCAGTCGGGCTGGGTGACCAATGCGCGGGCGATCGCCACGCGCTGGCGCTCGCCGCCTGAGAGCTCGGCCGGGCGATGATGGAGTCGCTCGGCCAGTCCCACGGCCGCCAGCATCGCAGCGGCAGCCTCCGCCGCCTGCTGAGGCGGCGTGCGGCGGATCTTCAGCGGCATTGCAACGTTGTCCAGCGCGCTGAACTCCGGCAGCAGATGGTGGAACTGGTAGACAAAGCCCAGGTGCGCGTTGCGCAACCGGCCCTGCTCGGCCGCGTCCGCATGCGCAATGTTCTTGCCGTGCAGTTCCACGGTGCCGGCGGTGGGCGCATCGAGCCCGCCCATCAGGTGCAACAGCGTGCTCTTGCCGGAGCCCGAGGCGCCGACGATCGCCAGCGTCTCGCCGGCGCGCACGTCGAGGTCGACCCCGTGCAGCACCGTGAGGTCGATGCGCCCTTCATGAAAACGCTTGGTCAGTCCCCTCACCTGCAGCACGACCGGGCGCTGCGAGCCTGCAGCGGCCTCCTCGGCACGCAGCGACGACACGCCGGAGCCGAGCGTTGCGGCTTCATTCATAGCGCAGCGCCTCCGCCGGATTGACGCGGCTCGCGCGCCAGCTCGGATAGAGCGTGGCCACGAAGGACAACGCCAGCGAGATCAGCGCGATCGGCAGGATGTCGCCGCGCTGCGGATCGCTGGGCATCCTGCTGATGAGGTAGATGTCCTGCGGAAGGAAGCGCGCGTTGAAGAGCCGCTCCAGCGCCGGCACGATCACATCGATGTTGTAGGCGATGCCAAGGCCCAGCAGCAGTCCGGCAAGCGTGCCGATCACGCCCACCATGGCGCCCTGCACCACGAAGATGCTCATGATGCTTTTCGGACTCGAGCCCAGCGTGCGCAGGATGGCGATGTCGGCGCGCTTGTCGGTCACCGTCATCACCAGCGTGGACACCAGGTTGAAGGCCGCGACCGCGACGATCAGCGTGAGGATGATGAACATCATCCGCTTCTCCACCTGCACCGCGGCGAACCAGGTCCTGTTCTGGCGCGTCCAGTCGCGGATCAGGAACTCGCCGGGCAGCGTGACGGCCAGCTCGTCTGCCACCTCGCGCGCACGGTGCAGGTCCTTGAGCTTCAGGCGCAGGCCGCTCGGCCCTTCGAGCCGGAACACGCGCGCAGCGTCCTGCTCGTGGATCATGGCGAGCGCCGAGTCGTACTCGTAATGCCCCGAATCGAAAGTGCCGACCACCGTGAATTGCTTCAATCGCGGCACCACGCCGGCCGGCGTGACCTGCCCGCCAGGCGCGATGAGCGTCACCCGGTCGCCCACCTGCACGAAGAGCGAGCGGGCCAGTTCGACGCCGAGCACGATGCCGAACTCGCCCGGCACCAGCTTGTCCAGCGCGCCCTTCTGGGCGGTGGTGGAGATGTCGGTCACCTGTGGCTCCAGCGACGGCTCGATGCCGCGCACGAGCGTGCCCTTCATGTCCTCGCCGCGCGCGATCAGCGCCTGGGCGGCGATGAAGGGCGCGACACCGATGACGTTGGGATTCTTGCGCGCGGCCTCGGCGATGGCGTCGATGTCCGCCAGTGCCTGGCCGTCGCGCGAGAAGATCTCGATGTGCGAGATCACGCCGAGCATCCGATCGGTCACCTCCTTCTGGAAGCCGTTCATCACCGAGAGCACGATGATCAGCGCCGCCACCCCCAGCGCGATGCCGAGCATGGAGACGCCGGATATGAAGGAAATGAAGCCGTTGCGCCGCGTGGCCCGGCCCGCGCGCGTATAGCGCCAGCCGAGTTGCAGTTCATAGGGGAGAGGCATAGAAGTGGAATTGTGGCATCCCGGACAATAGGCCCATGCCCGCGCCGCCCTCTGCCTCCCATCTGCTCATTCCTTTCGCCGGCCGCGGCACGCCGACTTGCCGGGAGGCGACAGGCAGCCTGCGGCTGCCCAGGCTGGAAAGCCTGCTCTCCCGTCTCGCGCTCGTGCACGAAGACCTGCAGGACGAAAGCACCCTCTCCCCTCCGCACGAACGTGCCCTGGCCGCGGCGCTCGGCATCTCGGCGCCTGACGGGCAGATCCCCTGGGCCGCGCTGGAGGCACGGCGCGCCGGCCTCGACGGCGCCGGCGAGGACGGCAGCTGGGGCATCGCCACCCTGTGCCACTGGCAGGTGGGCATCGACGACGTGGTGCTGGGCGATCCGGGCGCGATTCGCATCGACGCGGCCGAGTCGGAAGCCCTGCTGGAAATCGCCAGGCCCTACTTCGAGGAGGACGGCATCGCGCTGCATGCTTCGGCCACGCCACACCGCTGGCTGGCGCGGGGCCGCATGTTCGACAGCCTGGCGACCGCATCGATCGACCGTGCGGTCGGGCACCCCATCGCGCAATGGTCGCCGCTGTCCGACGGCGCCCGTCCGCTGCGCCGGCTCCAGAACGAGATGCAGATGCTGCTCTACACCGAGCGCGTCAACGACGAGCGCACCGCGCGCGGCGAGCCACCGATCAATTCCTTCTGGCTCAGCGGCACGGGGCGGCTGCCATCCGATGCCGCGCTGCCGGAGACGGAGCCGCGGGTGGCCGATGGACTGCGCGAGGCGGCCTTGCGCGACGACGGCGCGGCCTGGGCACAGGCCTGGGCCGTGCTGGACGAGGGGCCTGTCGCCGAACTGCTGGCGGCCTACAACGCAGGCGCCGAGGTCACGCTCACCCTGTGCGGCGACCGCAATGCGCAGCGCTTCGGCGTGCAGCAGCGCGGGCTGGCGCGCTGGGCCCGATCCCTGTTCCAGCGTGCCAGCGCGCCGGCGGTGCTGGAGGCGCTGTGATGAAGATCGTGACCCGTTCCATCCCGCCGCGCAGTGCCTGGGCACTGGAGCAGGCCGGCGTTCATCCGTTGCTGGCGCGGCTCTATGCCGCCCGCGGCGTGCAGACCCGTGAAGAGCTCGACGACGGCCTGGCCCGCCTGCTCGCGCCCGATGGCTTGCACGGCGCGCGCGAGGCCGCCGTGTTGCTGGCCGACGCGATCCGCGACGACAAGCGCCTGTGCATCGTCGCCGACTACGACTGCGACGGCGCCACGGCCTGCGCCGTGGCCCTGCGCGGTCTGCGGCTGCTGGGCGCGCGGCACGTGAGCTACCTGGTGCCCGACCGGGTGATCGACGGCTACGGCCTGACGCCCCCGATCGCCGAGCGCGTGGCCGAGACCGGCGCCGACGTGCTGATCACCGTCGACAACGGCATCGCCAGCGTCGAGGGCGTGGCCGCCGCCAAGGCGCGCGGCCTCACGGTGCTGGTGACCGACCACCATCTGCCCGGCCCGGCCTTGCCCGCGGCCGATGTGCTCGTGAATCCCAACCAGCCCGCCTGCGGCTTCGACAGCAAGAGCATCGCGGGCGTCGGCGTGATGTTCTACGTGCTGCTGGCGCTGCGTTCGGAGCTGCGGGCGCGTGCCGTGTTCGATTTGGCCAGCCAACCGAAGCTGGATGCCCTGCTGCCGCTGGTCGCCCTCGGCACCGTGGCCGACGTAGTGAGGCTGGATTCGAACAATCGACGTCTCGTCGCCCAGGGCCTGCGCCGCATCCGCGCCGGCGCCATGCCCGCCGGGCTGGCCGCCCTCTTCAAGGCCGCCGGCCGCAATGCAGCGGCGGCGACCACCTTCGACTTCGGCTTTGCGCTGGGCCCGCGCATCAATGCGGCCGGGCGGCTGGCCGACATGACGCTGGGCATCGAGTGCCTGACGACCGACGACAGCGCCCGCGCGGAGGAACTGGCGCGCCTGCTCGACGGCATCAACCGCGAGCGGCGCGACATCGAGGGCGGCATGCGCGAACAGGCGCTGCTGATGGCCGAGTCGCTGTTCGACCAGGGCGGCAGCGAGACGCCCCCTGCCGCGATCAGCGTCTTCGATGCCCAGTTCCACGAAGGCGTGGTCGGCATCGTCGCCTCGCGCATCAAGGACCGCTACCACCGCCCCACCTTCGTCTTTGCCGCCAGCGGCGCGCCAGGCAAGGAACGCGAGCTCAAGGGCTCGGGCCGCTCGATCCCGGGCTTCCACCTGCGCGACGCGCTGGACCTGGTGGCCAAGCGGCACCCCGGCGTGCTGCTGCGCTTCGGCGGCCATGCGATGGCGGCAGGCTGCACAGTGGCCCACGAACACTTCGAGACCTTCGAGCGCGCGCTGGCGCAGGTCGCCGCCGAGTGGCTCGATGCGGCCGCCCTGATGCGCCGCCTGGACACCGACGGCCCGCTCGCGCCCGAGTACCTGCGCGTGGACCTGGTCGACACGCTGCATCGCGAGGTCTGGGGCCAGGGCTTCGCCCCACCCACCTTCAGCGAGGAGGTGGAGGTCATCTCGCAGCGGCTGGTGGGCGAGAAGCATCTCGCGCTCAAGCTGCGGCACAAGGGCCAGCCGGTGGACGGCATCTGGTTCGGCCACACCGAGCCGTTGCCTGCGCGCGTCGTGATCGCGTTCCGGCTGGATGCGGACGAATGGCAAGGCGTGCGGCGCGTACGCTTTCTGGTGGAAGGTGCGGAAACCCCATGAACACTGCTGAAACCGAAATCCCGATCCCCATTCGACCCGCCGCCACCGTGCTCATCTGTCGCGATGGCGCGGCCGGGCCCGAGGTGCTGATGATGCAGCGGCATGCACTGTCGGACGTGCACGGCGGCTCCTACGTGTTCCCCGGCGGCAAGGTGGATGCGTCGGATGCGCGGCTCGACCCGGCGACCCATCTCGACGACCGGCCCGAGCGCCTGCAGGCGCTGCTCGCAGATCCGGACATCGACGCCGCCACCGCAGCGGCGATCCACGTCGCCGCCGTGCGCGAAGTCTTCGAGGAATGCGGGCTGCTGCTCGCCGCGGGAATCGACCGCGCAGGCGCACTGCAAGCCGCCGCACTGAGCGCGCAGGCCATGCCCTTCAACGACATGCTCGGTCGCCTCGGGCTGCGGGTGGCCACGCGTGCCATGCGGCCCTGGTCGCGCTGGATCACGCCGATGCAGCCCCTGCATGCGCCGGGCAAGCGCTTCGACACGCATTTCTTCGTCGCCCGCGCGCCCGCCGGCCAGGAGCCGCTGCATGACGCGCACGAAGCCGTGCTCTGCGCCTGGCTGCGTCCGCGCGAGGCGCTCGAGCGCTACTGGCGCGGCGAGATCGCGCTGGCGGCGCCGCAGATCATGAGCCTCGCCCATCTGGGCCGCCATGCCAGCGTCGACTCGTTGATGGCCGAGGCCGAAGGCCGCGCCCCCTGCCTGGTGCGCCCGCTGACCTTCGACATCGACGGCCACCGCGCCGCCGCCTATCCCGGAGACCCGCTGCACCCGGAACGCGCGCGCGTGATGCCGGGGCCACTGCGCCTGGTGCTGCGCGGCAAGCGGCTGGAGCCGCCCGGCGGCTTCGACGCCCTGTGGCAATAGGCCGCGGCCTCGCTCACTAACCGACATTCGCCTGCTGCCTCGATTCGCCGCCCGGATACATCTCATGGAATTCCTCACCCTGGCAGCCGTGCTCCTGCTGGCCATCCACTTGCTGAAGACCCGCGAGCAAAAGAAGCGAATCCAGCTGCTCGCCAGCCATCTCGGCCGCTACCAGATCGAGAAGTTGATGGAAACCCTGACCGAAGGCTACCTGCGCTGCCTCGGCGAAAACGACCCTGCGCGGCGCGAGCAGATCTGGAAACTGCTCGACACCACCGAGCAGACGCTCGCCGGCCAGTTCCAGCGCTTTGCCGCCGATTTCGCGCGCGTCGACGACGCCGATGCGCGGGTGAGCACGCTGCCGCTGGTCCTCCCCTTCGCCCACCGCCTGTTTCCGGCGTACAGCTTCGACATGCGGCGCGCCCTCGCGATCCACGCCCGCGGCATCGCCGAAGCGGCGGCCAACAGCCTGCAGCGGACACCCCGCGACAAGGCCTACACGATGTCGGCCGAGCTCTTCCTCATGCAGCACACCTGCCACTGGTACTGCCGGTCCAGGGCAGTCGCTTCGGCCCGCATGCTGGCGCGGCACAAGACGCCCCATGCGCAGCTGGTCGACTCGGTGGCACCGGCGACGCGGCGGGACTACCGGGCGCTGGTCGGCGGCTGAAGGACCCGAGACAGCGGGGCGCCTCCTCGGCCGTCAATGCGTCCGGGCACGCAGTCCGAGCACTGTGGCCAAGGGCCCGGCCACCGACGGATGGTGCTGTGCCATCAGGCGCGTAGCGCAGCGGCGAGGGGATCTCCACCAGCAGGGCATGCTCGCCCGCTGCAAGCTGTCGGCAGCGTCAGCGCCCGAACTCGTGATTCAGCCCGACCGAGAAGCTGCGCACGCCGCTCGGCCCGGTGCGCGCCGCGCTGAGGTCGATGCTGATCAACGGCGTGATGCTGACGCGTGCCCCGAAGCGCGAGGTCCAGAGGCCGGAGGCGCGGTTGCGCTCAGCGATGAGCGAGACCGTGTCGTTCAGCGCCCACTCGCCCGCCAGCCCGCCGCGGCCGGTGCGTGCGCCGCTGCCGGTGGCCCAGTCGGCGCCCAGGTTGGCATGGACCATCAGGCTCTCGGTGGCGCGCCATGTCACGGGAACCACGAACTGCCCGCCGTCGCGTCCGCCCCGCCGGGGCTGCTGAGAGATGTAGCCCATCGACACTGCTGCACTCCAGCGGGCTTCGGGTGTCGTTCCGAAGAAGGTCCATTTGAGCTGCGGCCCAAGCACATGGACCGTATCGCCCGGCACAGAGATCCGGTCGATGTTGAGCCCGAGCTCCACCGGCCCGACGCGGCAGGCCGGCCCCAGGTGCCACACCGTGCTGTGCTCGCTGCGCACGCGTGTCCCCCAGAACTCGTACTGGCACTGGCCGGGATCGAGCATGCCTGCATCGTCCACGTCGAAGTGTCCGCCGGCCTGGGCCGATGTTGCAGCGAGGCAAAGGGAGACGGTCCACGCGCGTGCGATCATGGCCGCGGATTCTAGGAGCGAGCCGGTCAGTTCACCCGGGCACAGACCCTCACAGCTCGAACTGCGGCTGCAGCTCGCGGATGCGCTTGATCGCCACGCCGGCGGCTGCCGTGCGGGTCTCGACGCCAAGCTTCACGTAGACGCGTTCCAGGTGCTTCTTGGCGGTCGCCGGGCTGCTTCCGAGGATTTCGCCGATGTCGCGGTTGGTCTTGCCCTTGACCACCCAATAGAGCACCTCGGCCTCGCGTGCCGTGAGCTTCAGGCTGAGGCTCATGGCCTCGATCACCGCCGAACCGGAGACCTCGCGCATGATGATCAGCCAGTCGTCGCCCGTCTCGTCCTGCCCGGTCTGTTGGTGCAGGCGCAGGTTGAGCGTGGCAGCGCCGTGCGCAATGGCGAGAACGGGCGGCTCGATCTGGTGCTGGCGCGCATCCGGCAGGTGCCGGTGCAGCCACTCCAGCACCATCGGCGGCGTCGCGGGCGCGCTGGTGCCGCAGTAGCGCTGCAGCAGCTCGCGCGCCAGTGCGGTCTGCCAGACGAGCCTGCCTTCGGGCATGCGCACGGTGAAGCTGGCGTAGCCGAAGGCATCGAGCGCATTGCGCGCCTGGCCGGCCTGCTGCGCATCCTGCCGCGCGCGGCGCGCGCCCTGAAGATGCACGTTCATCCGCGCCAGCACCTCCTTGGGCTTGATCGGCTTGGTGACGTAGTCGACACCGCCCGCCTCGAGCGCCGCGACGAGGTGCTCGGTCTCGGTGAGACCGGTCATGAAGACGATCGGGATGTGGGCCGTCGCCGCATCGGCCTTGAGCCGGCGCGCGACCTCGAAGCCGTCGATGCCCGGCATCATCGCATCGAGCAGCACGATGTCGGGCCGCGCTTGCGCAGCACGCTGCAGCGCCTGCTCGCCGCTGGTGGCGACCAGCACGGCGTAGCCCGATTCGTCCAGCGCGTCGTGCAGCACGGCGAGGTTGTCGGGCACGTCGTCGACGATCAGCACCAGGTCGCCGGTGCCGGCATCCTCGCGCAGGCTCCTGATCAGCGGCGGCGGGCTCTCTTCCCGGCTCATGGGGTGCTCCCCGCCGCGGCCAACGCGCGGCTCATGGCCTCGAACTGGAACTGGCGCGCCAGCCCGCGTTGCGCGCCAGTCCAGGCCGCGCACTCGGGCTGGGCGGCGTCGATGGCATCGAGCTCGTTCATGATGCCGCGGAAGTAGCCCAGGCTCACTGCATCGCCGAGCACGCGCAGGCGCGCAGCGTCGGGCAGCACCACTGCAGGCCCGGCCGGAGCGGGCTGCGCTGCAGGGGCGCTGTCGGTCCATCGCAGCGCGAGCCGGCGCTCCAGCCACTCGAGCAGTTCGCTGTGGCGCACGGGCTTGACGAAGAAGTCCTCGGGCACGATGCCGACGTCGTTGTCCAGCCGCTTGTCGAACGCGTTGGCCGAGACGATGGCCACCTGCGCATCGGCCAGGCCGACGGCGCGGGCGCGGCGGATGGTTTCCCAGCCGTCGATGCCGGGCATCGCCAGGTCCACGAACATGGCATGCGGATGCCAGCCGGCCGCGACCAGGTCGAGCGCATCATGGCCGCTGGCGGCGGTGCGCAGCTCGAAGCCCAGAGGCGCAAGCAGTTGCACGAGCAGCTCGCGGTCGGCCTCTTCGTTGTCGACCACCAGCAGCCGCCGGCGCGGGCCTTCGTAGCCGCTGCGCTGACGCGGCGTCGCCGCCGCGACGCGCCGGATGCCCGCGCCGCTCGTGTGGTGCACGCGCGGCAGAAAGAGCCGCACCCGGAACAGCGAGCCCGCGCCCGGCGCGCTCTGCACCTTCATCTCGCCGCCCATCAGGTCGATCAGCATCTTCGCGATGGTCAGGCCCAGGCCCGCGCCCGGCGCCGACGGGCCGGCGCTGGCACCACGCGCGAAGGGCTCGAAGATGCGGCCCAGCTCCTCGGCCGACATGCCGGGGCCCGTGTCCTCGACCTCGATGGCCGCGAACTCGCGCGCGTAGCGCAGGCGCAGCGTCACGCGCCCGCTGGCGGTGAACTTGATGGCGTTGCCCAGCAGGTTGATGAGGATCTGCCGCACACGCTTCTCGTCGGCTCGAACCAGCTCGGGCAGATCGCCTTCGGGTTCGAAGTGAAAGGCCAGGCCCTTCTCGGCCGCCTGCAACTCGAACATGTCGGCCAGCTCGACCATCAGGTCGGCGAACTGCATGGGCCGGGCGTGAAGCGTGAGCTTGCCGGCCTCGATGTGGGCGATGTCGAGCGTGCCCTCGATCAGCGACAGCAGGTGCTCGCCGCCACGCTTGATCACCGCCACGGCCTGCCGCCGGTGCGGCGGCACGGCCGCGTCCTCGCCCATGAGCTGCGCGTAGCCGAGGATGCTGTTGAGCGGCGTGCGCAGTTCGTGGCTGATGGCGCTGATGTAGCGGCTCTTGGCCTGGTTGGCCTGGTCTGCTTGCTCGCGGGACTGCTCGGCCGTCTGCTTGGCAGCCTGCAACGCGCGGTCGGTCTCGCGGTGCAGTTCGATCTCGCGCATCAGCAGACGCGTCTGGCGATTCGATTCCTCCTGCGCCACCTTGCGGCTCTGGTGCGCCAGCACCAGCCACCAGGCGACGATGCCGGCGATGAGCATCAGCGCCATGTAGGCCTTGAGGAAGCCGGAGCGCAGCGAAGTGGTGGACTGCGCCATGTCGGCCAGCGCGCGCTCGCCGATGCCACGCAGTTCCTGCTGGTAGAGCACGCCGAACACCGCGGCAAGCAAGGGCACCACGATCAGCATGAGCAGCAGGAAGTGTCCGAGCCCGGTGTCGAGATAGGGCCAGACCCGTCGCGGCAGCAGCCAGCGCAGGGCGCCCGACCATTGCGCCGACAGGCTCGCCATGGGCTTGCACAGGTCGCCGCAACGCGCATCGAGCGTGCAGCACAACGAGCAGATCGCGCCCTGGTAGGCCGGGCAGTGCGCCATGTCCGGGCCCTCGTAGTCGCGCTCGCAGATCACGCAACGCTGCGTGCTCAGGCGCCGATGGCTGCCGACTTCGGATTCGACCCGCGCCCAGCGCACTGCGCGCTGCCCTGTTGCCGGTGCGAAGGGCGCGGCACCGCATTCATCCGACAGCCGCGCGATGTAGTACTTGCCACGCGTGGCCCAGGCGATCAGCGGCGCGGTGGCGAAGGCGGTGCCCAGTGCGATCAGCGCGGAGAAAGCCTGCGCGGTCCGCCCGAAGGCGCCCAGGTGCGCGCTGATGGACAGCACCGAGGCCAGCGCCATCGCGCCCACGCCGACCGGGTTGATGTCCCACAGGTGCGCGCGCTTGAACTCGATGCCCGGCGGCGACAGCCCCAATGGCTTGTTGACCACGAGGTCGGCCACCACGGCCATCATCCAGGCGATCGCGATGTTCGCGTACAGGCCCAGCACATCGCCCAGGGCCTCGAACACGTTCATCTCCATCAGCATGAAGGCGATCAGCGCGTTGAACACCACCCACACCACGCGGCCCGGATGGCTGTGCGTGACACGCGAGAAGAAGTTGCTCCAGGCGAGCGAGCCGGCGTAGGCGTTGGTGACGTTGATCTTGAGCTGCGATATCACCACGAACAATGCCGTGGCCGCCACCGCCCAGCCGTACTGCGGGAACACGTACTCGTAGGCGGCCAGGTACATCTGGTTCGGGTCCACCGCGCGCTCAGGGGGCACCATGTGGCCGATGGCGAGATAGGCCAGCAGCGCCCCGCCCAGCATCTTGAGCACGCCCAACACCACCCAGCCCGGGCCGCCCGCCAGCACGCCGGCCCACCAGCGGCCGCGGTTGGCGGCGGTGCGCACGGGCATGAAGCGCAGGTAGTCGGCCTGCTCGCCCATCTGGGTGATGAGCGCGATGCCGACGGTCAGCGCGGCACCGAAGAGGTGCAAGTCAAACCCGGTCTCGCTCGCCTTGACGCCGTTGTAGTGCGCAATGCCCGCGAACGCACCAGGATCGCGCACCAACACATAGACGAAGGGCACCACCAGCATCACCAGCCAGATGGGCTGGGTCCAGACCTGCAGCCGGCTGATGGCCGAGATGCCGTGCGTCACCAGCGGGATCACCACCAGCGCGCAGACCAGGTAGCCCCAGGCCGCCGGGATGCCCAGCGCGAGTTCCAGCGCGTAGGCCATCACCGCCGCCTCGAGCGCAAAGAAGATGAAGGTGAAGGAGGCGTAGATCAGCGAGGTCAACGTCGAGCCGATGTAGCCGAAGCCCGCGCCACGGGTGAGCAGGTCCATGTCCACGCCGTAGCGCGCGGCATAGACGCTGATCGGCAGGCCGGCGAGGAAGATGATCAGCCCCGTGACCAGGATGGCCCAGGCCGCGTTGACGAAGCCGTACTGCACCAGCAGCGTCGCGCCGACCGCCTCGAGGATCAGGAAGGAGGCGGCGCCACCGAAGGCCGTGCTCGCCACCCGCCATTCGGACATGCGGCGAAAGCGCTGCGGCGTGAAGCGCAGCGCGTAGTCCTCCAGCGTTTCGCGCGCCACCCAGCTGTTGTAGTCGCGCCGGACCTTGACGATGCGCTGCGGCGCGTCGTCGCTGGCGAGCGGGGGAACGGCGGTCGAGTCCACATCGCCGGAGGTGCAGATTCCGTGCCATCGGCACGACTGTTGCAATGCCCCTGGGTTGCCCATAATGACCCGCCACGACGAAGCGATCCACTCCCGCCCATGGAACTGACACCGCGCGAAAAAGACAAGCTCCTGATCTTCACCGCTGCACTGCTGGCAGAGCGGCGCCGCGCACGCGGGCTCAAGCTCAACTATCCCGAAGCCGTGGCACTGATCTCGGCCGCCGTGATGGAAGGCGCGCGCGACGGCAAGACCGTTGCCGCGCTGATGAGCGAGGGCCGCAGCATCCTGTCGCGCGCCGACGTGATGGAAGGTGTGGCCGAGATGATCCCGGACATCCAGGTCGAGGCCACGTTCCCCGACGGCACCAAGCTCGTCACGGTCCACCAACCCATCGTCTGACCGACACCTCATCAAGAGCACACCATGACCCTGCGCCTTCTTCGCCAAGCGCCCCTGCTTCTGATCGCCGGGTTGCCGCTGGCCGCGGCCGCCCACACCGGCGCCGACGCCGGCCTGCATCACGGCCTGGCCACCGGCTTCCTGCACCCGCTGACCGGTGCGGATCACCTGGCGGTGATGGTGGCGGTGGGACTGTGGAGCGCCCTCGCCGCGCGCCGCGCCTGGCCCGACCTGCTGTGGGCGCCACTGGGCTTTGGGCTGATGCTGCTGGCAGGCGCGATGCTGGGGCTGGCGGGCCCCACGCTCCCGGCCGTGGAGCCGATGATCGCGGCCTCGCTGCTGGTGCTGGGGCTGCTGGTCTTCACGCAGCGCCGGCTGCCGGCCCCGGCCGCGGCGGCGCTGGTCGGCGTGTTCGCGCTGTTCCACGGCGTCGCACACGGGCAGGAACTGGCCGGGGAAGCGGGCGCCGCGTTGACGCTGGCCGGCATGCTCGCTGCAACGGCGCTGCTTCACGCCGCTGGAATTGCGGTGGGCTGGGCGCTGCGCCGCGGGCACCGCTGGATGCCGCGGGTCGCAGGCGCCGCGGTCACGATCTTCGGTATCGCATTGCTCGGCGGCATCGCATGATCATTCCCGGCGAACTCATCACCGACGAGGGCGAACATGTGCTCAACCCAGGCCGCCGCACGCTGACGCTGGTCGTGCTCAACGCCGCCGACCGGCCGATCCAGGTCGGCTCCCACTACCACTTCGCCGAGACCAACGGCGCGCTCGACTTCGACCGCGAGGCTGCGCGCGGCATGCGGCTGAACATTGCCTCTGGCACGGCGGTGCGCTTCGAGCCCGGCCAGCAACGCACGATCGAACTGGTGGACTTCGCCGGCGACCGGGTGGTCCATGGGTTCCGCGGACTGGTTCAAGGGAAGCTCTGAGCATGGCAACGATCGGGCGGCGTGCCTACGCCGAAATCTTCGGGCCCACCGTGGGTGACCGCGTGCGGCTGGCCGACACCGACCTGGTGATCGAGGTCGAGGACGACTACACCCTGCGCGCCGGCGGCTACGGCGAGGAGGTCAAGTTCGGCGGCGGCAAGACGATTCGCGACGGCATGGCCCAATCGCAACGCACGCGCGCCGAGGGCGTGGTCGACACGGTCATGACCAACGCGCTGATCCTCGACCACTGGGGCATCGTCAAGGCCGACATCGGCTTGAAGGGCGGGCGCATCGTCGCCATCGGCAAGGCCGGCAATCCGGACGTGCAACCGGGCGTGGACATCGTCATCGGCCCGGGCACGGAAGTCATCAGCTGCGAAGGCAACATCGTGACCGCCGGCGGCATCGACAGCCACATCCATTTCATCTGCCCGCAGCAGATCGAGGAGGCACTGGCCTCGGGCATCACCACCATGCTGGGCGGCGGCACCGGCCCGGCGACCGGCACCTTCGCGACCACGGCGACACCGGGCCCCTGGCACATCGAGCGCATGTTGCAGGCGGCCGACGCCTTTCCGATGAACCTCGGCTTTCTCGGCAAAGGCAACGCCAGCCTGCCCGCCGCGCTGCACGAGCAGATCGACGCCGGCGTGATCGGCCTCAAGCTGCACGAGGACTGGGGCACCACGCCATCGGCGATCAGCAACTGCCTGGACGTGGCCGATGCCACCGACACGCAGGTGGCGATCCACAGCGACACGCTGAACGAGTCGGGCTTCGTCGAGAACACGATCGCGGCTGTCAAGGGCCGCGGCATCTGCGCATTCCATACCGAGGGCGCGGGCGGCGGGCATGCGCCCGACATCCTGCGCGTGGTGGGCGAGCCGAACTTCCTGCCCTCTTCCACCAACCCGACGATGCCGTACACCGTGAATACGCTCGACGAGCACGTCGACATGCTGATGGTGTGCCACCACCTCGACGCCGGCATTCCCGAGGACCTCGCCTTTGCAGAGAGCCGCATCCGCAAGGAGACCATCGCGGCCGAGGACATCCTGCACGACCTGGGCGCCATCAGCATGTTCAGCTCCGACAGCCAGGCCATGGGGCGGGTGGGCGAGGTGATCATCCGCTGCTGGCAGACGGCGCACAAGATGAAGGCCCAGCGCGGCAAGTCGCCCGACGACGGCAGCCGCAACGACAACGGACGCGCCAGGCGCTACGTGGCCAAGTACACGATCAACCCCGCCATTGCGCACGGCATCTCGCACGAGGTGGGCAGCATCGAGGTCGGCAAGTGGGCCGACCTGGTGGTGTGGAAGCCGGCCTTCTTCGGCATCAAGCCCTTCACCATCCTGAAGGGCGGCAGCATCGCGATGGCCGCGATGGGCGACCCCAACGCCTCGATCCCGACGCCGCAGCCGGTGCACTACCGGCCGATGTTCGGTGCCTTCGGCGGCGCGCTGGCCAGGAGCTCGCTGACCTTCGTCTCGCAAGCCGGACTGGCGGCGGGCATCGGCGAGCGCTATGGCCTTGCCAAGACGCTCAGCGCGGTGAAGAACGTTCGCGGCGTGCGCAAGCAGGACATGGTGCACAACGGCTACACGCCGAAGATGGAGATCGATGCGCAGACCTATGCGGTGCGGGCCGACGGGCAGTTGCTCACCTGCGATCCGGCGGTGGTGTTGCCGATGGCGCAGCGGTATTTTCTGTTCTAGGCGACTCGCCAGTGTCGCTCTCCGCTAACGCGCGCAGTACCGTATTCTTTACCAGTTGACATGCTCACAGCCAATAAACTCATGCCCCAGGGCGGCGGCCTCGCGTCCGTGCTCCTGAAACGCGCCGCCACCGTCGAACTCGACTGGGACGTGCGCCAGAAAAGCCGCTTCGACGCGACCGACTCGCAGGGCCGCCAGCTCGGCGTGTTCCTGCCGCGAGGGACGTTGGTGCGCGGCGGCGACGTGCTCGTGGGGGAAGACGGCTCGTTGATCAAGGTGACCGCGGCAAGGCAGCCGGTGCTGGTCATCACGCACTGCAGCGAGCACGGCAAGCCCTTCGACCTCATGCGCGCGGCCTATCACCTGGGCAACCGGCACGTGCCCATCGAGCTCAAGCCCGACCACCTGAAGATCGAGCCCGATCACGTGCTGGCGGCCATGCTGCGCTCGATGCACCTGATCGTGCGCGAGGCCGAGGAGGCCTTCGAGCCCGAAGGCGGCGCCTATGGGGCGCAGGGCCACTCGCACGGTGCCGCGCCGGTCGGGCCGGTGCTGCATCCGGATGCCTACGCCGCGGCGCCCGCGGACGATCACGGCCACGATCACCACGGCAACTCGCACGATCACGCGCATGGCCGCGGCCATTCGAATTGATGGCTGACGCGCCGGGCTCCCTGCCCGCGGCCAGCCTGCTGCAGCTGATCTGGCTGGCCTCGCCGGCGCTGCCGGTGGGCGGCTTCTCCTATTCGGAAGGCCTGGAGGCGGCCATCGAATGGGCCGGCATCGGGAACGAGGAATCAGCGGCCGGCTGGCTGGTCGACCAGCTGCACCTGAGCCTGGCGCGCGGCGACCTGGCCGTCGTCGCCCAGGCCATCGGTGCCTGGCGCAACGGCGAGCTCGCACGCATCCGCGATCTCAACGACTGGGTGTTCCAGACCCGCGAATCGGCCGAGTTCCGGCTGCAGACCGAACAGATGGGGCGTTCGTTCGTCGAATGGCTCAAGCTGCGGCACGCCGATGCCGCCGATGTCTTCGAGACTCTGCCCGCGAGCTATCCGATCGCCTTCGCCTTTGCGGCCAGCCGCACCGAGGCGCCAACGCGCGACGCCTGCCTCACCTTCGCCTTCGGCTGGGCCGAAAACATGGCGGCTGCTGCCGTCAGGGCCGTGCCGCTGGGCCAGAGCGCGGGCCAGCGCATCCTCGGCCGCCTGGCCGCCGACATTCCCGGTGCAGTGGACCGGGCCCTCGCGCTGGCGGATGATGAGCGCCAGGCCTTCTCTCCCATGCTCGCCGTTCTGTCGGCGCGCCACGAAACGCAGTACTCGCGCCTTTTTCGAAGCTGATCCCAACCCCGCCATGAGCTCCGCCCTGCACCACATCCCCCATCGCACCAAGAGACTGCCGCCCCTTCGCGTGGGCATCGGTGGCCCGGTCGGCTCCGGCAAGACCACCCTGCTGGAAATGCTCTGCAAGGCGATGCGCGACAAGTACGACCTGATCGCCATCACCAACGACATCTACACCAAGGAAGACCAGCGCCTGCTCACAGTGGCGGGCGCGCTGCCTGCGGAGCGCATCATGGGCGTGGAGACCGGCGGCTGTCCGCACACCGCGATCCGCGAGGACGCCTCGATCAACCTCGAGGCCATCGACCGCATGCTGGCCGAGTTTCCCGATGCGGACGTGGTCTTCGTCGAGAGCGGCGGCGACAACCTGGCGGCCACCTTCAGCCCCGAGCTCAGCGACCTCACCATCTACGTGATCGACGTTGCAGCCGGCGAGAAAATCCCACGCAAGGGCGGTCCAGGCATCACCAAGAGCGACCTGTTCGTGATCAACAAGACCGATCTTGCGCCCTATGTGGGGGCCGACCTCGGCGTGATGGAAGCCGACACCAGGCGCATGCGCAAGCAGCGGCCCTTCGTGATGACCAACCTCAAGACCAAGGACGGGCTGGACGCGGTGGTCTCCTTCATCGAGGACCGAGGGATGCTGGCCGAGCACTGACAAGGGCGACCGCTTCGCAACTCGGTCGATGGACCGGTGCCCGCCGCTTCGGCGATCCAAAAGCGCGGCGAATGTGAAATACGTCACAGCTTGTTGGCCATATAGACCATCTGGCGTATTTTTTGCGTCGACCGAAAAACAGATACTGCCAGAACGAATACCAAAGTTCCTATGGCCTCTGAAGCAATCTTCCTTCCTGCAGCCGGCAGCGTCCAGTTCGCCATCTACCCCGACGGGTACGACGGCGCCCGCATCATTGCAAAGATCGACGAAGAGGCGCTGCACGCCCGCTTCCAGGCGGCGGACGGCGAACTGGAACTGGTACGAACTTACGACCGGAACGCTGATTCCATCGACGCGCTGGCAACGGCCCGTTATCGCGAAAACCCCCGGGTAGAGATCTGCCTGCGGAGCACGGATTTCCAGGCACGCGTGGCGAGCTGATCAGGTCGGCGCCTCTTCGTACCACGTGCCTTTGGCCAGCATCACGCGGTGGTGGCCCTGCCCCGCGGGAATCATCGGGAAACAGTTCTCTTGCGCCGCCACCTGCACGTCGAGGAAGAACGGGCCGGGGTAGTTCAGGCATTCCGCGAGGGCGTCGTGCAGTTCGGCCGGATCGGCCACACGCCGCGCGCCCCAGCCGAAGGCCCGAGCCAGCGCAACGAAGTCGGGCAGTGCCTCGTTCCAGCTGTGGCTCAGGCGGTTGCCGTGGTTGAGCTCCTGCCACTGGCGCACCATCCCCATGTAGCCGTTGTTGCAGAGCACCAGCTTGACGGGGGCGCGGTGCTGTACGGCGGTGGAGAGCTCCTGGATGTTCATCAGCACCGAGGCGTCGCCGCTCACGCAGACGGTGAGCGCCTCGGGGTGCGCGATCTGCGCGCCGATGGCGGCGGGCAAGCCGTAGCCCATGGTCCCGGCGCCTCCCGAGGTCAGCCACCGCCGCGGGCCCTCGAAGCGCAGGTACTGCGCGGCCCACATCTGATGCTGGCCGACATCGGTGGAGACGATGGCATCGCGGCCGGCGAGCGCCTCTTGCAGCGAGACCATCAACTGCTGCGGCAGGATCACATCGCAACGCGGCGCGAAATCCAGGCAGCGCCGCGAGCGCCAGCCCTCGATGCGCTTCCACCAGGGCGCAAGGCGCTCGGGGGCCAGCTCGCCGAGAGCGGGTGTGGCGAGCAGCGCGTCCAGCACCGTGCCGCAGTCTCCGACCATCGGCACGTCGACCTTGACGACCTTGTCGATACTCGCCGGATCGATGTCGATGTGGATCTTGCGCGCCTGCGGGCAAAACTCGGCCACCTTACCGGTCACGCGATCGTCGAAGCGCGCGCCGACGCAGAGCACCAGGTCGGCTTCATGCATGGCCAGGTTGGCCTGCAGGGTGCCGTGCATCCCCAGCATGCCGAGGAAGCGTGGGTCGGAGGCCGGAAACGCGCCCAAGCCCATCAGTGTCAGTGTGCAGGGCGCGTCGAGCCGGCGCACCAGCGTGGCGAAAGCCTTGCAGGCGTCCGGCCCGGCGTTGACCAGGCCTCCACCGCCGTAAAGCACGGGCCGGCGCGCGGTGGACAGCAGATCGGCGGCGCGCGCCAGGCTGGTTCGCGGCAGCCGGGCGTCGGCGCCGCTGCGGTACCGACGCACCGCTGCATCCTCGTCGGCCTCGCGGCCGAGCAGCGCCTGCTGCACATCCTTGGGCACGTCGAGCAGCACCGGCCCGGGCCGGCCACCCGCCGCGACTTCCAGCGCGAAGCGAATGCGGGACGGGATCTCCTCCGCCGAGCGCACTTGGTGGTTCCATTTGGTCACCGGCCGCGACATGCCGAGGGCGTCGCTTTCCTGGAAGGCATCCGTGCCGATCACCGCGGTCGCGACCTGACCGCTGATGCACAGGATCGGCACTGAATCGCTGATCGCGTCGAGCAGGCCCGTCATCGTATTGCCCACGCCGGGACCGGAGGTGACGAGCACCACTCCGACCTTGCCGGTGCTGCGCGCATAGCCCTCCGCCGCGTGCACGGCGGCCTGCTCGTGCCGCACCAGCACATGGCGCAGCCGCGGCTCGTCGAAGAGCGCGTCGTAGAGGGGCAGCGCCGCGCCGCCGGGGTAGCCAAAGACCGTGTCGACACCGCACTCGACCAGCGTCTGAAGCACTGCCTGGGCGCCGTTGCGCAGCGAGAGAAGCGCCGGCATGGGAACAAGAGATTGCATGCGTCGATTTTTCCGCCTTGGGGGCAGAATGTGCTTCGTTTGTTTGATGGATTTGGCGGTCTTCTTGAATATCAATCGAAAAAAGACAGGTAACAGCGAAGAACTTTTTGACAAAATCGACATGGCGATCCTTCGCGTGCTGCTGCACGACTCGCGCAAGACATTGCAGGAGATCGGGGCCGAGGTCGGCTTGGGGGCCACCGCTTGCTGGAGCCGCATCAAGAAGCTGGAGGCCAGCGGCGTGATCAAGCGCTACACGGTCGATGTGGACGCGGCCAAGCTGGGCTACCAGGACTCCGTGATCGTGCAGCTCACGCTGGAAAGCCACAGCGACGAGACGCTGTACGAATTCGGCCGCGTGCTGGCAAGCATCCCGGAGGTCCAGGAGGCGTACCTGGTCTCAGGCGACTACGACTACTACATCCGCATTGCGGTTCGCGACACGCGAGATTACGAGCGCCTGCTGCGCGAGCGGCTCTACAAGATACCGGGCATCCGCCACAGCCAGTCGCACTTCGTGCTGCGGGTGCTCAAGGAAGCCAGTGCGCCCCTGATCTGAGAGGCGGCACACGATAGCGCCGAACCGCATTCGTGGAATGCGGCCGGTGCGCCATGAGAGATGTCGGGATCAGCTGGCCTGGAGCGGCGCTTCTGGCGACTTCGGGCTTGGCACGGGCTCCGGCTGCTGTGGCAGTTGTTGCTGGTGCTGCGGCACGCCGACAGCGGCCAAGCCGCGGCTTGCAATGCCCTTGACCAGGTGCCGCGGAAGATGATGCGCCTTGGCGAGCAAGGCCAAGGCCTCGCTGCGCGCCGGCTCGCAGGCCGGCAGCAACTTCTGCAATGAGCTCATCGTGGTCGTCCTTGCGCCGGAGAAACGGAAACCCTGGCTCTGCGTCGTGGCGCCGCAGACCTTTCATCGCGTAAAGGAGAGGCGGTCCCGGCACGGCCGCGGCGCAATTATGTGCGCGCCGCTCGTCGGAATGCCAGCCAATAGGCCTGCCGGCGGCAGTCTCTTTGGGCGCTGCCGCGGCACGGACTGGCCCCCCTCACGAGAAAGCCCTGGCTGTTGCCAACCAGGGCAAGAAGGTCGGTGGTCGACCTCGGAGAAAGATGGTGGTTTGGGTTCTCGAACCTGCCCCAAGGTTCCCGAGCGGCGATGACCGGCCGAGCTTGGCGGCCCGCCGCCAACGGCAGCACGGCTGTAGTCGCCGCCTGGCTTGGCCAGCGCAAGCATCGACACATCGACGGGCCGGAGGTGCGCTTCGGTTGAGCCGCGTTTTCACCAGCCATGAAGGCGCTCCCAGGTTTGCACCATGCCATCCGCGGCCAGCGCCTCGTAGGCGGGAAACTGCGCGCCGGTGGCGCAGGCATGGTTGGGCAGTATCCGCAGCCGGCTTCCGGTCGGGAAGCGCGCCACGATGTCCTTGTCTGCAGAGCCCTCTCGCGACAGGATGCCGTGCTCCTGGTTGGCCGCCGACAGCAGGTAGCCCTCTATCGGCACTCCGTCCATCGTGCACACCTGGCCATAGCCGTAGTCACGCTGCTGCCTGGCCGTGCCCCGGTCGCGGCTCATGGCCATCCAGCCTGCATCGACGATGGCCCAGCCCTTGTCTGCCTGGTGCCCAATCACAGTGGTGAGCACGGTCAGGGCGATATCTTCGGTGCTGCAGACGCCGACGTTGCGCATCACGAGGTCGAAGAACACATAAACCCCGGCGCGCAGCTCGGTGACTCCCTCCAGCGACGCCGCTTCCAGCGCAGTGGGCGTGGAGCCCACCGACACGATGGGGCACGGCAGGCCTCCTGCGCGAAGGCGTTGTGCGGCATGCACGCAGCCGGCGCGTTCCTGCTCGGCAAGCGCGGCAAGGGCCTGAGGCGTGTGCAGTTCGTAGCTGGAGCCCGCATGCGTCAGCACGCCCGCCAGGCGCATGCCGCCCTCGTGCAACTCGCGGCCGACATCGAGCAGGACGTCCTCGGCCGGCTTGATGCCGGAGCGGTGGCCGTCGGTGTCGATTTCGATGAGCACCTCGAAAGCGTGCCCGTGTTGGCGGCCGTATTCGGCGATGGCCCGTGCGCCCTCGACGCTGTCCGTCAGGATCTGCAGCGCACAGCCGCGCTGGCGCAGGTCCAGCGCATGCGGGAGCCGGTGGGGCGCCATGCCGACGGCATAGAGGATGTCGGTCACACCGTGGCCAAAGAATTGATCGGCCTCTTTCAGCGTCGACACCGTGATGCCTGCCGCGCCGGCATCAAGCTGGGCGGCGACCACATTGGCGCATTTGGTGGTCTTCACATGCGGGCGAAAGCGCACGCCCAGCGCGTTCGCCCGCTGCTGCATGCGGGCGATGTTCTGTTGCATGCGCTGCAGCGACACAATGGCCGAGGGAGTGTCGATGTTGCCGAGGTTCTTGAGGTTGTTCTGCATGTTGCACGGCAGCGGAAGCCCAGGTGCTGCTGCGACACCGACCTTGGCTGATCGACGGCAGGCTGCCCGAATCTGGCGGAGAGTGTGAGATTCGAACTCACGGACGGTTGCCCGTCGGCAGTTTTCAAGACTGCTGGTTTAAACCACTCACCCAACTCTCCGCAAGTCGGCGATTTTAGCTGCTGGCTTCACTCGGCCCGTCGCGCTCGACAGCGGCGGGCGCGGGCAGCCAGCCGCGCAACACCAGATCCACCACGCCTTCGGCCCACGCGCGGCGCTCCTCGGCGCCGGCCAGCGGCTTGGAGATGAAGAAGCGCACCCCGCCGAAGGCCAGCGTCGAGAGCTGCACCGCGGCCAGTTGGGGATCTGGCACATGCAGCTTGCCACCACGGTTCGCCTCGGCCAGGTACTCGACCACCGGGGCAAGCACATAGCTGTTCTCGGCGTAGAGCGATTTCGCGAGCTCCGGAAAGCGCACGGCCTCGGCGATCACGAGGCGCAGCAGAGCCAGGGTCTGGGGCTCGGTGGCGCCCAGGTACATGCGCTCCACGAGGTCGAGCAGCACCTGTCTTTCATCAGCGTCGGAGCGCACGAGCGTGGCCTGCATCGTCTCGCGGGCGCTGCTCACCGCACGGTGGACGACCTCGCGGAACAAAGCCTCCTTGTTCTCGAACTGGCGGTAGATGGTGATCTTGGCCACTCCGGCATCGCGCGCGACGGCCTCGATGCTCGTGGCGGCGTAGCCGTGCTCGAGGAAGGATTTCAGCGCAGCGCCAAGAAAGGCTTCCCGCAGTGCGGCGGCCTGCTCGGGGCTCGGCCGTCCGCGGGATCGACGCTTGATGACTTCTTCTTCCGGCAAGGTTCGGGTCGGCATGGCAGCGCTGGTGGTCTCAGCTCTCGGGAAGGAAGATGGCCTGCAGGTCGCTGAGGAAGTCCAGGCCGCGGGAGGTGGGCCAGACGCGGGCGAGGTCGCGTTCGATCAGGCCCTTGCGCTCGGCGTCCTCGAGCCCGCGCTGGATCGCGGTAACCGCCAGGCCGGTGCGCTCGCCGAACTGCGCCAGCGTGAAACCGTGCTTCAGGCGCAGCGCGTTGAGCATGAACTCGAAGGGTAACTCGCTGATGCCGACCTCGTCGCTCTGCGCGACCGCACGGTCGGCAAGCGCGTTATCCATGTAGAGGCGCGGCTCGCGAAAGCGGACCTGCCGCACGATGCGATGCGCAAAGCTCAGCTTGCTGTGCGCACCGGCGCCGATGCCGAGGTAGTCGCCGAACTGCCAATAGTTGAGGTTGTGCGCGCAGCGATGGCCGGCACGTGCGTAGGCGGAGATCTCGTAGCGTTCCAGCCCCCGCTGCGCGGTGCGCTCGCTGATGCGGTCGAGCATGTCGTAGGCCATGTCGTCCTCCGGCACCTTTGGCGGAAACTTGGCGAAGTAGGTGTTGGGTTCGATCGTGAGGTGGTAGACCGAAAGATGCGGCGGCGCGAGCGCGAGCGCCTGGGTCAGGTCGGCGTCGAGCTCATCGGGCGTCTGGCCCGGCAGCGCGTACATGAGGTCCAGGTTGAAGGTGTCGAAGGCGTCCGCCGCTTCCTCGATGGCCGCGATGGCCTGGGCGCGGTCGTGCACCCGGCCGAGCGCCTTCAGGTGCACATCGTTGAAGCTCTGCACGCCCACCGAGAGGCGGGTGACACCGGCGGCGCGGTAGCCGCGGAAGCGGTCGCGCTCGAAGGTGCCGGGATTGGCCTCCAGCGTGATCTCGCACTCGGGCACCAGCTTGAGCCGCGCCCGCAGGTCGCCGAGCAGGCGGTCGATGGTGGCCGGCGAGAACAGGCTGGGGGTGCCGCCGCCGATGAAGATGCTGTGCACGCTGCGGCCCCAGACCAACGGCAGGGCCGCGTCGAGGTCGGCGACCAATGCGTCCAGGTAGCGCTGCTCGGGCAGGGGCGCCTCGGCGCCATCGCCGCGCCACTCGTGCGAGTTGAAATCGCAGTAGGGGCATTTGCGCAGGCACCAGGGCAGGTGCACGTAGAGCGAGAGCGGCGGCAGCGCCGACAGTTGAAGGGGGCCGGGGCGCATCCAATGCAGCACGTCGTTTGCCCGCTCCGCGTCGCCGCTGCGCGGCTGCGCGCGCTCTTCGGAGATCAGGATGGGGAGGCTCACAGCCAGCGCTCCCGCATCAGGGCCAGCATCGCGCGCGCTGCCTGGCCGCGATGGCTGTGGGCGTTCTTCAGCTCGGGCGGCAGCTCGGCGAAGGTCTTGCCGACTTGCGGCAGCCACATCACAGGGTCGAAGCCGAACCCGTTCTCGCCGATCGGCTCGCGGGTGATCTGGCCCGCGGCACGTCCGACAGCGATCAGCGGCTCGGGATCCCGGGGGCTGCGCAGCGCCACGAGCGTGCTGACGAGCGCGGCGCGGCGATCGTCGATGCCCGCCATCTGCTCGAGCAGCGCGCGAACATTGTTCGCGTCGCCCTTCTCGTAGCCGAAGCGCGTGGCGTAGTAGGCGGTGGCCACGCCCGGCAGGCCGCCGAATGCCTCGACGCACAGGCCCGCATCGTCGGCGATTGCCGGCAGGCCGGTCGCCGCGGCGGCGTGCCGTGCCTTGGCCAGCGCGTTCTCGACGAAAGTGAAGAAGGGCTCCTCGGCCTCGCCGACGCCAAGCTCTGCCTGTCGCACGAGCTCGACGCCGAGCGGCGCAAACAGCTGCTGCAGCTCGGTGAGCTTGCCGGCGTTGTTGGAGGCCAGAACCAGTTTCATCGGCAATCCCCGGATCGCGCCTTCGCCCGATCAGCCGGCCAGCGCCCGCGCCTGCAACGCAGTCAGTTCGGCGATGCCCTTCTCGGCGAGCAGCAGCAATGCATTCATCTCGTCGCGCGAGAACGCTGCCCCTTCGGCCGTGCCCTGCACTTCCACGAAATGCCCCGCGCCGGTCATCACCACGTTCATGTCGGTGTCGCACGCAGCATCCTCGATGTACTCGAGGTCGAGCAGCGGAGTGCCTTGCACGATGCCGACGGACACGGCGGCGACGTGGCCCCGGATCGGCGAAGCCGCGAGGGTGCCGGCCGCCAGCAGCTTGTTGACTGCATCCTGCGCCGCCACGAAGGCGCCGGTGATGGCCGCCGTGCGCGTGCCGCCGTCGGCCTGGAGCACGTCGCAGTCGAGATGGATGGTGCGCTCGCCAAGGGCAGCGAGGTCGAAGACGGCGCGCATCGAGCGGCCGATGAGGCGCTGGATTTCCTGGGTGCGGCCACTCTGCTTGCCGCGCGCGGCCTCGCGATCGCTGCGGGTGTGGGTGGCTCGCGGCAGCATGCCGTACTCGGCCGTGACCCAGCCCTCGCCGCTGCCGCGCTTGTGCGGCGGCACCTTTTCCTCGACGGAGGCGGTGCAGAGCACGCGCGTCTGCCCGAACTCGATCAGCACCGAGCCCTCGGCGTGGATGGTGAAACCGCGGGTGATGCGCACCGGACGCAGCTGGTCAGCGGCACGGTCGCCGCTTCGTACGAAAACTGTCATGTCAACCCAGGAAAAAGAGAACGGATCAGGGCTTGCGCGCTGCGGAGGAGCGCTTGATGGCTTCGTTGATCTCGGCGATCGAGCGCTCGATGGCATCTTCGTCGAGATCGTCGAGCTCGCTGTCGGAGGGCATGCCCGCCTGGATGGTGGAGGCGAAGACGCCATCGCTGATGCTGTCGGTGGATACGCCCCGCGTCTGGCCTGTCGCATCCGGCGTCTCCCATTCGAGCGCGATCAGCGTGACGTTGTCGCTGTGGGTGCCGCCGTTGCGCAAGGCCATTTCGGCGAGATCGGGCGCAACGTCGGACACGGGCTTGCCGGACGACAGGCTGCGCACGATCAGGCTCTCGTCCAGCACGCCCCACAGCCCGTCGGAGCACAGCATGATGCGATCGCCACGCTGCAGCTGCAGCGGAGCGGAGATGTCGAACAGGGGCGTGGTGGGCGAGCCCAGGCAGGTCAGCAGCAGGTTGCGGTTGACGATTTCGGCGCCGGTGGCTCCGCCGGTGCGCGGCCGCTCGGCATGGGAGTGGTCGCGCGTGCGCGTCAGCAGCTCGCCGTCGCGAACCACGTAGAGACGGGAGTCTCCGCAGTGGATCCAGGTAGCGGTGGTGCCTTGCAGGACCGCCACCACCACGGTTGTGCGGGGCGTGTCGAGCATGCCCTTGTTGCCTGCGTAACGCATGATCTGCTGGTGCGCAGCCATCACCGAAGCCGTGAGAAAGGCCTTCACATCCTTCACCATCGGCCGCGCCTCTCGCTGGTACAGCGCCGCGATGGTCTGCAGCGCCATCTGGGCGGCCACCTCGCCTTCCGGATGCCCGCCCATGCCGTCGGCCAGCACGAACAGGCCCGATTCGCGCGTGTAGCAGTAGCCCATGCGGTCTTCGTTCTTGAGACGGCCGCCTTTGCGGCTGACCTGGAAGACGGAAAATTTCACAGCACCCGCCTCGGGAAGTTAGCAACGTGGGAGGTCATCATGCCGGACGCGTGGTCGGAGCCGCCGCTTTGGGCAGGCCCTTCTTTTCGAAGGAACGCATATTGTCGATCGACAGCCGCACCTTCTCGCTGACCGTGAGCTTGGTATAGCGGCGCTCGCCTTCACGGCTGAGCTCCTTCTGCAGCGCAAAAACCGATTGCGGTCGCGACAGCGGGTCAAGCGACATGCACCACTCGACCACCTCGATCAGGTTGTCCGAATAGATGCCGCGCAGGCGCGAGAGCGACAGGCCGAGGCGGTCTTTCTCGATGCGCTGCGGCGCGTCGTTGGGCGGATAGCCCTGCATGCAGGCATAGATGCAGGCGCCGATGGCGTAGATGTCGGTCCAGGGGCCCATCGAGGAATCGCGGCGGTACATTTCGGGCGCCGCAAAGCCGGGGGTGTACATCGGGCGGATGAAGTTGCCTTCCTTGGAGAGCACTTCGCGCGCGGCGCCGAAGTCGATCATCACGGCGCGGTCATCATCGGTCACGAAGATATTGGCTGGCTTGATGTCCAGATGGAGCATCTTGTGCTGGTGCACGATTCGCAAGCCGCGCAGGATCTCGTCGAACAGGGAGCGGATGGTGGATTCGCGAAAGACCTTCTGCTTCTTGAGGTCGCGCGCCGTCACGATGAAGTCCTGCAGGGTGGCGCCCTCCAGATAGTTCATGACCATGTAGACGGTCTCGTTCTCTCGGAAGAAATTGAGCACGCTGACCACCGAGGCATGCGAGATCTGCGCGAGCGAACGCCCTTCCTCGAAAAAGCTCTTGAGCCCCAAACGGTAAAGCGATAGTTTCTCAGGCGGCACTTGCGGCGCGAGTTCGCCGGTGCCGCGGGTGGCGAGCGAAGACGGGAGGTATTCCTTGATCGCCACCTGCTGGCCGCTGTGGTCGACAGCGAGGTAGACCACGCCGAACCCACCTGCCGAGATGCGCCGCACGACGCGATATCCGCCGATGACCGTGTCTGGCAACAAGGGCGAAGGTTTGACCTTTGACATAATCCGGGAGTTTCGCCCGAAGGCGGGAGTGCGGCAAGCGAAGGTGGTGCCGTCGTCTCGGGGCGTGCACACCAATTCAAGAGCGAGGCACGATGCCAGTTTACAGCATGACCGGCTATGCCAGCGGCCAGACCGCCGCGGGCAGCGGTCACCCGGACGCCGAGCCGCGCCCCCCCGGCGCGGGCCGGCTCGGAATCGAGATCCGCTCGGTCAACAGCCGTTTTCTCGACCTCACGTTCAAGCTGCCCGAAGAGCTGCGCCAGCACGAGCCGATGCTGCGCGAGCTGCTGACCGGCCAGCTCAAGCGCGGCAAGGTCGAGGTCCGCGCGGCAATCGAGAGCGGCGCCGCAGCGGGGATCGGCGAGCCTTCGACCAAGCTGCTGCAGCGGCTCAATGGGCTGCAGGACAGCATCCAAGCCTGGCTGCCCGCCGCGCGCGAGCTCAGCGTGGCCGACGTGTTGCGCCTGGCGGCCGGCGAAACGGCCGCCCGCAGCGACTGGGGCCCGGAGCTTTCGGGGCTGGCGACGAAGACGCTCAAGGACCTGATGACCGCACGCGAGCGCGAGGGCGCACGGCTCGCCAAGATGCTGCAGGACCATCTGGCCCAACTGCGCGTCCTGGTGGCGCAGGCGCTGCCGCTGGTTCCCCAGCTCGTCCAGCAGCAACGCAACCGCTTCCTCGAACGTTGGCAGGAAGCCCTGGGCGCGAGCGGCGGAACTCCACCGGAGGCCGCACAGGACCGTGCGCTCGCGGAAGCCACGGCCTTCGCCATCCGCATCGACGTCGCTGAAGAACTCACGCGCTTGGGTTCACACCTGGATGAAATCGAGCGGCTGGTGAAGAAGGGCGGCGAGATTGGCAAGCGCCTCGACTTTCTGATTCAGGAGCTGCATCGCGAAGCCAACACTCTCGGATCCAAGTCGGCCACGCTGGAGCTCACCCGCATCGGGGTGGACATGAAAGTGCTGGTCGAACAGATGCGCGAGCAAGTTCAAAACATCGAGTAACAGGGAACGCGCGAATGGACTACCCCGGCAACATCTTCGTGGTCGCGGCGCCCAGCGGCGCCGGCAAGTCGAGCCTGGTCAAGGCCTTGATGGAGCTGGACTCCGCCGTACAGCCCTCCGTCTCGCACACCACACGGGCACCGCGTGGCCAGGAGAAGCATGGCCGCGAATACTTCTTTGTCCCGCTTTCGGAATTCGATGCAATGGTCGCGGCCGAAGCATTCGTCGAGTGGGCCCATGTACACGGACAGCGCTATGGCACCTCGAAGAAGGCGATCGAGGATCGCATCGCCCAAGGTGCCGACGTGATCCTGGAGATCGACTTCCAGGGTGCGATTCAGATCCGCAAGACCTTTGCGAACGCGGTAATGATCTTCATCCTGCCACCGAGCTGGGAAGAGCTGCGGTCCCGTCTCGAGCGGCGCGGCGAAGACAGCGCCGAAGTGATCGAGCTGCGTTTGCGGAATGCCGCCGAGGAGATGGCGCGTGCCAACGAATTCGACTTCGTTATAATCAATGAGTTATTTGAGCGCGCACTTTTCGACCTGAAGGCGATCGTCCACGCTCAGCGGCTCCGGTATTCCGCACAGCGCCGCGCGCGTGCCGACACCTTCGCTGCCCTGAACATTCCATGATCCCGACCAGGCCTCGCCTGTAAGCCGAAAGACCCAAATGGCCCGCATCACCGTCGAAGACTGCCTGCAACACATCCCGAACCGCTTCCAGCTCGTGCTGGCCGCCACCTACCGTGCGCGCATGCTGAGCCAAGGTCATGCGCCGAAGATCGAGAGCAAGAACAAGCCTGGCGTCACGGCCCTGCGAGAAATCGCCGAAGGCAAGATCGGGCTCGAAATGCTCAAGAAGGTCCCCGGTTGAGCTGACGCACACCTGCAACAAAGAAGCACCGCAACGCGGTGCTTTTTTATTGCACAAAGACATCTAACCAGTCGCCAAGCTAAAGTGACAAGCATGAGCGCGGTTGTCAAGCCCCAGTCAGGTGCCCCCAAAGGCACGCCCAGGCCGAGTCCGGCGGCGCTGAATGCAGCTGCCGCCAGCTTCGCCGCGCTCACCGATCGGCTCGATTACCTGAGCGCCGAAGACGTCGAGCAGGTGCGCCGCGCCTACCGCTTTGCCGACGAGGCGCATCTGGGCCAGCTGCGCAACAGCGGCGAACCGTACATCACTCATCCGATCGCCGTGGCCGCGCAGTGTGCGGAATGGAAGCTCGATGCGCAGGCGCTCATGGCCGCCCTGCTCCACGATGCGATCGAGGATTGCGGCGTCACCAAGTCGGAGCTGATCGAGCGCTTCGGCGCGCCAGTGGCTGAATTGGTCGATGGCCTCACAAAGCTCGACAAGCTGCGCTTCAACACCCGCGAGGAGAACCAGGCCGAGTCCTTTCGCAAGATGCTGCTGGCGATGGCGCGTGACGTGCGCGTCATCCTGGTCAAGCTGGCCGACCGCACGCACAACATGCGGACGCTCGAAGATGCCCCGCGCGAGAAGTGGGCCCGGATCTCCAGCGAGACCCTCGACATTTACGCGCCGATTGCGCACCGGCTCGGGCTCAACCAGACCTACCGGGAACTGCAGGATCTGTCTTTTCGGCACCTGCGTCCCTGGCGCTACGCGATCCTCGCGAAGGCGGTTGCCAAGGCACGCGGACGGCGCCGTGACCTGATCCAGAAGGTACAGCAGGAACTGGAAACCGCCTTCGCGGCAGCCAGCATGAGCGTGCGGATCGCCGGCCGCGAAAAAACGCTCTATTCCATCTATCGCAAGATGGAAGAAAAGCACCTGAGCTTCGCCCAGGTGACCGATATCTACGGCTTTCGCCTCATCGTGCCGTCGGTGATCGCCTGCTATACCGGTCTGGGCATCCTGCACCAGATGTACAAGCCGCTGCCGGGCAAGTTCAAGGACCACATTGCCATTGCGAAGCTGAATGGCTACCAGTCGCTGCACACCACGCTGGTGGGGCCGGCGGGTGTGAGCGTCGAATTCCAGCTGCGTACCGAAGCCATGCACGTCGTGGCCGAGTCCGGCGTGGCCGCCCACTGGCTCTACAAGGCGTCCGAACCGAGCGCGGCGACCGGCGAGAGGCTGGGCACCAAATGGCTGCAATCGCTGCTCGACATTCAGGACGAAACACGCGACGCTGCCGAATTCTGGGACCACGTCAAGGTCGATCTCTTCCCTGATGCTGTCTACGTCTTCACGCCAAAGAGCCAGATCCTGGCGTTGCCGCGCGGTGCGACGGTGGTCGACTTCGCCTATGCCATCCACAGCAACATCGGCGACCACACTTCGGCCGCGCGCATCAACGGGGACCAGGTTCCGCTGCGCACCGAGCTCAAGAACGGCGACGTGGTGGAAGTCATCACCGCACCCGTTTCGACGCCCAATCCGGCGTGGCTTGGCTTCGTACGCACCGGCCGCGCACGCTCGAAAATCCGCCACTACCTGAAGACCCTCGCGCATGCCGAGTCGGAAGGATTGGGTGAAAAGCTGCTGGCGCAGGCCCTGCGCGCGGAGGGCCTCGGGAACCTGCCGGAGGATGACGACGAGCACCAGCAGATCTGGGAAAAGCTCTTGCGCTTCACCGGCAACCGCACCCGCTCGGAGTTGCTGACCGACATCGGCTTGGGCAAGCGCATCGCCACCATCGTCGCCAAGCGGCTGATGGGGCTGCTGGCAGAACGCGGCGAAAAGCCGGACGCACTGATGCTGAGCCGCGAGCGCTTCACCGCCCACGAGGCCGTCTCCCAGGGCGCCGTCACACTGGACGGCAGCGAGAACTCCTCCGTGCGCTTCGCGCTGTGCTGCCGGCCCATTCCCGATGATCCGATCGTAGGTTATCTCGGCCACGGCGAAGGCCTGGTGGTGCATACCGAAGCTTGCGGCGTCGGGCAGCGCCTGCGGCACAAGGACAGCGAACGCTTCTTCGCCGTCGAATGGGCGGACGAACCGGTGCGCACTTTCGAGACTGGCGTGGTCATCACCGTGCGCAACGACAAGGGTGTGCTGGCGCGGGTCGCCGCCACGTTGGCGGATGCCGAGGCCGACATCACGCATGTGGAGATGGCCGACGAGACGCCGCAGGACTCCACCGACCTGCGCTTCGTGATCGCGGTGCGCGACCGGACTCACCTCGAGGCCGTGCTGCGGGCTGCGCGACGTACTCCTTCCGTGCTCGCCGCCTCGCGGACCGTTCCGGCTTCCTGAGGCTCAGCCCACGGCGGACGATGGTGGCGGATAGCTGACCGACAGCACCTCGATCTCGTGCACGCCTCCCGGCGTTGCCAACTTGACTACATCGCCTTCACGCGCCTTCAGCAGAGCCCTGGCGATCGGGGAAATCCAGCTCACCTGTCCGTGCGCGCTCTCGGCTTCATCGATGCCAATGATGGTCAGCTGCCGCTCATCGCCTGTCTCGTCCGTGTAGCGAACAGTGGCACCGAAGAAGATCTGGTCGCGGCCATGGTGGACGGATGGATCCGTCACCTCGGCGACCTCGAGTCGCTTGGTCAGGAAGCGGATGCGCCGGTCGATCTCGCGCAAGCGCTTCTTTCCGTAGAGGTAGTCGCCATTCTCGGATCGGTCACCGTTCTTGGCCGCCCAGTGAACCGCCTCGACCACCTTCGGCCGCTCGACGTCCATCAATTCGAGCAACTCGTCGCGCAGACGCGCATAGCCTTGCGGCGTGATGTAGTTCTTGCCGCCGGCGGGGAGCGGCGGCACGCCGGCCGTGCCGTCATCGTCGTCGTCGTCCGCGTCGTTCTCTTTGGTGAATGCCTTGCTCATGGCCTGAAGCTCCAAAGGAAAAAAGCCTGCAACTCTCGTTGCAGGCTTTCTTGTTGGTGGTGCGGCTGGCAGGATTCGAACCCACGACCCCTTGGTTCGTAGCCAAGTACTCTATCCAACTGAGCTACAGCCGCACAGCTTGCGAGTATAGCATGCCCGCAGAGCTGTACCGGGGGACGACGCAGTGCGGTGGTAGGCCGTGATGGGCTTGAACCATCGACCAACGGATTATGAGTCCGCTGCTCTAACCAGCTGAGCTAACGGCCCACGCAGCCGGGATTCTAGTGGGCGGCTCGCCCTTGTCTATTTGCGGTGGCTCAGCGCATTGCTGACCAGCTTCGACGTGATGTCGACGATCTGGATCATGCGCTCGTAAGGCATGCGCGTCGGCCCGATGACGCCGAGTGTTCCCACCACCTCGCCATCGACCTCGTAGTTCGCGCTGACGATCGAGAGGTCGTCGAAAGGCACGACCTGGCTTTCCCCGCCGATGAAGATCCGAACGCCCTCGGCCTGGCTTGATACGTCCAGCAGGCGAAGCAGCTGCGCTTTCTGCTCGAAGAGCTCGAAAGCTCTGCGCAGATGGCTCATGTCGCTGGAGAAATCGGTGACTGAGAACAGGTTGCGCTCGCCCGCGATCACCACTTCGTCCTGCGCCTCCGTCATCACCTCCGAACTGACCTGCACCGCTGCCTGCATGAGGGCGGCAATCTCTCCGCGCAGTTGCTCCATTTCGGACTGCAGCCGGTCGCGCACCTGTTCGATGGACAGGCCGGCGAAATGCGCATTGATGTAGTTCGAGGCTTCGACCAGCTGCGATTGCGAATAGTCGACCTCGGGAAAGATCACACGGTTCTGCACGTCGCCGTCGGGTGCGACGATGATCACCAGCAATCGACGGTCTGACAGGCGCAGGAATTCGATCTGCCGGAATACCGAGGCGCGTCGCGGCGCCATGACCACGCCGACGAACTGCGACAGGTTCGAGAGCAAATGCGCCGCATTGGCGATCACCTTCTGCGGCTGGTCGGGCGGCAGGCTGGGAGCCGCGAACTGCTCGCGCTGTGCCGTCAGCATGGTGTCGACGAACAGGCGATAGCCCCGCGCCGTTGGAATGCGTCCTGCCGAAGTGTGAGGACTGGCAATGAGCCCAAGCCCCTCCAGGTCCGACATGACATTGCGAATGGTCGCAGGCGAGAGCTCGAGCCCCGAAGCTCGGGAGAGCGTACGGGAGCCCACCGGTTGCCCTTCGGCGATGTAACGCTCTACCAGCGTCTTGAGCAGCAACTTGGCGCGATCGTCCAGCATCGAAAGATTTTAGTGTTGTAATTTACCGATGACATCCAGCTTCCGGCGCGTCGCATTGATCGGCAAGTACCAGGCATCTGGCGCGCGGGCGCCAGCCGGCGCGCTGGACGAGATCATGGAGGGCATCGGGGCGTTCCTCGAATCTCAGGGCTGCGAGGTCTTCGTCGAGCAGGGGGAAGACGGCGAGCCGCAGCGGACTCGCTACGCCGCCCTGTCTGTCGAGGAGATCGGCCGGCAATGCGATCTTGGCCTGGTGGTGGGCGGCGATGGAACGATGCTCGGCATCGGGCGCCAACTGGCATGCTACGGCCTGCCGTTGATCGGCATCAATCGTGGGCGGCTGGGCTTCATTACCGACATTGCGCTGAACGACTACCAGACCACGCTGATCCCGATGCTGGCCGGCGACTACGAGGAAGACCACCGAAGCCTCATGCAGGCGAAGGTGGTGCGCAAAGGCGCCTCCGTATTCAATGCGCTTGCCATGAACGACGTGGTCGTCAACCGCGGCGCAACCTCGGGCATGGTCGAACTCCGGGTTTCGGTGGGGCATCACTTCGTCGCCAACCATCGCGCCGACGGCATGATCATCGCGTCGCCTACCGGCTCCACCGCCTACGCACTATCGGCCGGCGGCCCGCTTCTGCATCCGGCTGTGCCGGGCTGGGTGATGGTGCCGATCGCACCGCACTCGCTCTCCAACCGCCCGATCCTGCTGCCGGACGCGGACGAGGTCTCGATCGAACTGGTCGGCGGCCGGGACGCGAGCGCCAATTTCGACATGCAGTCGCTGGCAACCATGGCAATCGGCGACCAGATCGTGGTGCGGCGCTCCGACTACCGCGTACGTTTCCTGCACCCCCGGGGCTGGAGCTATTTCGACACCTTGCGCAAGAAACTGCACTGGAACGAAGGAGGTTCCTGATCCATGAGCCGCACGGCCGCCTCGACGGCGAAAAGCACTGTAGCCAAAGGCGAAGGCACTCCAGTGAGCCCGCATGCTCAATCTGTTCGCCACCGCTCCCGGGCGCATGTTGCGCCCTTCAGTATTTCGAGCGGGCACTGACATGGCACTGCGACGCATCGCCTTGCGCGATTTTGTGATTGTGCGCGCGCTCGAACTCGATCTGGCCACCGGCTTCACCGTGCTGACCGGCGAGACCGGCGCCGGCAAGTCGATCCTGATCGACGCGCTTCAATTGGCCCTCGGCAATCGTGCGGACGCCAGCGCGGTTCGCGAAGGCGCGGAGCGCCTCGACGTCAGCGCCGAGTTCGATAGCGAGCCTGCTCTCGCCGGTTGGCTGGACGAAGGCGGCTTCGAGGCCGGCGATGCGTTGCTGCTGCGCCGGACGGTTGATCTCCAAGGCCGAAGCCGCGGCTGGATCAACGGCAGCCCCGCGACGGCAACGCAACTGCGCGAACTCGGCGACCGGCTCCTCGACATCCACGGCCAGCACGCGTGGCAAAGCCTGACGCGCCCCGAGGCGGTGCGCCGGCTGCTCGACGCCTATGCCGGCGCCGAAGATGCAGTTGCGGCTCTCGCGCAGGCTTGGCAAGGGTGGCGTCACGCTGTCACAGCGCTGGACAAGGCGCGCTCGGCCCAGGATTCGCTGCAGCGCGAGCGCGAACGCCTCCAATGGCAAGTGGGCGAGGTCATGAAGCTCGCCCCGGGTGCCGATGAGTGGGAAGAGCTCGCGGCGAGCCACACCCGTATATCCAATGCGCAGGCGCTCATCGACGCCGCCGAAGGCGCCTGCGGCGCGCTGGAAGACGACGAGAGCGGTGCCCTGGCCGCGCTGAACCGGGCCGTCACGCTGCTGCAGAACTGCGAGCATATCGAGCCTGCCTTCAAGGAATTGGGCGAAGTGCTGGCTTCGAGCGTGGCTCAGGCTTCGGATGCCGCGCACTCCCTGCACGGCTATTTGCGCCAAGCCGACGCGGACCCGCAGCGGCTTGCCGAACTCGACGAGCGGATGGGCCTGTGGATGTCGCTCGCCCGCCGCTACAAGCGCACGCCGGCCGAGCTTCCTTCGCTGCTCGCGAGCTGGCAGGCCGACCTGCAGGCCTTGGATGCGCAAAGTGATCTGGAAGCGCTGGAGCGCGCCGAGAACGCGGCGCAACAGGCCTACACGAAGGCCGCCAGGGCCTTGAGCAAGGCCCGGAAGCAGGCGGCCCCGCGGCTGGCACAGGCCGTGACCCAGGCGATGCAGGGCCTCGGCATGCAGGGCGGGCGCTTCGAGGTCGCGCTGGAAACGCTGGCCGAGCCTGCCCGCCATGGGTTGGAGGACGTGGCCTTCCTGGTCGCGGGCCATCCGGGCAGCACGCCACGCGCAATCGGCAAGGTCGCCTCCGGCGGCGAGCTCTCGCGCATCGCGCTGGCGATCGCGGTCACGACAAGCCAGCTCGGCGCCGCGCAGACCCTGATCTTCGACGAGGTTGACGCCGGGGTCGGCGGCGCAGTGGCCGAGACCGTCGGCCGCCTCATGAAGCAGTTGGGCCGCGATCGCCAGGTACTTGCGGTCACCCATCTGCCGCAGGTGGCTGCCTGCGCAGATCACCACCTGCTGGTCGCCAAGCAGCAGACGAGCGCAAAAAGCCTGGGCGGCGTTCGAACCGAGAGCAGCGTGTCGACGCTCGACGACGACAACCGCACCCGCGAGATCGCCCGCATGCTGGGCGGCGAGCGCGTGTCCCAGACCTCGCTCGCGCATGCGCGAGAAATGCTGGGCAAGAAGACGCCGGAGGTTCCTGCATGAGCCACACGGCCGTTCCGAAAGCGGACAGCACCGCAGTCGAAAACGAAGGCACTCCAGCAAGCCTGGAGCTGGTGCTGATCACCGGGATGTCCGGCTCGGGCAAGTCGGTCGCCCTGCACGCACTCGAAGACGCAGGCTACTACTGCGTCGACAACCTGCCGCCCGAGCTCCTCATGCCCTTCATCGCCCTGCAGCGCGAGCAACAGGCAGGACGCGTGGCGATCGCGATGGATGTGCGCAGCGGCATTTCGCTGCCGCTGGTGCCGCAGCAGCTCGAGCGCCTGCGCAACGAGGGCGTGTCGCTGCGTTCGCTGTTTCTCGACTCGACCACCGACGCGCTGGTGCGACGCTATTCGGAAACGCGGCGCCGCCATCCCCTGTCGCGCAACGATGGCCGCACGGATGCGCCGGAGCAGCAGCGCGTCCTCGTGCAGGCCATCGAGCTCGAACGCGAGTTGCTGGCCGAGTTGCGCGACGGTGCGGACGTGATCGACACCAGCATCATCCGGCCGGCGCAGCTGCAGAGCTACATCAAGGCACTGATTGCCGCGCCCGAGAGCGCACTCACATTGGTTTTCGAGTCCTTCGCCTTCAAGCGCGGCGTGCCCCTCGATGCCGACTACGTGTTCGACGTGCGCATGCTTCCCAACCCGCACTACGTGCCCACGCTGCGGCCTTTGACCGGCCGGGACGTGCCCGTCATCGAGTGGCTGCGCGAGCACGATGACGTCGCGCGCATGCAAAGCGACATCGAGCAATTCCTTGATCGCTGGCTCGATGCGTTGGCGCGCGACCATCGCAGCTATGTGACGGTGGCGATCGGGTGCACCGGCGGGCAGCACCGCTCGGTTTTCCTGGTGGAACAGCTGGCCCGCGGCTTCAGCAGACGCTGGGCCGCCCTCAAGCGTCACCGCGAGCTGGACGCCTTGAGCTAGTCGCTGGCCGCGAGCAGCTTGCGCACTGGCGCCGGCAGACCGAGCACTGGCCATTCGCCGGCCTCGAACCAGCTTCCCGACGCAGTCGGCGGGCGCTCCGCCGCATACGCGACAGACACCGGATGCAGGTGCAGGTCCTTGTGCGTGAGCACGTGCAGGAAGGCCGGGTCGTCCTGCGCGGCACCATGCGCATCGGGCGCAAGCTCGTCCAGCAGCAAGGCACGGCTCTCGTAAACCGGCAGGCAGTAGAGGCCGGCCCAGATCCCGCGCGGCGGACGCTTTTCCAGCCATATGCGCCCCTTCCGGTCGAATGCCTTCAGCATCCAAAGCGATTGCGCGCTGCGCCGCAGCTTGCGCGTCTTGACCGGAAAGCGCTCCGGCGCGCCCGCTCGCCGTCCCAGGCACAGCTCGCTGGCCGGGCAGATCATGCAGCTGGGCTTGCGCGGCAGGCAGACGGTCGCGCCCAGGTCCATCAGCCCCTGCGTGTATCCGGCCATGGCATCCCGCTGAGCGGGCGGCGGCAGCAGGTCCGTCGCCAGCGCCCAGAGCGCTTTCTCCTGTGCGGCCGACGCCAGGTCGCCTTCAAAGCCCAGCACTCGCGTCAGCACACGCTTGACGTTGCCGTCGAGGATCGCGACGCGCTCGCCGAAGCAGAAAGCGGCGATGGCGGCGGCGGTGGAACGGCCGATACCGGGCAGCGTCTGCAGCTCGGCCGCCGTTCGCGGGAAGACGCCGCCGAAGCGCGACACCACGTCCTGGGCGCACCGATGCATGTTGCGCGCTCGGCTGTAGTAGCCCAGGCCGCTCCACAGGCCGAGCACCTCGTCTTCGCTGCCCGCAGCCAAGGCCTGAACCGACGGAAAGCGGTCGAGAAAGCGGGCGAAGTAACCCAGCACGGTCGAGACCTGGGTCTGCTGGAGCATGACTTCCGAAAGCCACACGCGGAACGGGTCCTGGGTGTTCTGCCACGGCAGCTCGCTGCGCCCGTGGCTGCGCTGCCATGCCACCACCCGCGTGGCGAAGTCCTCAGGCAGCCCAGGGGCCGCCGACTCCCGGTCTTCAAGCGGCACTGAGTTCGCCGCGCGCGGCAGCCGCTGAGGGCGCCTCATTGCTCGTCAACAGCGCCGTGAACTCGCGCAGGCGCACGTGCAGCTCGGCCAGGCCCGCCTCCTGAGTGGCAAGCTCGGCCAGGCGCTCGTCAAGATTGCCAGCGGCGCTCTGGATGCGCTCGACGGTCTCGATTCGTTTGGTGAAGTTGCGGCGGCGCTCCTTGAGCTGCGTGTCGAGCTGGGCGCCGGCGCCCTTGCTCCAGCGCTCCACCTCGGTCATGGCCGCCTCGTTGACCACGCGCAGCCGACTGGCCAGCGCGCGCACGAGCTTGTCGCAGAAGTCGGGTTGCGCGAGCTTCAGCACATTGCCGATGCCGAGATAGTGGATGTGGCTGCGCTCGATCTGGATCAGCTGCTCCTGAAAGCTCGTCAGGTCTGGCTCTGCCGGCGCCTGGAGCGCGAAGCCGTGCTCGGCATTCAGCTGGCGGAAGGTGGCGTGCAGCATCGACTGGATCTCGGCGGTGGTCGCCTGCACCTCGCGCAGGTTGTTGCGCAATGCGTCGAAAGTCGCACCGTACACCTTGCGCACGTTGAACTTGATGCCGGGCCGTTTGAGAGACGAGGACAGGCGAGCCATGTCGGCCTTGAGGGCCGTACTGCCGAGCACTGCGTAGACCTCGCGCAGCAACTTGCCCTGCACCGACCGCAGCGCCAGGATGCGGGTGTTGCTGCCCTCGAACTCGGCCTGCTCCTGCTCGATGCGGGTGCGCATGTGGCGGATGACCGAGACGTTCTTGCCGCGCAGGCCCTGTAGCTCGAGCGCCTGCTCCGACAGGTCGCGCTGGCGCACCTTGAGAATTCGCGCTGCCTCGGCATGCAAGGCCGAGATGCCGGCGTCGACGGCCAACCGCAGCATGCGCTCGCGTTTGCCGAGCAGGCCTTCGCCCAGCACGGACTCCAGCGCCGGCAGTCGGCTCGCCTGCAGCAAAGGCACGTCGCGGCGGATCTTGGCCTGCAGGCCCTTTTGCGCCGACACCGGAAGCACCTGCGTGAGCGGCACGCCCAGCAGTTCGGCAGCGCCCTTGCGCTGACGCTGGATCTGCGCATCGATCTGGGCCGGCGTGCTCAGCGTGTCCCACATCGTGTCGATCTTGTTGAGCACCACGATGCGGGTCTCGCCCGGATCGCCCTCAGTGATCAGGTGCTCGCGCCAGATGGCGAGGTCGGAACGGGTCACGCCAGTGTCCGCGGCGAGGATGAAGACCACGGCGTGGGCCTGCGGAATCAGGCTCACCGTCAACTCGGGCTCGGCGCCGATGGCGTTGAGGCCCGGGGTGTCCAGGATGACGAGGCCCTGCTCGAGCAAGGGATGCGGCATGTTCAGCAACGCATGCCGCCACCGCGGAATCTCGAGCTGGCCCTCGCCATCGGGCACGGGATTGTCGTCGGGCGATTCGTCGCTCCAGAAGCCCAGTGAGCGCGCCTCGGCCAGCGGCACGCGCCGGACCTCGGCCACCTTGCTCATGGTCTGCGAGAGCTGCTCGGCGTCTTCGACGTCAATCGGGATCTCGGTCCAGTGCTCTGGCTTGTCGCGCCAATGTGCGAGCGAATGCGGCTCCAGCCGGGTTTCGATGGGCAAGAGCCGCAGGCAGGGCGCAACGCCGGCGTCGTAGCCCAGCTCGGTCGGGCACATCGTCGTGCGGCCCGCGCTCGCCGGCATGATGCGGCGTCCGTACGCAGCAAAGAAGATCGCATTGATCAGCTCGGACTTGCCGCGTGAAAACTCGGCCACGAACGCGACCATGACCTTGCTGGTGCGCATTTGCGATTCGAGTTCGCGCAAACGCTCCGCCACGCTCTGATCGAGCAGTTCGTTCTCGTCGAGCCAGCGGGCCAGCCACTTGAGGCGGTGCGCGAAGTTGCGCCGCCAGGCGCCGTGCTGGTCGAATTGCTGATTGAATGAGCGAGTCAAGGTGTGTAAGGGTTGCTTACAAATATTAGCACCCGCATGGCGCTGGCGTGCCAATAGTCTGCCGGGCTTTCAGTACTTTTGGCAGTTCGGGCAGAAATATGTCGAGCGCTGGCCCTGACGTACCTGGCGCACAGGTGTGGCGCAGACCCGGCAGGGCTCGCCGTTGCGCCCGTAGACGGTCGCCTCCAGCTGGAAATAACCGCTTTGCCCGTCGACATTGGAGAAGTCACGCAGGGTGCTGCCGCCACGCTCGACCGCCCGCGCCAGGATCGCTCGCACCGCCGCATGCAGCCGCGCCGCACGGGGACGGCTGATGCGGGAGGCGGACAGGGTCGGCCGGATGCCAGCCATGAAGAGCGCCTCCGAAGCGTAGATGTTGCCCACGCCCACCACCACGTCGCCGGCCAGCAATACCTGCTTGATCGATGCCTTTCGTCGTCGCAGGCCCGCATGGAAGCGATCCAGGTCGAAGGACGCATCCAGGGGCTCCATGCCGAGGCCGCCCAGCAGCTTCACCGCCAGCGGTGTCGCCTCGTCCTCGACGTACACCACCGCGCCGAAGCGCCGCGGATCGTTCAGCCGCAGGGTCCCGCGGGTGGTCGCCAGGTCGAAGTGATCGTGCACCCCAGGCGCGGGCAGCAGGGTGTCGAAGCGCAGGCTGCCCGACATGCCCAGATGCATCAGCAGCAGACCCGAATCCATGTCGATCAAAAGGTACTTGCCGCGCCTGCGAACGGCGCGCACCGTGCGCCCCACCAGCGTCGCAGGCTCCGCAGCCAGGGCCCAGCGCAGCGGCTTGCCCAGGCGCACGGCTTCGACGCGCGCGCCCGCGATCCGTTCGGCGAAGCCGAGTCGCGTCACTTCAACTTCGGGTAGTTCAGGCATGGAGAAAGGCCGACATGAAAACAAGGCGAGATCGAAGCCCCATGCGGCCATGGCTCGAAAACCTTGGATTATTATGGCTCGATGACCCCTTCGCTCCGCCGATCCCGCCTTGCGGCGGCCGCGCTCTTGGCCCTACTCTCTCTGGGCGCGCAGGCGCAGCCCCAAACACCCGCCCCGGCAGCACCGACCAGCCCCGCCCCGCTCATCGAACCGGCAGCGCCGCCCGTGACGACCGCTGCCGCCACGGCCCAGCGCGAAGAGAAGGCGCAAGCGTCAGCGATGACGGCTGAGCTCTTTTATGAAGTGCTGATGGGCGAACTCACGACACGCTCGGGTGACCCCGGCTCGGGCTATGCGCTCGTACTTGACGCCGCGCGCCATTCTCGCGACCCCAAGCTGTTCCAGCGCGCTGTGGAAATCGCGCTCCAGGCACGCTCTGGCGATGCCGCTCTCGCCGCGACACGCGCCTGGAAAGACAGCCTGCCTCAATCGCGCGAGGCGCGACGCTTCGAGCTGCAGATCCTGATCGCGCTGAACCGGATCAGCGAGACCGTCGAGCCCTTGAAGGCCGAGCTGGCGGCTACGCCGCAGGTGGAGCGGCCCTTCCTGATGGCGGTCATCGCGCGCCACTATGCCCGCGCCACCGACAAGAAGCTGGCTGTCTCGGTCGTCGAACAGGCGCTGGCCGATGAACTCACAAGCCCGGCCACCGGCGGCGCGGCGTGGGCAACGGTCGGTCGTCTGCGACTGGCGGCCGGTGATGCAGCCGGTGCGCTGGAAGCGGCACGTAAAGGCCAGGAGATTGATCCCTCTGCCGACGGACCGGCAATGCTGGCCCTGGAAATGGTCGACCCCGCCCACCCAGAGGCCGAGGCGCTGGTCAAGCGCTACCTGGCTGGGCCCAAGGTCCAGCCCGAGATGCGTATTGCCTACGCCCGCGTGCTGGTGGAAGGCCGCCGATACACCGACGCGACCGCCGAACTCGCAGCGCTGACGACGTCGCGCCCTGAGCTGCCCGAACCCTGGCTGCTGCTGGGCAGCCTGCAGACCCAGGCACGCCAGGACGCAGCGGCCGAAGCCTCGCTCAAGCGCTACATCAACATGGCCGACACGCAGGCCGATGCCGAAACGCGCGGCCGTGGCCAGACGCAAGCCTTCCTGCTGCTCGCGCAGTTGGCCGAACGCCGCAAGGACTTCGTCGGTGCCGAGCACTGGCTATCGCGCATCGACAGCACCGAAGACCTGGCCGGCGCGCAGACGCGGCGTGCCGCACTGCTGGCACGCCAGGGCAAGCTGCCGGAGGCTCGCGAGCTGGTCCGGTCCCTGCCCGAGCGCACCGAGGAAGACAAGAAGCAGAAGTTCATGGCCGAGGTCCAGCTGCTGCGTGATGCCAAGCAGTACCAGGCCGCCTACGACATGCTGGCGCAGGCCAGCTCGGCCAAGCCCGAGGACACGGACCTCATCTACGACAAGGCCATGGTGGCCGAGAAGCTGAACCGGCTCGACGAGATGGAGCGCCTGCTGCGCCGCCTGATCGAGCTCAAGCCCGACAACCAGAACGCCTACAACGCACTCGGCTACTCACTGGCCGATCGCAAGATCCGCCTCGAGGAAGCACGCACGCTGATCAAGAAGGCCGTGCAGCTCGCCCCCGAGGACCCGTTCATCGCCGATAGCCTCGGCTGGGTCGAGTTCAGGCTTGGCAACACCGACGAAGCCATCCGCATCCTCGAGACCGCCTACAAGCGCCGGCCTGACCCGGAGATCGGTGCGCACCTTGGCGAGGTCCTGTGGGCAAGGGGCCAGCGCGATCGCGCCATGTCGATCTGGAAGGAGGCCTACCTGGTCGACTCGGACAACGAGACCTTGCAGGAGACGCTCAAGCGTCTGCGCGTGAAGCTTTGAAGCGTCGTCTCGTCCTATGCGCTGGTTGGGCCGGCCTGCTGCTGGCCGCCGGTTGTGCCAGTCCCGGAGGCCCGCCGCAGGACTCGGACACGGGGCAGGCATGGAGCGGCAGACTTTCGCTGCGCGTCGACAGCGAGCCGGTGCAGACCTTCTCGGCGATGTTCGACCTCCGTGGCGCCCCGCAGGCGGGCGAGCTCATCCTCACGAGTCCGCTCGGCAACACGCTGGCGCAACTGCATTGGTCCCCAGGTGAGGCGCTTCTGAAGAACGGCGCCGAGACGCGGCGCTTCGACTCGGTCGACGCGCTGATCGAGGCCGCGACCGGCGCCGTCATCCCGGTGGCCGCGCTGTTCGGTTGGTTGGCGGGACGTGAGGACCGTGTGCCCGGCTGGCGGCCCGACCTGTCCCGGATCGGCGCCGGCCGCCTGCAGGCCACGCGCGACTCGCCGCAGCCGAGAGCGGACCTGCGCATTGCCTTCGAACGTGCATGAAGGCGCTCTACGACCTTCCGGCGCCGGCCAAACTCAACCTCTTTCTCCACGTCACTGGCCGGCGCTCGGACGGCTACCACCTGTTGCAGTCGGTTTTCATGCTGATCGACTGGTGCGACACCCTGCACGTGGAGAAGCGCAGCGACGGTCGCCTGACGCGCGAAGACCTCATTTCACCGCTCCCAAACGATGACCTGGTGCTGCGCGCCGCCAAGGCACTCCAGACTTTCGCCGGAACGGCGGAGGGAGCCCACATCGGCATCGCCAAGCGGGTGCCCGCGCAGGCTGGCATGGGAGGCGGCTCCTCGGATGCGGCCACCTGCCTGCTGGCGCTCAACCGTCTCTGGCGCCTGGATCTGCCGCTGCCGACACTCGAGCAGATCGGCCTCTCGCTGGGGGCCGACGTGCCCTTCTTCCTGCGCGGGCGCAATGCGTGGGTCGAAGGCATCGGAGAGCAGATCACGCCGATCGAGCTACCGTCGCGGCGGTTCGTCGTTGTCAAGCCGAGTGACGGCCTAGAAACCCGTCTTATTTTTGCAGCGCCCGAACTTCAACGCGCAACACCCGCTGCTATAATTTCTGGCTTTGCTGCACATGCCGGGCGAAACGGGGGCGAGATCAGAAGTCTCGGTTTTGGTCGCAACGATCTGCAGCCGGTCGCCGAGAGGCTCTGTCCCGCAGTCACTGACGCCATCGATTGGCTCGGTCGCCAGGGACTCGAGGCTCGAATGACCGGTTCGGGGAGTTCGGTATTTGCGGCGATGCCGCATGACGTGGAACTGGCCGATGCGCCCTCGGGCTGGCAGCTTCGCAAGTGCAGCAATCTGGCCATCCATCCCCTGGCGGGGTGGGCGGTCTAAAAAGTCAGATCGCTTTTGTGGTCTGATGCGACATATATCGGTGGATGGCTTCGGTCATCAACCTGTGTAGGGGAGTCGCCAAGCTGGTTAAGGCACTGGATTTTGATTCCAGCATGCAAAGGTTCGAATCCTTTCTCCCCTGCCAAATCTTTACGTTCGCGAGAGTATTGGCGGCCCCTCAAACGGGCCATTTCCTTTTTTGCCGGGACGCTCATGCAGGCTCACCATCCTGACTTCATGGTTTTCACCGGCAATGCCAATCCGGGCCTTGCCGCCGAGATCGCGCACAACCTCGGTACCTCGCTGGGCGCTGCCCGCGTCGGCCGCTTCTCCGACGGCGAAGTCACTGTCGAGATCAACCAGAACGTGCGCGCTCGCGACGTGTTCGTGGTCCAGTCCACCTGCGCCCCGACCAACGAGAACCTCATGGAACTGCTCATCATGGTCGACGCGCTCAAGCGCGCCTCGGCCGAGCGCATCAGTGCCGTGATTCCCTACTTCGGCTATGCGCGCCAGGACCGCCGTCCACGCTCGAGCCGCGTACCGATCTCGGCGAAGGTGGTGGCCAACTTGCTCGAGACGGTCGGCGTGGCCCGTGTGCTGACAATGGACCTGCACGCCGACCAGATCCAGGGCTTCTTCGACATCCCGGTCGACAACATCTATGCCTCGCCGGTTCTCCTGGGCGACCTGCGCCAGCAGAACTACGAAGACCTCATCGTGGTCTCGCCCGATGTCGGCGGCGTGGTGCGTGCCCGGGCACTGGCCAAGCAGCTCAACTGCGACCTCGCCATCATCGACAAGCGCCGCCCCCGCGCCAACGTGAGCGAAGTCATGCACGTGATCGGCGAGATCGACGGCCGCAACTGCGTGATCATGGACGACATGATCGATACCGCCGGGACGCTGGTGAAGGCGGCCGAAGTGCTCAAGGAGCGCGGTGCCAAGAAGGTTTACGCCTACTGCACGCACCCGATCTTCTCGGGCCCGGCCATCGAGCGCATCGCCAAGGGCAACGCACTCGACGAAGTGGTCGTGACCAACACGATCCCGCTGAACGACGGTGCGATGGGGTGCACCAAGATCCGCCAGCTCTCCGTGGCGCCGCTGATTGCCGAAACAATCCAGCGCATCGCCAAGGGCGAGTCGGTCATGAGTTTGTTCTCGGACCAGGAAAACCTCTTCTGAGGTGTTCCGAGCCTGAGCAAGAGCCGGGCGCCCTCCGTGGCGTCCTTTTTTGAAACCGGAGTCGCACTGGTCGCGGTCGACTTCCACAGGAGTGAGTCATGAAATTCGTCGCTTACGAGCGCGCCAAGCAGGGCACGGGTGCGAGCCGCCGTCTCCGCATCTCGGGCAAGACGCCCGGTATCGTCTACGGGGGTGAAGGCCAGCCGCAGTTGATCGAGCTCGATCACAACGCCTTGTGGCACGCCCTCAAGAAGGAAGCCTTCCACTCGTCCATCCTCGAGATGGAAGTCGCTGGCGCCACGAGCAAAGTGCTGCTGCGAGATGTGCAGTACCACCCCTTCCGCCCGATGGTTCAGCACGTGGATTTCCAGCGTGTCGATGCCCGCACGCGCATGACCGTCAAGGTGCCGCTGCACTTCAAGGGTGAGGAAGAGTCCACGGCGGTCAAGCTGGACCACAACCTGGTGAACCACGTGATGACCGAACTCGAAGTCAGCTGCCTGCCGGCTGACCTGCCCGAGTTCATCGAGGTGGACCTGTCCGGCCTCACCAAGAACGCCACGCTGCACGTCAGCGACATCAAGCTGCCCAAGGGCCTGAAGTACATCAGCCACGGCAAGGGCAACCCGGTGGTGGTCTCGGCCGTGTCGCCGCTGGTCGCAGAAGAAGCCGCGCCGGCTGAAGGCGTCGCTGCCGAAGGCGCGCCTGCGGCCGCCAAGACGGACGCCAAGGCAGCGCCCGCCAAGAAGAAGTAATCGCCTAGCGCCTGCTTCGCCACACGGCCCGCTTCACGCGGGCCGTTTCTTTTGGCGAGTGGTGGCGCCGATAATTCCGCCCCATGATCAAGTTGTTCGTCGGCCTCGGCAATCCCGGCCCCGAGTACGAAGCCACGCGGCACAACGCCGGCTTCTGGTGGATCGATGCGCTCGCGCACGACCGCAAGCTCACGCTGGTGCCGGAACGCAGCTATCACGGGCTCGTGGCGCGCATGCAAGTGGGCGGGCAACCAGTGTGGCTGCTGGAACCGCAGACCTTCATGAACCTCTCCGGCAAGTCGGTGGCCGCGCTGGCCCGGTTCTTCAAGATCGCGCCTCACGAGATCCTGGTCGTGCACGACGAGCTCGACGTGGTGCCCGGCCAAGCCAAGCTCAAGCGCGGCGGCAGCCACGCGGGGCACAACGGGCTGCGCGACATCCATGCCCAGTTGGGCACCGACGACTACTGGCGGCTGCGCCTCGGCATCGGCCACCCGGGCGTGAAGTCCGAGGTGGTCGGCTGGGTGCTGAAGAAGCCGCTCAAGGAACAGCGCGAGGCGATCGAGGATGCGATCACCCGCACCCTCCACGCCTTCCCGGCTCTGATCGCCGGCGAGATGGACAAGGCGACGCTGCTCATCCACACGAGCAAGCCGCCGCGTCCCAAGCCGCCGCGCCGGGAGCCAGGTGAAGGCGGACCCTCCGCTCCGGCCTGAGCGGAAACCATCGAAACGAAGGGGAGAGAAGGAAGAATGAAGAAGGACTCGACACCGACAATCGCCATGCTGGCGATAGCAGCCTGCGTGGTGTGGGCTGCGCCAGCAGCCACGGCCGGTACCGCCTGGCGCTGCGGCAATGCCTACAGTGACCAGCCCTGCCAGGACGGCAAGCCGCTCGCCCTTGGCGATACGCGGGATGTTGGACGGAAGCGCGAGGCCGACGACGCGACGCGCGAGGCCCGCGCGGCCGGCGACCGGCTGGAACGCGAGCGCCTGCAGCAGGAGAAGGCACAGGGAGGCCGCCGCGCGACGCTCATCGACAGCAGGCCGTCAGCGCCGAAGTCCATTGCCGATTCGGACGGTGCAAGGAAAAAGAAGAAGGGCAAGAAAGACTCCGACTATTTCAGCGCCCATGACCCGGTGGCCACGGCAAAGAAGAAGGCGGAGAAAGCCGGACGCCGCAGCGCCGAGAAAAGCTAGGCCTGCGCGGCCTCGGGCGGCTTGCCTGCGACGCCCGCCTTGGCCGCCGCCAGCCGCTCGAATTTCTGCCACAGGCTCTCCTGCGATTCGGCGTGAGCGGGGTTCTTGGGAATGCAAGCCACGGGGCACACCTGCACGCACTGCGGCTCGTCGAAATGGCCCACGCATTCGGTGCACTTGTGCGGATCGATCTCGTAGATCTCTTCGCCCATGTAGATCGCATCGTTGGGGCACTCCGGCTCGCAGACGTCGCAGTTGATGCATTCGTCGGTGATCATGAGGGCCATGGCCTGCATTATCCCGCCCCGGCACGCTCATTGCGTCAGTCAGGTTATGCTGCGGCCCGCCCCATGAGCCGCACGGCTGTTCCGGAGGCGAAGGTATTCCAGTGAGCCTCTTCCTGTTCAAGCGTATCGTGACGCTGATCGCCACCCTCGTCGGTGCCTCGGTCATCGTCTTCCTCGTGCTCGAGATCTTGCCCGGCAATGCCGCGCAGATGCTCATGGGCCCCGACGCCTCACCCGAGGCCGTGACCGCCCTCGCCGCCAAGCTGGGGCTCGACCAGCCGGCCTGGACCCGCTATTGGCAGTGGATCGGCGGCCTGCTCACGGGCAACCTCGGCGACAGCTACGCCTACAGCACGCCGGTGATGGAGTTGATCCTCGAGCGCCTCTCCCTGACCGTGCCCCTGGCCCTGCTCGCAATGGCCTTCACCACCGTGCTCGCCCTGCTGGTGGGAGTGACCGCCGCGGCGCGCCACAACAAGCTGGGCGACGTCGGCCTGATGGGGTTGACGCAGGTGGGCATCGCCATTCCCAACTTCTGGTTCGCAATCCTGCTGATCCTGGTCTTCTCGGTGCAACTGCAGTGGTTCTCGGCCGGCGGCTTCGAGGGATGGGACGGGGGCGTACTGGCCGGGCTGAAGGCGCTGCTCCTGCCCGCCCTCTCGCTGGCCGTGGTGCAGGCCGCCATCCTGGCCCGCATCACGCGCTCGGCCGTGCTGGAGGTGATGCGCGAGGACTTCGTGCGCACCGCGCGCGCCAAGGGCGTCTCGCAGCGTGCCGTGCTGTGGACCCATGTGCTGCGCAACGCGCTGATCCCGGTGATCACCGTCATGGGCATGCAGTTTTCCGAGCTGCTGGCCGGCACCATCGTGGTCGAGAACGTGTTTTATCTCCCGGGCCTCGGCCGGCTGATCTTCCAGGCCATCAGCAACCGCGACCTGATCGTGGTGCGAAACTGCGTGATGCTGCTGGCGGCGATGGTGGTCATCGTCAACTTCGTGGTCGATGTGCTCTACGCCGTCATCGACCCGCGCATCAAGGCCTCCGACATATGAGCGCAGTCCCCGCACAAGTCCCGAGCGCCGCCGCCTTCAAGATGCCCGGCTTCTGGCGCCGCGCGGTGCATCACCGCAGCTTCGCCATCGGCGGCGTTCTCACGCTGCTGCTGGTCCTGGCCGCCGCGGTCTCCCTGGTGTGGACGCCCTGGTCGCCCTACGAGATGGACATTGCCAACAAGCTCAAGCCGCCGACGGCCGCGCACTGGCTGGGCACCGATACCTTCGGGCGCGACGTGGCCTCGCTGCTGCTGGTGGGCGCGCGTGCCTCCATCCTGGTGGGCGTGATCGCGGTCGGCATCGGCCTGGTGGTCGGCACGGCGCTGGGCCTGCTCGCCGCTGCGCGGCGCGGCTGGGTGGAAGAAGCCATCATGCGGTTCGCCGACTTCTCGATGGCCTTCCCCGCCATCCTCTCGGCCATCATGATGACGGCGGTGTTCGGCGCGGGCATCGTCAACGCGATCATCGCGATCGGCATCTACAACATCCCGACCTTCGCGCGCATCACGCGGGCCTCTGCCAACGCCATCTGGTCACGCGAGTACGTCGCCGCCGCGCGCGCCTGCGGCAAGGGCGCGTTCGCGATCACGATGCAGCACGTGCTGCCCAACATCTCGGCGGTGCTGATCGTGCAATCCACCATCCGCTTCGCGATCGCGATCCTGGCCGAAGCCGCCCTCTCCTATCTCGGTCTCGGCACGCAACCGCCGCAGCCCTCGTGGGGCCGCATGCTCAGCGAGGCGCAGACCATGATGTTCCAGGCCCCCCTGCTCGCCGTGTGGCCAGGCATGGCGATCGCGTTGGCCGTACTCGGCCTCAACCTGCTGGGCGACGGCCTGCGCGACCTGCTCGATCCGCGCCTCGCGCGCGCCCGCTGACCTCTCACCGACATGCCCCTGCTCGAAGTCGACGACCTCCATGTCCAACTGCAGACCCAGCGCGGGCCGGCCGAGGCGGTGCGTGGCATCGGCTTCACGCTCGAACGCGGCGAGACGATGGGCATCGTCGGCGAATCCGGCTGCGGCAAGTCGGTCACCGTGCAGTCGCTGATGGGCCTGCTGCCCGCGAGCGCCAAGGTCAGGGGCAGCATCCGCTTCGACGGCACCGAACTCGTCGGCCTGCCCGAGCGCGCAATGTGCGAGATCCGGGGCAACCGCATGGGCATGATCTTCCAGGAGCCGATGACGGCACTGAACCCCGTCCACACCATCTCCCGGCAGGTCGGTGAGCCGCTGCGCCTGCATCGGGGCCTGTCGCGCGCCGAGGCCCGCAAGGAGGCGCTGGCCCTGCTCGAACGCGTCGGCATCCCGGACGCGGCCACGCGCCTCGACGCCTACCCGCACCAGTTTTCGGGCGGCCAGCGGCAGCGCATCGGCATCGCCATGGCGCTGGCCTGCGGGCCCGACCTGCTGATCGCCGACGAGCCCACCACCGCGCTCGACGTCACCATCCAGAAGCAGATCCTCGAGCTGATCCAGGGCCTGGTAGACGAGCGCGGCATGGCGCTGATCCTGATCTCGCACGACCTGGGCGTCATCGCGCAGAACGTCTCGAAGATGCTGGTGATGTACGGCGGCAGCGTGGTCGAGAGCGGGCCCACGGCGGCTGTCTTCGCGGAGCGTGCCCATCCCTACACCCAGGGGCTGTTCGCCGCTCGTCCGGCGCTCGGCGCGCCGCGCGGGCAGAAGCTGGCCACCATTCGCGGCAGCGTTCCCGACCTGGCCGACCTGCCGGGCGGATGCCCCTTCGCCGGCCGCTGCCGATTCACCATCGACGATTGCCACGCGACACGGCCGCCGCCCACGCCGATGCCGCACGGCCATGAAGTGCGCTGCATCCGCCTCGGCGAAGTGCTCGCCGAAGGAACGCCGGCATGACGGCATTGCTGGAGGTCGACAACCTGGTGCGCCACTACCCGTTGCCGCGCGAACGCCTCTTCGGTCCGCCGCCCACGGTCAAGGCGCTCAATGGCGTGAGCTTCAGCCTGCAGCCCGGGCGCAGCATGGGCATCGTCGGTGAATCGGGCTCGGGCAAGTCGACCATCGCGCGCCTCGTGATGGCACTCGACACACCCACGGCCGGCGCGGTGAAGCTGCTCGGCCGCGACCTCCACACCCTGTCCGCGGACGCGCTGCGCGCCGCACGCCGCGACGTGCAGATGGTGTTCCAGGACCCGTACGGCTCGCTCGACCCGCGCCAGACCGTGGCACGCATCGTCGCCGAGCCCCTGGAGGCTCTGGCAAAAACCACCCGGGCCGAGCAGCGCGAGAGGGCCGGCGAATCGCTGGCGGCCGTGGGCCTGCGCAGCGGCGACCTCGACAAGTACCCGCACGAGTTCTCCGGCGGCCAGCGCCAGCGCATCGCGATCGCCCGCGCACTGATCACGCGGCCCAAGCTCATCGTGGCCGACGAGCCGGTGAGCGCACTCGATGTCTCGGTGCAGGCCCAGGTGCTGAACCTGATGCAGGAGCTGCAGCAGAAGTTCGGCATCAGCTACCTGCTGATCAGCCACGACCTCGCAGTGGTGAACCACCTGTGCGATGAGGTGTGCGTGCTGCACCGCGGCCTCGTCGTCGAGCGCGGCGCGCCGCAGCACCTGTTCGCGCATGCCGAGCATCCGTACACGCAGGCACTGCTGGCAGCCGTGCCGCGCGCCGAGCCCGCGGCGGCGCTCCCCTGAGCAGGTGCTTGTCCCGAGCACGCGCCGCTCGCGCATGATGTAACGTCGCTTTCCCCTTCTCAGTTTTTTGCCCGGAGCCTCGACCATGTTGAAACGCCGCACCCTCCTGACCACCGCCGCCCTCGCCACCGTGCCGCTCGCCCTGCCGCAGGCGGCCCTGGCTCAGGGACGCAAGGACACGCTGGTCATCGGCATGACGCTCGAGCCGCCGGGCCTCGACCCGACCACCGGCGCCGCCTCCGCCATCGCGGAAATCACCCACTACAACATCTACGAGACGCTGACCAAGATCAACGCCGATGGCAAGGTCACGCCGCTGCTGGCCGAGAGCTGGGAGATCTCGCCCGACCTCAAGACCTACACCTTCAAGCTGCGCCGCGGCGTCAAGTTTCAGAACGGCGAGCCCTTCAACGCGCAGACGGTCAAGTTCGCGTTCGATCGCGCCGGCGCCGAGAAAAGCACCAACAAGGACAAGCGAACCTTTGCCAACCTGAGCACGCAGGTGGTCGACGACAACACCGTGGTGCTGATCAACAAGGAGATCGACCCCGACCTGCCCTTTCTGCTGGGCCAGGCGACCGCCATCATCGTCGAGCCCAAGAGCGTGGACACCAACGCCACGAAGCCCGTCGGCACCGGCCCGTACAAGCTCGACAGCTGGGCCAAGGGCTCCTCGGTCGTCCTGAGCAAGTGGGACGGCTACCGCAATCCGGCGGAGGCCAAGCTCCGAAGGGTCACTTTCCGATTCATTTCCGATACTGCCGCGCAGGCCGCAGCGCTGATGGCTGGCGATGTCGACCTGTTCAAGCCCATCGGCACGCGCGCAGTGGCGCAGTTCAAGAACAATCCGCAGTTCCAGGTCATCCAGGGCGGATCGCGCGCCAAGACCATCCTGGCCATCAACAGCAAGAAAAAGCCGCTCAACGACGTGCGCGTGCGGCGCGCCATCCTCGCCGCGATCGATCGCAAGGCGGTGATCGAAGGCGCCGCGGACGGCTTCGGCACGCCCATCGGCAGCCACTACGTGCCGGGCGCGCCCGGCTACGTCGATACCACCGCGATCAACCCCTATGACGTCGAGAAGGCCAAGAAACTGCTGGCCGAAGCGGGTGTGAAAACGCCGCTCGAACTCACGATGACGCTGCCGCCACCGCCCTATGCGCGCCAGGGCGGCGAAGTGATCGCGGCCGAGCTCGCCAAGATCGGCATCACAGTAAAGATCCAGAACGTCGAATGGGCCCAGTGGCTCAGCAACACTTACGGGGGGCCACACGACTACGACCTCTCCATCGTGTCGCATGTCGAACCCTTCGATCTGGGCAACTACGCCAAGCCGGACTACTACTGGGGCTACGACTCCAAGGAGTTCACCGCCCTCTACGCCAAGATCAAGGCGACCGCCAACGAGGCCGAGCGCAACAAGCTTCTCGCAGAGGCCCAGAAGCTGCTCGCCACCGACGCAGCGAACGGCTTCCTCTACCAGCCCCAGTTCCCGAGCGTCGCCAAGAAGGGCGTCAAGGGGCTGTGGAAGGAAAGCCCGATCTTCGTCAACGACCTCGCCGCGCTGTCCTGGTCCTGAGCATGCTGAACGACCTGTCTGCCCACGAACTGGTCGGTGCCTATCGGGAGGGCAGCCTCTCCCCGGTCGAGGTCACGCAGGCCGTGCTCGACCACATCGCGCGCTGGGAGCCCAGGCTGCAGGCCACCTGGCTGCTGCGTCCCGAGGCCGCGCTCGAGCAGGCGCGCGCTTCCGAGGAGCGCTGGCGGCGCGGCGAGCCGCTGGGCTTGCTCGATGGGGTACCGACCACGATCAAGGAAAACATCGCCACTCGCGGAGACCCCCTGCCTGCCGGCACAGCTGCCGTCGAATTGCGGCCCGCCGCCACCGACGCGCCGCCGGCGGCACGGCTGAAGGAAGCGGGTGCGGTGATCGTCTCCAAGACCACCATGCCCGACTACGGCATGCTGTCCTCCGGCCTCTCCAGCTTCCATGCGCTCGCGCGCAATCCCTGGGACCTGACGAAGACGCCGGGCGGGTCGAGCGCAGGCGCCGGGGCCGCCGCCGCGGCCGGCTACGGCCCGCTGCACATCGGCACCGACATCGGCGGCTCGCTCAGGCTGCCGGCCGCCTGGTGCGGCATCTTCACGCTCAAGCCCAGCCTGGGCCGCATTCCGATCGACCCGCCCTATATGGGTCGTGCCGCCGGGCCGATGACGCGCAGCGTCGCCGATGCCGCGCTCATGATGCAGGTGCTCGCCCAACCCGACGCGCGCGACAGCATGAGCCTGCCGCCGCAGGACATCGACTGGCCATCCTTCGACGTGGGCGCAGAGCATCTGCGCGGCCTGCGCATCGGCCTGCTGCTCGACGCGGGCTGCGGTCTTGCTGTCGATGCCGAGATCCGGGCGGCCGTCGAAGAGGCGGCTCGCCTCTTCGAGCGCGCCGGCGCCGCCGTGAAGGTCATGCAACCGTTCATGTCCCAGGCCATGCTCGACGGGATGGACCACCTCTGGCGCATGCGCTCGCTGGTGGACATCGATGCCCTGCCCCCCGAACGGCGTGCCAAGGTGCTGCCGTACATCCGCGCATGGGCCGAGAGCGCCGCGGGCTTCAGCGGCGAGCATGTCTTCCGCGCGTTCAGCCAGTTCCACGCCACGCGCGTGGCGGCGGTAGCCGCCTGCGCGAAGTACGACTACGTGATCTCGCCCACCGCGCCCAACCTGCCGGTCGAGGCCGAGCTGCCCTCGCCCACCAACGACCCGCTGCGGCCGCTGGAGCACATCGGCTTCACCGTACCCTTCAACATGTCGGAGCAGCCGGCCGCCTCGATCAACTGCGGCTACAGCCGCAGCGGCATGCCCATCGGGCTGCAGATCGCGGGGCAGCGCTTCGACGACCTGGGCGTGCTCAGGGTTTCGCGGGCCTTCGAGCTGATCCGCGGCCCGCAACGGCCCTGGCCGCAGCCGCCGGTGGCCTGAACTGCGCCTCGCACCTCAGACCAGGTGCGAGGCCAATAGCTCGCGCGCACGCGCCACGAACTCGGGTTCGCCACGCCGGGGCGGCAGGAAATGGAACCCCACGCTCGGCAGCGCAGGCAGTCCGTGCGGCGGCGGCAGACGCGTGACGCCTTCGCACAGCGAGGACTCGTTGAGGCAGGCAACCCCCAGCCCCGCAGCCAAGGCCGATTGAAGGCCTGCGACCCCCGAGGCGACATGCGCCACGATGAAGGGGACGCGCCGCTGCTTCAGCAGCTTGATCGTGAACTGGTGCAAGGAGCAGGTGTCCGGCAGCACCAGCAGGCGCAGCGGCTCGCCGCGTGCGACGCGCAGGCCGGTCGCTCCCATCCAGGCCAGGGATTCGCGGCGCAGCGCCGGCACTCTGGGAGCAGCCGGATCGCCCTGCCCCCCGATGCGCATCGACAAGCCCAGGTCGAACTGCCCTTGCGCATAGCCGGCCTCGATCGCGCCGCTCTTCATGACGCTCACATGCAGCCGCACTTGCGGGTACCGCTCGCCGAGGCGACCCAGCAGCCGCGCCAGCTCGCCCGGCCGGTAATAGTCGGTCACCGCCAGCCGAAGCTCCCCTTGCAGGGTTTCACCGCGAAGGTCGCGCAGGGCTTCTTCCGCCAGCGCCAGCAGGCGCCGAGCGTGCTCCAGCAGCCGCGAGCCCGCCGCAGTGGGCGCCACCCCGGCCTTGCTGCGCGTCAGCAGCGACTGGCCGGCGCGCTCTTCGAGCTTGCGCATCTGCTCGCTGACGGCGGACTGCGACAGGAATACCTGCGGCGCGGCGGCTGTGAGGCTGCCTGCCTCGACCACGGCGACGAAGGTCCTGAGTTGCTCCAGGTCGAAGGTCTGCACGACGCCATCCATTCGCAAAGTCGATGATATCCATCATATCTTCCTGCTTTTCCGATGGCCTGCAACTTCCCACAATGAAGGCCTCATCGATTCGAAAGGAAAAGCGCCATGCCCCACATCGTGATCCACCTCTCCGGCCAGCCTGATGCCCAGCTCACCCGCCGCGTGGTCGACACCGTCGCCGAGCTGACCCAGAGCGTCCTGGACAAGAAGCTGCCGGTGATCGCCACCACCGTGCAGTACATCGCGGACGACGCCTGGTTCATCGGTGGCCGGTCGCTCGCCGAGCTCGGCAAGTCCGCCTTCCATCTGGACATCAGCATCACCGACGAGACCAACACCAAGGCGGAAAAGGCACGCTACCTGCGCGAGGTCTACGCTGCGATGGCGGCCCTGCGGAAGAACCTGCACGAGGTGTCGTACGTGCACCTCATCGACGCACGCGCCGCCGCCTACGGCTACGGTGGGCTGACGCAGGAGTACCGCCACCAGCAGGCCGGGGTCTAGGCGACCTGGGGAAAACGCGCTCACGGCTCAGGGGGCGACGCGGTGCACCGTGACATGCCCGCTTCCGCAGGCGCTCAGTCGAGCAGCCCAAGCACCCGGCCTTCACCCACGAACGATTCGGCCACCAGCATCCGGAATGCCTTGTCGCGTTGGAAGCGCTGTCGTGCGATCGCCGGTTTCAGGAACTCGACCTGGAATGTTTGCGCCGTCCCGCGCCTGAACGCTTGCCCTGGCGCCACGATCCAGCGCGCAGAGAAGCCTTCGTTGTCCACCACGAGGACGCAGTGATGCTCGCCTTCGAGGACTGGCGAGTCTTCGGACGGGAGTTGGGGCGTGCGCATCGTGAACTCGACGAGGGCATGGGGGTGGAAGGTGCTGCCCGACTCGAAACCCGCCGGCTCCGCAGCCACCGGGCGCCGCACCCTGGCAATGAGCCAGGCGATGACGTTGCCGATGATCGGCAGCCACAGCAGCATCAACAAGGTGCCGACGTCGCGGGCCGTCGAATCGGGCTCTGACAACTGTCGCAACAGTGCACCACCCAGCGCCACGCACAGCAGCGCGATGACGATGAACCTGCGCTTGGCCTGGATGCCCGTCATGACGACGTGTTGCCCACGTCTTCGGTCCCCGCATTGCGATGGCTGGGCCTTGCGAGAAGCCGGTCAGCCTTCTTTCCTTCGACGTGCAGCAGGAATGTCTTTTTCATGGGTGATCGTAGCGCGTCGATATCACACGCAGCCGCAGGAGTGAGCGGCTCACAGCGCAAGGAGCAGATCCTGGGCAAAAATGCACCATGCAAGACAGCCTGGGCAATCCGATCACCGTTGCCGAGCCGGCCGGCCTGCGCGCGATCAACGACTTCGTCGAGGGCTTCATCGCCTGCGAAGCGCGCGCGGCCGACGTGCTGGCGGCCTCGCAGGACGACAGCCCTCTCGTACAGGCCTACTGCGCGACGCTGCACCTGTTCGCCGAATCGCGCGATGCCGTCTCCAACGCGCGCCCCTTCCTCCAACGCGCGCGGGCCGGCGCCTCCCGCGCCAGCAAGCGCGAGCAGCGCTACATCGAGGCCGTCTCGGCCTGGGCCGAAGGCGACATCCTGCGTGCCATCGCCTTGCACCACGAGCAGGCCCGGGAGCATCCGCGCGACCTGGCCTCGCTCAAGCTCGGGCAGTACCACTGCTTCAACATCGGCGACTGCCCCGGCATGCTGCGGCTCGCCCTGGCGGCGCTGCCGGCGGTGGCCGACGTACCCTACCTGCACGGCATGGCGGCCTTCGGGTACGAGCAATGCCACCTCATGCGCGAAGCCGAGGCCAGTGCCCGCCGCGCCATCGCGATGGCGCGCAAGGAGCCATGGGCCCACCATGCGCTCGGGCACGTGATGCTGACCGAGGGCCGGCTTTCCGAGGGCCTGGACTTCATGCGAAGCGTGAGCGACAGCTGGGTCGGCCTCAACTCGTTCATGGTCACCCACAACTGGTGGCATGTGGCGCTGTTCCTGATCGACCTGGGCCGCGACACCGAGGCGCTCGCCGTGTACGACGAGCAGGTGTGGGGCGTGGCCATGGACTACTCGCAGGACCAGATCGGCGCCGTGTCCCTGCTAGCCCGCCTCGAACTCGCGGGCATCGATGTCGGCGAGCGCTGGCAGGCGCTGGCCGGCTACCTTGCGCAGCGGCTCGACGACCATGTGCTGCCCTTCCTCGACCTGCAATACCTCTACGGGCTGGCGCGCGCCGGCCGGCCCGAGGCCGAGCGCCTGCTGCACAACATCGAGGGCTTCGCGCCGCAGGCCGTGCCTTCGACGCGGGCCAGCTGGCAGCGCGTGGCGGTGCCAGCCGCCCGCGGCCTCCTGGCCCATGCGCGGGGCGACGCGCCCGGTGCGGTCGAGGGGCTTGGGCAAGCGTTGCCGCGCCTGGTCGAAATCGGCGGCAGCCATGCGCAGCGCGACCTGTTCGAGCAGCTGTACCTCGACGCCCTGATTGCCACCGGCACCGAAACAACACTGGCGAGCGCCCAGGGTCTTCTGCAGCAGCAGGTCAATGCCCAGCCGGAATCCCGGCGCCTCCGGCGCCAAGCCGACAAGGTCTACACCTCGCTAAGACTGCCGCAACTGGCTCCCCACGTCTCGCCCGCCAAGCGCCCCGCGTAGGCGCCAGGCCCGTGCTCAGTGGGCAGCGCGGTGCCACCAGCGGCTGTATTCCTCGTCTGCCAGAAGCGTCCACGCCGCCAGCACCAGGACCACCAGGCCCGTGATGACTGCGGTGAGCATGGCGTCGCCGTTGCCGTTGAAGCGCAGCACCCAGGGCGATGCCATCAGCCATAGGCCGAGCGCCGCCTCGGTCCACTCCTCCCAGGCGCGGGGAAGCAGCATGGCGCCCAGCGCGGCGGCCATCAGCGCGACGCCGGCGATCACCGCGTTGGTCATCGCGGCCGCCTCGGCGTCATAGCCGAGGATCCAGGGCGAAAGAAGCAACCAGGCACCCAGCGCCCCATTCACCGGGTCTTGCCAATGTTTCAGTTGGAACATGGTTCGTACCTCCTGCCGGCTGGAACGCCGGTCTTTCTTTGAGCCTTGCATTCATCGCAGGTTCCGGGCCCCCCCGTTCCCCAAGAGGCCGCGAAAGGCGCATCATCCAGGCTGAAGAACCCACGGTACGGGCTCACAGCGAGGCAGGTCGTGGCAAGGCTCAAGACGGTCTTCTGGCTTGGCGCGGGGCTCGCCGCGATGGCCGCGCTCGTGGCCTTCACCGTGGACGAGCTGAAGACCTCGAGGCTGCAGTCGGCCTTGTGGCGCGACCTGGGGCGCGATGCGCGCTTCAGCCTGGACGCCGGACCCAGCGACGCCATTCGCTTCCCGCATTCGGGGCCTTATGACGAGCGGCTCGGCTACCGCCAGCTTCCGGCGTTCATCGAGCGCCTGCAGGCCCGCGGCTACGCGGTGACGCAGCAAGCCCGCATGTCGCCACGACTGGTCGAGTTGCACGAGCACGGCCTCTACGGCCCCTACCGCGAGAAGAACCAGGCCGGCCTGACGATACGCGACTGCCGCGCCCGGACCCTGTCGCAATCGCGCGTGCCCGAGCGCGTGTACGAGCGGTTCGAGGACGTGCCTCCGCTGCTGGTCGACGCCCTGCTCTTCGTCGAAGACCGGCACCTGCTGGATACGCAGCCGGCGCAGCGCAATCCGGCGGTCGATCCCGAGCGCTTCGCGAAAGCGACGTTCGAGCAGTTGCACCGTGCTCTCGGTGCACGTCAATCGGCCTCCGGCGGCAGCACCCTGGCGACCCAGATCGAGAAGTACCGCCACTCGCCCCAGGGCCGCACCCAGTCGATCGGCGACAAGCTGCGCCAGATGGCGTCGGCCTCGCTGCGCGCCTATCAGGACGGCGAAGACACGCAGGCGCGGCGACGCCAGGTCGTGGTCGACTACCTCGACACCGTGCCCTTGGCCGCGCGGCCCGGATTCGGCGAGGTGCACGGCCTCGGCGACGGCCTGTGGGCCTGGTACGGGCGCGACGTGGGCGAGGTCAACCGTCTGCTGTCCGACAACGCGGAGGGCGCCGCGCCATCCGAGGAGGCCCTGCGGCGCCAGGCCGAGGCGTTCAAGCAGGCGCTGTCGCTGATGGTCGCGCAGCGCCGGCCTTCGCAGCATCTGTTTGACAAGGGCGAGAGCCTGGGCCGGCTCACCGACAGCTACCTGCGGCTGATGGCGGACGCGGGCGTCATCGCCCCCTCACTGCGCGATGCGGCATTGCAGGTCCCCCTTCAACGGACGGCCGCGCGGCCGGCGACGCCTCGGCCCGACTTCATCGAGCGCAAGGGCCTGAATGCCTTGCGCGGCGAGGTGTCGACCCTGCTCGGCGTGCCGCGTGCCTACGATCTCGAGCGGCTCGACCTCGAGGTGGACGGCAGCATGGACAGCGAGGCGCAGGCCATCGCGGCGCGGGCACTAACCGCCTTGGGCACCCCGGCGGGGGCGAAGGCGTCAGGGCTGTACGGCCATCACCTGCTCGACCCGGGCGACGACCCTCGCCACCTCGTCTACAGCTTCACCCTGTACGAGCGCGGTGCACAGGCCAACCTGCAGCGCATCCAGGCCGACAACATCGACCAGCCCTTCGACGTCAACCAGGGTGCGCGCCTGGACCTCGGCTCCACCGCCAAGCTGCGCACGCTGGTGAGCTACCTCGAGTTGGTCGGCGAACTGCACGAACGCTGGGCCGGGCGCGCATCCGAGCTCTCCGCGTGGACGCCAAGCAAGCGCGATCCGCTCGGCATCTGGGCGCGCGAATACCTGCTGCGCGCCCGCGATCGCAGCCTCGCCCCGATGCTGGAGGCGGCGATGCAGCGGCGCTACTCGGCAGGCGCGGGCGAGGCCTTCTTCACCGGCGGCGGCCTGCACAGCTTCAGCAACTTCGATCGCTCGCACGCCGGGCCGACGACGGTGCAGGAAGGCTTCAGGCACTCGGTCAACCTGGTGTTCATTCGCCTGATGCGCGACATCGTGCGCCACCGGATGTACGGCGACGAGGCCGTCGGTCGCGGCATGCTCGAGGATCCATCGGACCCGGGCCGGCGGGAGATGCTGGTCCTCTTTGCCGACCGCGAGGGCTCTGCCTACCTGACGCGCTTCCACCGGAAGTACAAGGGCAAGTCGCCCGCCGAGGCCGAGGCACTGCTGCTCAACGGCGTGCACCCGTCGGCACCGCGTCTCGCGAGCGTGCTGTTCACCCTCGAACCCGAAGCCGGCCAGGCGCGGCTCGATCAGTTCCTCGCGCGGCGCCTCGGCCGCGGGGCCGGATCGCCGCGCGCGCTGCGTGCAATGCACGATACGTACTCGGGCCTGTCGCTGGACGACCGCGGCTACGTGGCGCGCGTGCATCCGCTGGAGCTGTGGCTGGTCGGGCACCTGCAGCGCCACCCCGGCGCGACACTCACCGAGGTGCTGGACGCAAGCGTGCAGGAACGGCAGGACGCCTACGCATGGCTCTTCAGGACGCGCCACAAGAGCGCACAGGACCGCCGCATCCGCGAGCTGCTCGAACGCGCGGCCTTCGCCCAGATCCACCGCTCATGGCAGCGCCTGGGCTATCCCTTCGCCTCGCTGACCCCTTCGTACGCGAGCGCGATCGGGGCTTCGGGCGACCGGCCCGCGGCGCTGGCCGAGTTGATGGGTATCCTGGCGAACGACGGCCGGCAGTTGCCGCAGCAGCGCGTGAGCGTGCTGCACTTCGCGCGCGACATGCCCTACGAGACGCGCCTCGAGCGGCGCGGCGCGGCGCCGCAGCAGTTGCTGGCGCCTGAGGTGGCACAGGCCGCGCGCCGGGCACTGGCCGACGTGGTGAACAACGGGACCGCGCGACGCCTCAAGGATGCCGTGCCGGATGCGACGGGGCGGCCCATCGAGATCGCCGGCAAGACCGGCACCGGAGACCACCGCTACCAGGTCATCGGACGCGGCGGGCGCGTGATCGCGGAGCGCAAGGTCGAGCGCACGGCCACCTTCGTCTTCACGCTCGGCGACCGCTATTTCGGGACGCTCGTGGCCTACGTGCGCGAGCCCTACGCAGCGCGCTACCGCTTCACCAGTGCCCTGCCGGTGCAGCTGCTGAGGTCCATGGCGCCGCAGCTGCTGCCGGTGCTGCAGCGCGACGGCTGCGCCGGCGATCGTGGCTGACTGAAGTACCTTCGCGTTCGACTGCAGTGCGATGGGCCTTCGGAGCCGCCGCGCGGCTCACGACTTGCCCAGGTGCCGCCGCTGGTCGTAGTTGGGCTGCGCCGGCATGCCATCGAGATGACCGGTATCGGCCCAGTCGACAATCTCGATCTGTGCGGGCCTCGCGGCGTCGGCAATGCGGATGCGGTTGAAGCCGGCATTGGGGATCGCGCTCTGGCGCGGGCCGTGGAGGCCCAGTCCCATGGCCGTGCGCCACACCATGTCGAGCACGCCGCCGTGCGTCACCACCATCACCGTCCGTTGCTTGTGCGCAGCCGCAATATGGCCGAGCGCATCGATGACGCGCGCATGGAATTCGCGCGGCGACTCGCCCCCGGGCATGCGGTGGTCCTCGCTGAACTTGAGCCAATCCTCCCAGGCGCGCGGATGCAGGCGCTGGATCTCGTCGGCCCGCATGCCTTCGACAACGCCGAAATTCTGCTCGCGCAATTCGACCGAGGTGACGATCTCGAGTCCGAGCTGCTGCGCCCCCGGTGCCGCTGTCTGCTGGGCGCGCAAGAGATCACTGCTGACCAGGTACTGCACCGATTCGCGCGCAACGCGCAGCCCAAGCCGGCGTGCCTGCTCGTGGCCGGTGTCGTTGAGGGGAACGTCGATATGGCCCTGGAAGCGCAACTCGCGATTCCAGTCGGTCTCGCCGTGGCGGATCAGGATGAGGTCTGTGGTCATGGGATGAAGCTATTGTCCCCGCAAGACGTGGCCAGGCGATGGCACGAGGCGGGCGGCATGGATGGCCGAGAATCGCCCCATGCCCTGCCTTGTCCTTCTGCCCGGCCTCGCCTGTGACGAGCGCCTCTGGGAAGCCCAACTCGCGTCCCTGCCCGCCGGCATCGACGCCCGCGTCAGCGACGCCCACATGCGCCATCCGAGCATCGAAGCCATGGCCGAGGCCGTGCTTCGCGAGCATGAAGGCCCGCTGGTCCTCTGCGGCGCCTCGATGGGCGGCATGATCGCGATGGAGGTCGCGCGCCAGGCGCCCGGGCGCATTGCCGGCCTCGCGCTGCTGGGCACCAACCCGCGGCCCGAGACACCCGAGATGCACGAGCTGCGCGGCTCGGCGATCGAGCTCTTCGAACAGGGCGAGGCGCGCGACGTGATCCAGTTCAATGCGGCCTTCGCCTTCCATCCCGAGCAGGCCGGCAATGCGGCGCTGGTGCGGCGCTATGTGGAACTCGTGCTCGATGCCGGCACTGACCAGCTCGTCAGCCAGAACCGTGCGCTGATGGTGCGGCCCGACCAGCGTCCAGCGCTCCCGTCGCTGCGCTGCCCGGTGCTCGTGATCTGCGGCGATGCCGATCGCCTGACGCCCCCCGAATGCTCGAAGGAGATCGCGCAGCTGGTCCCGCAGGCCGAGCTCGTGTGGATCGAGAACTGCGGCCACATGCTGACCATGGAGAAGCCCGCCGAGGTCAATGCCACGCTGATGCCGTGGCTGCAGCGCCTGCTGGCCTGAGGCCTTCGGGCTTCACAGGGTTTGCCCCCAATCAACGGTCCGGTGAATCGGACAGCCGTTTCGCTTCCGATCCGGAAGCTCGGCGGAGCACCTGCCTCGTTCTCCGCCCACCCCTCATGAAATCAACGACTTAACGCGCTTTCCTCGCCGCGCAGCGCGTGGCACATCGATTGCTCTATTTCAAGGCTGACCGCGTCGCCCGACACCGGTCACGGCCCTGAAACAGGAGACAAACCGATGAGCACCATGGGTGACCTTGATCCCACGGAAACCAGCGAGTGGATCGATGCACTCGGCGCCGTTCAGCAACACCGCGGCGGCGAGCGAGCGAACTTCCTCTTGAATCGCCTCGTCGACGAGGGCCGCCGCGACGGCGTGTACGTGCCCCGTTCGCTCAACACGGCCTACAAGAACACCATTCCTCCCGAGAAGGAAGAAAAGTCCTCCGGCAACCGCGAGATCGAGCACCGCCTGCGCTCCATCATCCGCTGGAACGCCATGGCGATCATCCTGCGCGCCAACAAGGACTCGTCCGAGCTCGGCGGCCACATCGCGAGCTTCCAATCCGCGGCCACGCTCTACGACATCGGCTTCGGCCACTTCTGGCATGCGGCAACCGACACGCACGGCGGCGACCTGCTCTTCATCCAGGGCCACAGCTCGCCCGGCATCTATGCGCGTGCCTTCCTCGAAGGCCGCCTGAGCGAGCAGCAGCTGCTCAACTACCGCCAGGAGGCCGATGGCAAGGGCATCCCGTCGTACCCGCACCCCTGGCTCATGCCCGACTTCTGGCAGTTCCCCACCGTCTCGATGGGACTGGGGCCGCTGATGGCGATCTACCAGGCGCGCTTCCTCAAGTACCTGCAGGGGCGCGGCCTCGCGGACACGGCACCGCGCAAGGTCTGGGCCTTCATGGGCGACGGCGAGATGGACGAGCCCGAATCGCTCGGCGCCATCTCGCTCGCAGGCCGCGAGAGCCTGGACAACCTCGTGTTCGTCATCAATTGCAACCTCCAGCGCCTCGACGGCCCGGTGCGCGGCAACGGCAAGATCGTGCAGGAGCTCGAGAGCGTGTTCCGCGGCGCCGGCTGGAACGTCATCAAGGTGCTCTGGGGCAGCGGCTGGGACGCGCTGCTCGCCAGGGACAAGAGCGGCAAGCTGCTGCAGCGCATGGAGGAGTGCGTCGACGGCGAGTACCAGGACTTCAAGAGCAAGAGCGGCGCCTACGTGCGCGAGCACTTCTTCGGCAAGTACGAAGAGACGAAGGCGCTGGTCGCCGACATGAGCGACGAACAGATCTGGGCCCTGACCCGCGGTGGCCACGACCCGGAGAAGGTGTTCGCCGCCTACGCCGCCGCCGTCAAGCACAAGGGCCAGCCGACGCTGATCCTGCCGAAGACGGTCAAGGGCTACGGCATGGGCGAATCGGGCGAAGGCCAGATGATTGCCCACCAGGCCAAGAAGATGACGCAGGACGCGCTGCGCAACTTTCGCGACCGCTTTCAGATCCCGGTGTCCGACGAAGAGCTGCCCGACATGCCCTTCATCCGGCTCGCCGAGGACAGCCCCGAGATGCAGTACCTGCGCGAGCGCCGCGCTGCGCTCGGCGGCTACCTGCCGCAGCGCCGCCGCAAGTCGACCGCGCTCGAGATCCCGCCATTGGCCACCTTCGAGCGGCTGCTCAAGGACACCGGCGAGCGCGAGATCTCCACCACCATGGCCTTCGTGCAGATGCTCGGCACGCTGGTGCGCGACAAGGTCATCGGCAAGCACGTGGTGCCCATCGTGCCCGACGAGTCGCGCACCTTCGGCATGGAAGGCATGTTCCGCCAGCTTGGCATCTGGTCCTCGCTCGGCCAGCTCTACAAGCCGCAGGACGCCGACCAGCTCATGTACTACCGCGAGTCCAAGGACGGGCAGGTGCTGCAGGAAGGCATCAACGAGGGCGGCGCGATGTCCAGCTGGATCGTCGCAGCCACCTCGTACAGCACGAACAACGTGCCGATGATCCCGTTCTACATCTACTACTCGATGTTCGGCCTGCAGCGCGTGGGCGACCTGGCCTGGCTGGCCGGCGACATGCGCGCGCGCGGCTTCCTGCTCGGCGGCACTGCCGGGCGCACCACGCTCAACGGCGAGGGCCTGCAGCACGAGGACGGCCACAGCCACATCCTGGCCGGAACCATCCCCAACTGCGTCTCGTACGACCCGACCTTCGCCTACGAGGTGGTGACCATCGTGCGCGACGGCATGCGCCGCATGGTCGGCGAGCAGGAGGACGTGTACTACTACATCACCCTCATGAACGAGAACTACCCGCACCCCGGCATGCCCGAGGGCAGCGAGGCGGGCATTCTGAAGGGCCTCTACCCCCTGAGCGACGGCGGCAAGACACCAAAGAAGGGCCAGCGCGTGCAGCTCATGGGCAGCGGCACCATCCTGCGCGAGGTGATGTTCGCGGCCGAGCTGCTCAAGAACGACTTCGGCATTGCGGCCGACGTGTGGAGCGCCACCAGCTACAACGAGCTGCGCCGCGACGGCATGGCGGCCGAGCGCTGGAGCCGGCTGCATCCCACCGAGCCTGCTCGAAAGAGCCACGTCGAGCAATGCCTCGAAGGGCACGACGGCCCCGTCATCGCGGCCACCGACTACATGCGCAACTACGCCGACCAGGTCCGCGAGTACGTGCAGGCCGCGGGCCGCCGCTACACCGTGCTGGGCACCGACGGCTTCGGCCGCAGCGACTACCGCCGCAAGCTGCGCCGCTTCTTCGAGGTCGACCGCTGGCACGTCGTGGTGGCCGCGCTCAAGGCGCTGGCCGATGACGGCGTGATCAAGCCCGCGGTGGTTGCCGAAGCGATCGCAAAGTACGGGCTCGATGCAGAGCGCGCCGCCCCCTGGACCGTCTGAGGCACGAGCAATGAGCAACGCAATCGACATCAAGGTTCCCGACATCGGCGACTTCAGCGATGTGCCCGTCATCGAGATCTTCGTGAAGCCGGGCGACACGGTGAAGGCCGAAGATCCGCTGGTCTCGCTCGAGTCCGACAAGGCGACGATGGACGTGCCCGCGCCGCGCGGCGGCGTGGTCGAGGCCATCGCCGTGAAGCTGGGCGACAAGGTCAGCGAGGGCAGCGTCATCATGAGCTTCAAGGCCAACGGCGCCACAGCCGCGCCAGCGGCGCCGGCAGAGGTGACCAAGCCCACCGTGAGCGCCGCACCGTCTGCCACCAGCGCGCCGGCCGGCGTGGCCGAAGTGCGCGTGCCCGACATCGGCGACTTCAAGGACGTGCCCGTCATCGAGATCTTCGTGAAGATCGGCGACACGGTGAAGGCCGAGGACCCGATCGTCTCGCTCGAATCCGACAAGGCGACGATGGATGTGCCCGCGCCGCTCTCGGGCGTGGTGACGGCCATCGGCGTCAGGATCGGCGACAAGGTCAGCGAAGGCTCGGTGATCCTGTCGCTCGCGACGGGCGATGCCCCTGCCTCGGCAGTTGTTCCCTCACCCCAGCCCTCTCCCGCGAGCGGGAGAGGGAGTGAAGCGGCGGCGGCGCTGACTGCCGGCAAGGCGGAGATCGAAGCCGCCTTCGCGCTCGCCTACGCCGGCCCCGCCGTGCGCAAGCTCGCACGCGAACTCGGGGTCGATCTCGGCAAGCTCAAGGGCACCGGCGAGCACGGCCGCATCGTACGCGCCGACGTCGAGGCCTTTGCAAAAGGTGGCGGCGCAGCCGCTGCACCGGCCTCCGGCAAGACCGCCGCGGCGCCTGCAGGCGCTGGCGTGGGCGGCATCGACCTGCTGCCCTGGCCCAAGGTCGACTTCGGCAAGTTCGGCCCGACCGAACGCAAGGAGCTGTCGCGCATCAAGAAGATCAGCGCGGCCAACCTGCACCGCAACTGGGTCGTCATCCCGCACGTGACGACGCACGACGAGGCCGACATCACCGACCTCGAAGGCTTCCGCGTGCAGATGAACAAGGAGCTGGAGAAGTCGGGCGTGAAGATCAGCATGCTGCCCTTCATGATGAAGGCGGCGGTCGCGACGCTGAAGAAGTTCCCGGAGTTCAACGCCAGCCTCGACGGCGACGCACTGGTGCTCAAGAACTACTGGCACATCGGCTTCGCGGCCGACACGCCCAATGGCCTGATGGTGCCGGTGATCCGCGATGTCGACAAGAAGACCGTGCCCGAGATCGCGAAGGAGATGGGCGAGCTCGCCAAGCTCGCGCGCGACGGCAAGCTCAAGCCAGACCAGATGTCGGGCGGCACCTTCACCATCAGCTCGCTCGGCGGCATTGGTGGCATCTACTTCACGCCGATCATCAACGCGCCCGAGGTCGCGATCATGGGCGTGTGCAAGAGCTACTGGAAGCAGCACTCCAGCGACGGCAAGACCTACGCCTCGCGCCTCACGCTGCCGCTGTCCCTGTCGTGGGACCACCGGGTGATCGACGGCGCCGCCGCCGCACGCTTCAACGTCTATTTCGCCAACGTGCTCGCCGATCTTCGGCGCGTGCTGTTCTGAAGAAAGCCCCCCAATGGCAAGCATGGTGGAAGTCAAGGTTCCCGACATCGGCGACTTCAAGGATGTCGCGATCATCGAGCTGCTGGTCAAGCCCGGCGAGGTCATCGCGGTCGATACCGGCCTGATCATGGTGGAGTCCGACAAGGCGTCGATGGAGATCCCGTCGAGCCATGCGGGGACCGTGAAGGAGCTGAAGGTCGCGCTGGGCGACAAGGTGAGCGAGGGGTCGGTGATCCTCGTCGTGGAGGCGGCGGGGGCAGGGGCACCCTCACCCCAGCCCTCTCCCGCAAGCGGGAGAGGGAGCGAGACCAGCGGGAGCGGGGCGGCTCCGGCTCCCTCTCCCGCCCCGCGGGAGAGGGCGGGGGGTGAGGGTGCCCCCGGCCCCGCCGCCGCAAGCTACAACGGAAAGGCCGACATCGAGTGCGAGGTGCTCGTGCTCGGCGCCGGCCCCGGCGGCTATTCGGCAGCCTTCCGCAGCGCCGACCTCGGCATGAAGACGGTGCTGGTCGAGCGCTACGCCACCCTCGGCGGTGTGTGCCTCAACGTCGGTTGCATTCCGTCGAAGGCGCTGCTGCACACGGCCGGCGTGATGGACGAGGTCAAGCTGCTCGGAAAGCACGGCATCAAGTACACCGCGCCCGAGGTCGACATCGATGCGCTGCGCGGCTTCAAGGACAGCGTCGTCAAGAAGCTCACCGGCGGCCTGGCCGGCATGGCGAAGGCTCGCAAGGTGGAGATCGTCACCGGCCTCGGCAGTTTCCTCGACCCGCACCACGTCGAAGTCGTCGGCACGGGCGGCACGAAGAAGGTGGTGAAGTTCGCCAAGGCCATCGTCGCTGCGGGCTCGCAGTCCGTGAAACTGCCCTTCATGCCCGAGGACGAGCGCGTCGTCGACTCGACCGGTGCGCTGCTGCTCAAGGGCATTCCGAAGCGCATGCTGGTGATCGGCGGCGGCATTATCGGGCTCGAGATGGCGACCGTCTATTCGACGCTCGGCACGCGCATCGACGTGGTGGAGATGCTCGACGGCCTGATGCAGGGCGCCGACCGCGATCTCGTCAAGGTGTGGGAGAAGTTCAACACGCCGCGCTTCGACAACGTCATGCTCAAGACCAGGACCGTCGGCGCCAAGGCGACCCAGGCGGGCATCGAGGTCAGCTTCGAAGGCGAGAAGGCACCGAAGGAGCCGCAGGTCTACGACCTGGTGCTCGTGGCGGTGGGCCGCAGCCCCAACGGGAAGAAGATCGGCGCCGACAAGGCCGGCGTGGCGGTCACTGACCGCGGCTTCATCGATGTCGACAAGCAGATGCGCACCAACGTGCCGCACATCTTCGCCATCGGCGACATCGTCGGCCAGCCCATGCTCGCCCACAAGGCGGTGCACGAGGCGCACGTGGCAGCCGAGGCGGCGCACGGAGAGGCGGCGTACTTCGATGCACGGCAGATTCCCTCGGTGGCCTACACCGACCCCGAGGTCGCGTGGGCCGGCAAGACCGAGGAGCAGTGCAAGGCCGAGGGCCTGAAGATCGGCAAGGCCGTGTTCCCCTGGGCCGCATCGGGCCGTGCCATTGCCAACGGGCGTGACGATGGCTTCACCAAGCTGCTGTTCGACGAGACCACGCACCGCATCGTCGGGGGCGGCATCGTGGGGACGCATGCGGGCGACCTGATCAGCGAGCTGTGCCTGGCGATCGAGATGGGGTGCGAGCCCGGCGACATCGGCAAGACCATCCACCCGCATCCCACGCTCGGTGAATCCATCGGCATGGCGGCCGAGCTGTTCGAGGGCGTCTGCACCGACCTGCCCCCGGTGAAGAAGAAGTAGGCCGACGACATGCCGATGGAACTCGCCTTCGAGGCCCTGGGGTCCGGTCCCCCGGTCGTGATCCTGCACGGCCTGTTCGGTGCCGGGCGCAACTGGACCCATGTCGCGCAGTCGCTGGCTGCGGAGTACCGGGTCTACCTGCCCGACGCGCGCAACCACGGCGCCTCGCCCTGGGCCGAATCCATGTCGTACGCCGAGATGGCGCACGACGTGCTCGCGCTCATCGAACAGGAGGCGCTGCAGCGGCCCTTCGTCGTCGGCCACAGCATGGGCGGCAAGACGGCGATGACGCTGGCGCTCTCGCACCCGAACGCCGTGGCCGGCGTGGCCGTGATCGACATCGCCCCGGAAAGCTACACGGGGCAGTTCTCCTCCTACGTGTCGGCCATGCGCAATCTCGACGTGGCCGGCGCCGCCAGCCGCGAGATCCGCCGTGCCTTGGCCGAAAGCCTGGGCGCCCACGCGCCGGTCGACTTCCTGATGCAGAACCTGCGCCGGGAGCGCGACCGCTTCGACTGGCGCCTCAACCTGCTCGCGACCGGCCTGTGCATGCGCGATCTGTGCGACTTTCCAGCGGCGCTGCGCGATGCCCGCTACGAAGGACCCGCGCTCTTCATCGCGGGCGCGGAGTCCGACTACCTTCAGCCCGCATCCCTGCCGGGCATCCGGGCGCTGTTTCCGGGCGCCGAGCTCGCGCGCATTGCCGACGCCGGCCACTGGGTGCACGCGGACCAGCCGGAGGCCCTGCTGTGCGGACTGAACGACTGGCTGCGCGAGGCCTGCGCGCTCGCCCAGAACTGATTCCTCTACAGCCACACGGAGACCGTCTCATGTCCGACAACCTGCGCGAAGCCGCCCTCGACTACCACCGCTATCCCACGCCCGGAAAGATCTCGGTGAACCCGACCAAGCCGATGGCCACGCAACGCGACCTCGCGCTCGCTTATTCGCCCGGCGTGGCCGACGCCTGCATGGAGATTGCCCGCGATCCGGCGGAGGCCATGAACCTCACTTCACGCGCCAACCTGGTGGCGGTCATCACCAATGGCACGGCAGTGCTCGGACTCGGCAACATCGGCGCGCTGGCCGGCAAGCCGGTGATGGAAGGCAAGGGCTGCCTGTTCAAGAAGTTCGCCGGCATCGACGTGTTCGACATCGAGCTCGACGAGACCGATCCCGATGCGCTCATCGACACCATCGCGCGCATGGAGCCGACCTTCGGCGGGATCAACCTCGAGGACATCAAGGCACCCGAGTGCTTCTACATCGAGAAGAAGCTGCGCGAGCGCATGAAGATCCCCGTCTTCCACGACGACCAGCACGGCACCGCCATCGTCGCGGCCGCAGCCATCCTCAATGCGCTGCGGCATGTGAAGAAGGACATCCGCGAGGTGAAGCTGGTGGCGTCGGGGGCGGGCGCGGCGGCCCTCGCCTGCCTCGACCTGATCGTGAGCCTCGGCCTGCCGATGCACAACATCTATGTGTCGGACAGCGTGGGCGTGGTCTACACCGGCCGCAAGGAGCAGATGGACCCGAACAAGGCCCGCTATGCGCAGGACACGGCGGCGCGCAAGCTGGCCGACGTGATCGGGGGCGCTGACATCTTCCTCGGCCTCTCGGCCGGCGGCGTGCTCAAGCCCGACATGGTCAAGGAGATGGCGCGCGACCCGATCATCCTCGCGATGGCGAACCCGACGCCGGAGATCCGTCCGGAGGATGCGCTGGCCGTGCGGCCGGACGCCATCCTCGGCACCGGGCGCTCGGACTATCCGAACCAGGTGAACAACGTCCTCTGCTTCCCGTTCATCTTCCGCGGTGCGCTCGACGTGGGTGCCACCACCATCAACGAAGAGATGAAGCTTGCCGCCGTGCGCGCCATCGCCGAGCTCGCGCATGCCGAGATCCCCGAAGTGGTGGCGCAGGCCTACGGCGCCCTGGGCCTGCGTTTCGGTCGCGAGTACCTGATCCCCAAGCCCTTCGACCCGCGCCTGATCGAGGCCGTTGCGCCCGCGGTGGCGCAAGCCGCGGTCGACAGCGGCGTCGCGACCCGGCCCATCGCCGACATGAAGGCCTACCGCCAGCGTCTCTCGCAGTTCGTCTACCAGTCGGGCACCAGCATGCAGCCGCTGTTCGCGGCGGCCAAGCAGTCGCCCAAGCGCGTGGTCTACGCCGAGGGCGAGGACGAGCGCGTGCTGCGTGCCGCGCAGGTGGTGGTGGACGAAGGCCTGGCGCGGCCGCTGCTGCTGGGCCGCCCCGAGGTGATCGCCGAGCGCATCGCGCAGTACGGCCTGCGACTGGCCCTGGGCAGCGACTGCGAGGCCGTTGACCTGCTCGACCCCGCCGTGCACGACGATGCCGCCGAGGCCTACTACCAGCTCAAGCGGCGCGAGGGCGTCTCGCGCCTGGTGGCGCAGACCGAGATGCGCAGCCGCGGCACCCTGCTCGCAGCCATGCTGGTGCGCCAGGGACGCGCCGATGCCATGCTGTGCGGCACGCTGGGCAGCTACGGCGATCACCTGCGCCATGTGCGCGACGTGATCGGTCTGCGCCCCGGCACCAGGACGCTGGCCGCCATGCAGATGCTGATGCTGCCGGGCCGCCAGCTCTTCATCTGCGACACGCACGTCAACCGCGAACCCGACGCGGCGCAGGTCGCCGAGATCGCCCTGCTCGCCGCCGAAGAGGTGCGCCGCTTCGGTGTCACGCCGAGCGTGGCGCTGTTGTCGCACTCCAACTTCGGCGGCTCGAACGCGGCATCGGCCGTGAAGATGCGCGAGGCCCTCGCGCTCATCAAGGCGAGCGATCCGCGGCTTGCGGTCGAAGGCGAGATGCGAGGCGATGCAGCCCTGTCGAAGTCGATCCTCGATCACGAGTTCCCGGATTCGGCCCTGGAGACCGAGGCCAACGTGCTCATCATGCCCAACGTGGACGCGGCCAACATCTCCTACAACCTGCTGCGCATGGCAGCCGGCAGCGGCATCACGGTAGGCGGCATCCTGCTGGGGGCTGCGCGCTCCGCGCACATCCTGACGCCGTCGTCCACCGTGCGCCGCATCGTCAACATGACGGCGCTGGCGGTGGTCGATGCCCACTCGCATCGAGGCGCAGCCTGAGGGCACGACGATGAACGACACCGTGCTCCATGGGCCGCACCACGCCGACCGGCAGACGCATGCCGGCGGCGCCTGAATTTTCTAGGAGACCTTCGTGGACCACCAACCCGTATCCAAGCCCTTCTACAAGTCCCTGTACTTCCAGGTCATCACCGCGATCGTCGTCGGCGTTCTGCTGGGCCATTTCTACCCGCAGACCGGCGCGGCCATGAAGCCGCTGGGCGACGGCTTCATCAAGCTGATCAAGATGATCATCGCGCCGATCATCTTCTGCACCGTGGTGGTCGGCATCGCCGGCATGGAAGACATGAAGAAGGTCGGCAAGACCGGTGGCCTGGCGCTGCTGTACTTCGAGATCGTGAGCAGCATCGCCCTCCTGGTCGGGCTCCTCATCATCAACATCGTGCGGCCGGGTGCCGGCATGAACATCGATGTGAGCCAGCTCGACACCAAGGCGATCGCCGCCTATACGGCGCCGGGACAGATGCAGGGTACGGTCGACTTCCTGCTGCACGTGATTCCGAGCACGGTGGTCGATGCCTTCGCCAAGGGCGAGATCCTGCAGGTGCTGCTGTTCGCCGTGATGTTCGGCTTCGCGCTGCACAAGTTCGGCGGGCGCGGCACGCTGGTGTTCGACTTCATCGAGAAGTTCTCTCACGTGCTGTTCGTCATCGTCGGCTACATCATGAAGGTGGCGCCCATCGGTGCCTTCGGTGCGATGGCGTTCACCATCGGCAAGTACGGCGTCGGCTCGCTGCTGCAGCTGGGCCAGCTGATGGCAACCTTCTACGCCACCTGCCTGCTCTTCATCTTCGTGGTTCTCGGCAGCATCGCGCGGGCGCATGGCTTCAGCATCTGGAAGTTCATCAAGTACATCAAGGAGGAGCTGCTGATCGTGCTGGGCACGTCCTCCAGCGAATCGGTGCTGCCGCGCATGATGGCCAAGCTCGAGAACCTGGGCGCCAAGAAGTCGGTGGTCGGCCTGGTCATCCCGACCGGCTACTCCTTCAACCTCGACGGCACCTCGATCTACCTGACGATGGCGGCCGTGTTCATCGCCCAGGCCACCAACACCGACATGACCTTGATGCAGCAGATCACCCTGCTGCTGGTGCTGCTGCTGACCTCCAAGGGCGCGGCCGGCGTGACCGGCAGCGGCTTCATCGTGCTGGCAGCCACCCTGTCGGCGGTGGGGCACGTGCCGGTGGCAGGGCTGGCGCTGATCCTGGGCATCGACCGCTTCATGTCGGAGGCGCGCGCACTGACGAACCTGATCGGCAACGGCGTCGCCACGGTCGTGGTTGCCAAGTGGACCAATGACCTCGACACGGTCCGCATGAAGCAAGTCCTGAACAGCGAGGCGCCCGCCGATTCCGACGCGCCCGAGGCCGTGCTGGACCAGGTCGAAACCCACATGCCCGTGGCGCCGGCGCGCTGAAGCGGTTCCCATGCTTCCCATGCATGTACGGAGCAGCCGACCATGAACCATCCCGTACAGAGGCACCGAGTCGTCATCGTGGGCGGCGGCGCCGGCGGCCTGGAGCTGGCGACCCGCCTCGGCGATACGCTGGGCAAGCGCGGCATGGCGGACGTCACGCTCGTCGACAAGCATCGCACCCACGTGTGGAAGCCCAAGCTGCACGAGATCGCCTCCGGCAGCATGGACATGAGCGCGCACGAGGTCGACTACCTCGCACAGGCGCACTGGCACCGCTTCCGCTTCCGGCTCGGCGAGCTGACGGGCATCGACCGCGAGCAGCGCGAAGTGCGCGTTGCGCCCTACCTCGACGACGAGGGCCGGCTGGTCACGCCGGCACGCGCCTTCGGGTATGACACGCTGGTGGTCGCCATCGGCAGCCTGAGCAACGACTTCGGCACGCCCGGCGTGCGCGAGCATGCGCTGCGGCTCGAGTCGAAGGCGGACGCCCAGCGCTTTCACCAGCGCATGGTCAACGCCTGCATCCGGGCGCATGCGCAGACCACGCCGCTGCGGCCCGAGCAGCTGCACGTGGCGATCATCGGCGCGGGCGCGACCGGCGTCGAGCTGGCGGCCGAGCTGCATCGCACCACGCGCGAGGTCATCGCCTACGGGCTCGATCGCGTGGACGCCGAGAAGGACATCCAGGTCAGCGTGATCGAGGCCGCCGACCGCGTGCTGCCCGCGCTGCCGCCGCGCATGTCGGCGGCCACCGAGGCGCTCCTGCGCAAGCTGGGCGTGGACGTGCACACCTCCGCCAAGGTGGCCGAGGTGCTGCCCGAGGGCGTTCGCCTGGCGGATGGCCGCACGCTGCCGGCCGAGCTGGTGGTCTGGGCCGCAGGGGTGAAGGCCGCCGACTTCATGCAGGACATCGCGGGGCTCGAGACCAATCGCAGCAACCAGCTCGCGGTGCTGCCGACACTGCAGACCACACGCGATGCAGACATCTTCGCCATCGGCGATTGCGCGGCCTGCGAGTGGCCCGAGGCCAACGGCGGCAAGGGTGGCCTGGTGCCCCCACGCGCGCAAGCGGCGCACCAGCAGGCCTCGCACGTGGCCGCGCAGATCCGCCGGCGCATGGCCGGCAAGGCGCTCAAGCCCTACCGCTACCGGGACTTCGGCTCGCTCGTGTCGCTCGGCGAGTTCAGCACCGTGGGCAACATGATGGGTGGCCTGATCGGCGGCAGCCTGATGGTCGAGGGGCTCTTCGCCCGGCTCATGTACATGTCGCTCTACAAGATGCACGAGCTGGCGCTGCACGGCACCGTCAAGGTCTCTCTCGACTCGCTCGCCCGACTCATCACGCGGCGCACGGAACCCCACGTCAAGCTGCATTGAGCAGCCACGCCCATGACCCGACCTTCACCCGATTTCGATGCGAACGCGTGGCTGCAAGCCTGGCAGCAGGGGCTGTCGCAAGGCCATGTCCAGTTCGGCACATGGATGCGCAGCGCACTGGAGGCCGCGCCCTTCGACGTGCGCGCCAAGGCACAGATGGACTTTGCGCTGCGCCAGGTGGTCGATGCGATGAACCCGGCCAACTGCCTCACCACCAACCCCGAGGCGATGCAGGCCGCGCTCGACAGCGGCGGCGCGAGCCTGGTCGAAGGCGCGTCCCTCTTCCTTGCGGACCTGGCGAAGGGCCGTATCTCGATGTCGGACGATCAGGCCTTCGAGGTCGGCCGCAACGTCGCGACCAGCCCGGGCAGCGTGGTGTTCGAGAACGAGCTCATGCAGCTGGTGCAATACACGCCGTCCACGGCGAAGGTGCACAAGCGTCCGCTGGTCATCGTGCCGCCTTGCATCAACAAGTTCTACATCCTCGACCTGCAGCCGGCGAACTCGCTGGTCGCCCATGCGGTGGCGCAAGGGCACACGGTGTTTCTCGTGTCGTGGCGCAATGTCTCGGCCGAGCAAGGCCATCTCCGCTGGGACGACTACATCGAGCAGGGCGTGCTGCGCGCGCTCGGGGTCGCGCGCGGCGTGGCGCGTTCGGACAAGGTCAACACGCTGGGCTTCTGCATCGGCGGCACGCTGCTCGCGAGCGCGCTTGCCGTGGCAGCCGGGCGCGGCGAGAAGCCGGCCGCCAGCGTCACGCTGCTGACGGCGATGCTCGACTTCTCGGACACCGGCGAACTCGGACTCATGGTCGACGAAGCCATGGTGGCCACGCGCGAAGCGACCATCGGCCGCGGCGGGCTTCTCAAGGGCCGCGAGCTCGCGACCGTGTTCGCAGCGCTGCGCGCCAACGACCTCATCTGGCCCTACGTGGTCAACAGCTATCTCAAGGGCAAGGCGCCGCCGGCCTTCGACCTGCTGTACTGGAACGGCGACGACACCAACCTGCCGGGGCCCATGTATTGCTGGTACCTGCGCAACACCTACCTGGAGAACAAGCTTCGCGAGCCGGGCGGTACGGTGCAGTGCGGGGTGCCGGTGGACTTGTCGCGCATCGACGCGCCGGCCTTCGTCTACGCCTCGCGCGAAGACCATATCGTTCCGTGGAAGACCGCCTATGCCGGCACGCGGCTGCTCGGCGGAGAAACCCGCTTCGTGCTCGGGGCCAGCGGCCACATCGCCGGGGTGATCAACCCGCCCGCGAAGAAGAAGCGCAACCACTGGGTCGGTGATCTCGCTGCCGATGCCGGCGCGTGGCTCGACGGCGCGCAAAGCGTCGAGGGCAGCTGGTGGCCCGCCTGGTGCGACTGGCTCGCCGCGCATGCCGGCGTAAAAGTCGCCGCGCGCAGCGCATTGGGCAGCGCCGAATTCCCCGCGATCGAGCCCGCGCCCGGGCGCTATGTCAAAGAAAAGGCGGCCTGAGCCCAGGCCACCTGCCCTCCCTTCACATCAACCCCCAAGGAGATTTCTATGTCAGACGAGATCGTGATCGTGGCCGCGCAACGCACGGCGGTCGGCAAGTTCGGCGGCGCGCTCGCCGGCACCGCCGCCCCGGACCTGGGCGCGCACGTGGTGAAGGGCCTCCTCGCCAAGGCCGGCGTGCCGGGCGATGCCGTGTCCGAGGTGATCATGGGCCAGGTGCTCGCAGCCGGATCGGGCCAGAACCCGGCGCGGCAGACGGTCATCAAGGCGGGGCTGCCGATCGGCGTGCCGGGGCTCACCATCAACAAGGTGTGCGGTTCAGGCCTGAAGGCCGTGATGCTCGCTGCGCAGGCCGTGAAATGCGGCGACGCCGAGATCGTGGTGGCCGGCGGCCAGGAGAACATGAGCGCGGCGCCGCACGTGCTGCCCAACTCGCGCAACGGCCAGCGCATGGGCGACTGGAAGCTGGTCGACAGCATGATCGTCGACGGCCTGTGGGACGTCTACAACCAGTACCACATGGGCACCACGGCCGAGAACGTGGCAAAGAAGTACGGCATCAGCCGCGAGATGCAGGACGCGCTTGCGCTGGCCTCGCAGCAGAAGGCCGCCGCCGCGCAGGACGCGGGTCGTTTCGACGACGAGATCCTGCCCTTCAGCATTTCGCAGAAGAAGGGCGACCCGATCGTGTTCGCGGCCGACGAGTTCGTGAACCGCAAGACCAACGCCGATGCGCTCGCCGCGCTCCGCCCCGCGTTCGACAAGGCCGGCTCCGTGACGGCAGGCAATGCCTCGGGCCTGAACGACGGCGCTGCCGCGGTGCTGGTGATGTCGGCCTCGCGCGCCGCCGCGCTCGGGCTGCAGCCGCTGGCGGTGATCCGCGCCTATGCGAGTGCCGGGCTCGACCCGTCGCTCATGGGCATGGGCCCCGTGCCCGCCTCTCAGCTGGCACTGAAGAAGGCCGGCTGGAAGGCGCAGGACCTCGACCTGATGGAGATCAACGAGGCCTTCGCGGCGCAGGCCTGCGCGGTGAACCGCGAGATGGACTGGGACACCAGCCGCATCAACGTCAACGGCGGCGCCATCGCCATCGGCCATCCGATCGGCGCCTCCGGCTGCCGCGTGCTGGTGACCCTGCTGCACGAGATGCGCCGCCGCGGCGCCAACAAGGGCCTGGCGTCGCTGTGCATCGGCGGCGGCATGGGCGTCGCGCTGGCGGTCGAGCGTGCTTGACGCGCACCCCGCAGTGGTTCAAGAGGATCTTTTTATTTCATGACAAGGAGAAAGCAGATGAGCGAGAAGCAGCAGAAGGTGGTCCTGGTCACCGGCGGCATGGGTGGGCTGGGCGAAACGATCTCCACCAAGATGGTCGACGCGGGCTACAAGCTCGCCGTGACCTATTCGCCGGGCAACAAGTCGCACGCCGACTGGGTGGCGCAGATGGCGCAGCGCGGCTACGAGATCGTGGCCGTGCCGTGCGACGTGGCGGACTTCGATTCGTGCGCGAGTGCCGTGTCGCAGGTGCAGGAGCAACTGGGCCCGGTCGACGTGCTGGTCAACAACGCCGGCATCACGCGCGACATGACTTTCAAGAAGATGGACCGCATCAACTGGGACGCGGTGCTGCGCACCAACCTCGACAGCCTGTTCAACATGAGCAAGCAGGTGGCCGACGGCATGGTGGACCGCGGCTGGGGCCGCGTCATCAACGTGTCTTCGGTGAACGGCTCCAAGGGCGCCTTCGGCCAGACCAACTACTCGGCAGCCAAGGCGGGTGTGCATGGCTTCACCAAGGCCCTGGCGCTGGAGGTGGCAAAGAAGGGCGTGACCGTGAACACCATCTCGCCCGGCTACATCGGCACGAAGATGGTCACGGCCATTCCGAAGGAGGTGCTCGACAGCAAGATCCTGCCGCACATCCCCGTCGGCCGCCTCGGCAAGCCCGAGGAAGTGGCGGGCCTGATCATCTACCTCGCCTCGGAAGAGGCGGCGTTCGTGACCGGTGCCAACATCGCCATCAATGGCGGCCAGCACATGCAATGAGCGGACGACCATGATCCTCAAGAATGGCATCGATCAGGCCGCATTGATCAACCAGTTCGCGGAAGCCTCCGCCAGGCAAGGCGAGGCCGTGCGCAAGGCGGTGCACGAGGCCACGCTCAAGGCGCTGCAGGGCCGCGAGCTCACGCTGGCGAACATTCGGCAGGTGCTGGGCACGGTCACCGAGGCGGCCTCGGCGGGCGCTGCCGGCAGCAAGTTGCCCACGCCCGATGTCGAGGCGCTGCTGACGAAGGCCTTTGCCGGCATGGATGGCGCGATGGAGCAGGCGGTGCTGGCCAACCAGCGCGCGCTGCAGCAGCTGGTCGACCAGGGCGCGAACCTGCGCGAGACGCAGCTCAAGAAGGCGCTCGCCGACCTCGAGAAGATGGAGGAGACGCTGTTCGCCAGCGTACGCAAGGCGGCGCCGGCCGACGGTCCGTGGAGCGGTGTCTTCGAGGCGATGCAGCCGAAGAGCACCGGCACCGGCGCGCGCGCCAGCGCGGCGCTCGAGCAACTGGTGGAAGACACGCAGAAGAGCCTGCGCGACGGCCGCGAGATGGGTCTGCGCGCTTCGCAGGCGCTCATCGACAGCTACTCGACCCTGGTCAGCGGCGTGCTCATCGGCATGTCGGAAGCGCTGAAGCAGGGCGGCACGGCGAAGCCATGACCCACGCCGGCGGCCGCCGCGCCGCCGCCGGCACCAAAGGAACCTGATGGATGCCCTGATCCTCGCCCGCATGCAGTTCGCGGCCAACATCACCTTCCACATCCTGTTTCCCACGATCAGCATCGCCCTGGGCTGGCTGCTGCTGTTCCTGCGCTGGCGCTGGCTGCGTGCGCGCCGCGCCGACGCCGTGCTGGCGCAAGGCTGGCTCGACGCCTACCGTTTCTGGACCAAGGTGTTCGCGCTGAGCTTCGCACTCGGCGTGGTCAGCGGCATCACCATGAGCTTCCAGTTCGGCACCAACTGGCCGGGCTTCATGGAGCGGGTGGGCAACGTGGCGGGGCCGCTGCTGGGCTACGAGGTGCTCACGGCCTTCTTCCTGGAAGCGGGCTTTCTCGGAGTGATGCTCTTCGGCCACGGCAAGGTGGGCGAGCGCGTCCACCTGCTGTCGACCTTCATGGTGGCCTTCGGCACCACGCTCTCGGCCTTCTGGATCCTGGCGCTCAACTCGTGGATGCAGACGCCCGCGGGCCACGAGATCGTGGACGGCGAGTTCCATGTCGCGAGCTGGGTGGCGGTGGTGTTCAACCCTTCGTTCCCGTACCGCTTCGCGCACATGCTGCTGGCCTCGGCGCTGACCTGCGCCTTCCTGCTGATCGGCCTGTCGGCCTGGCAGGTGCTGCGCGGCGTGGGACAGCGCAGCGCGGCACGCGTGATGCGCGTGGGGCTCACGCTGGCAGCGGTGGCGATCCCGCTGCAGATCGTGGTGGGCGACATGCATGGGCTCAACACGCTGAAGCACCAGCCCGCCAAGATCGCCGCGATGGAAGGCGTGTGGGAGACCGCGCGCGGCGTGCCGCTGCTGCTGTTCGCGCTTCCGGATGCCGAGTCGCGCAGCAACCGCTTCGAGGTCGCGGTGCCGAAGGTCGCGAGCCTGATCCTCACGCACGAGGCCGATGGCGAGATCCGCGGGCTCAACGACTTCGCCGGTGCGCATCCGCCGCCGCTGCCGATGTTCTTCGCCTTTCGCATCATGGTCGGCGTGGGCATGCTGATGCTGGCCACGAGCTGGCTGGGCTGGTGGTCGTATCGCCGTGCGCGATGGCAGCCGGCGCTGCTGCCGCGCGCACTGCTGTGGCTGTTCGCGGGGATGACCTTCTCGGGCTGGGTGGCCACGGTGGCGGGCTGGTACGTCACCGAGATCGGCCGCCAGCCCTACATCGTCTACGGCCTGGTGCGCACGGCGGACGTGGTGTCGAAGGTACCGTCCGCGATGATCGGGCTCACGCTGGCGCTCTATGTCGCGCTCTACCTTGCGCTCATCGTGGCCTACGTCGCGGTGCTCAAGTACATGGCCGAGAAGCCCGAGGAGGTGCTGGCGGGCGAAGCCGCAGAGCGCGCGGCGACGCCTGCGGGCGCGATCACCGCCATCACTCCCATCACTTCACCCGCAATCGAGGGAGGCCGGGCATGACCGCGATGAGCTTCGACGCCGCGCTGCCGGTGATCTTCATGGTGCTGATGGGCGTGTCGATGCTGGTCTACGTGGTCAGCGACGGCTACGACCTCGGCGTGGGCATGCTCATGCACCGCGCCACCGACGCCGAGAAGGACGTGATGGTCGCCTCCATCGGGCCCTTCTGGGACGCCAACGAGACCTGGCTGGTGCTGGGCGTGGGCATCCTGCTGGTCGCCTTCCCCAAGGCGCATGGCCTGGTGCTCGGCGAGCTCTACCTGCCGGTGGCGCTGATGCTCGTCGGCCTGATGCTGCGCGGCGTGGCCTTCGACTTCCGCGTGAAGGCGCGCGACAGCCACAAGCGCACCTGGGACCGGCTCTTCTTCGCCGGCTCCACGCTGGCCTCGATGGCGCAGGGCTGGATGCTCGGGCGCTACGTCAGCGGCTTCGGCGCCGGCTGGAACTACCCGGTGTTCGCCGCGGCCATCGCGCTGGCACTGCCGATGGCCTATGTGCTGATGGGCGCGACCTGGCTCGTCATGAAGACCGAGGGCGCGCTGCAGGAGCGCGCCGTGCAATGGGCACGCACCGCCTGGGCACCGATGGTCGCCGGCATGCTGCTGATCTCGATGGCCACGCCCTGGGTCAGCCCCGAGGTGCGCGAGCGCTGGTTCGCGCTGCCCGGAATCCTGGCACTGGCCGCCATTCCGCTCATGACCGGCGTGGCGCTGCTCGCAGTGCGCAGCCTGCTGGACACGCGCATGGTGCGCGGGCCGCTGTGCTGGCTGCCTTTCGTGCTGCTCATCCTGGTGTTCGTGCTCGGCTTCCTGGGGCTGGCCTACAGCATCTTTCCCTACGTGGTGATCGGCCAACTCACGATCTGGCAGGCCGCGAGCAGCGCGCCGGCGCTCAAGGTGATCCTGATAGGCGCCTGCATCTCGGTGCCGGCCATCGTGGGGTACACCGTGTTCTCCTACCGGGTCTTCCGCGGGAAGACCGGCGAACTGCGCTATGCCTGATCGCGCATGGGATCTGGCTGAACTGCGCAACGCGCGCCACCGGGCAGGCACCGATGCGGCCCACGCGGCCTTGTGCAATAACGGCTTCATGAATCCATCGGAGCCGGCCCGGCGCTTCGAAGTACCTTCTGCGACCCCGAGGCGCTGGCGCGGCCTGCCGCGCTGGTGCGGCGCGCTGGCACTGGTGGCCCTGGCAGCAGTCGCCGGCCATCAGCTCGCCCTGCAGAACGGCCTGGCTCGGCTGCGCGAGGCGGCCGCGCATCGGCTCGACATGCTGGCGACCGGGCTCGATGCCGACCTGGCCCGCTTCGAGTACCTCCCCGCGCTGCTGGAGATGACACCCATCGTCCCGGCGCTGCTCGGCGCCCCGTCGGATGCGGGCCTGCGCGATGCGGTCAACCGCTATCTCGACGGCGTCAACGCCACCGCGGGCGCCGAGATGCTCTATGTGCTGGATGCCGCCGGCACCTCGCTGGCCGCCTCCGACTGGGACCGGCCGGGCACCACCGTCGGCCAGGACCTCTCGTTCCGGCCCTACGTGATCGATGCGCTGCGCCAAGGCAGGGGCCGCTTCTACGGCGTCGGCATCACCAGTCGCAAGCCGGGCTACTACCTGTCGTACGCGCTGCGCCGTGACGAGCCGGCGCGCGGCGTGGTGGCGGTCAAGATCAACCTCGAGGAATCCGAGCGCGCCTGGCGCCTGCTGCCGGGAAACGTGATGTTGATCGATCAGCGCGGCGTGGTGATCCTCGCCACCCGCGACGACCTGAAGTTCCGTCCGCTGCGGGCGCTGGAGTCGTTGCAGCGCGCAGAGGTGCAGCGCTCCCGCCCCTATGGCCAGGCCGCCCTGGAGCCGCTGCGGTGGACGCAGAAGGAAGCACTGGCAGGCGGCGTGCAGATCATCACGCTCGACGGCGTGGACCAGCTCGCCTCCACGCGCGCGCTGCGCGGGGCGCCGTGGCAGCTGGTGGTGCTCGACGACCTGGCGCCGATGCGCGTGGGCGCGCGTTACGCGGCCATCACCGCGAGCCTGGCCATGGCAGTGCTGCTGCTGATCGCCGTCACGCTGTGGCAGCGGCGCCGCGCCGTGCGCCAGAAGCTGGCCAACCAGGCTGCGCTGCAGGCGGCGCACGACAGCCTCGAATCGACCGTGGTCGCGCGCACCGCGCAGCTGCGCGCAGCCCAGGGCGAGCTGGTGCATGCCGGCAAGATGGCCGCGCTCGGCCAGATGTCGGCCGGCGTGGTGCACGAGCTCAACCAGCCTCTCACGGCCATGCGCACGCTGTCGGAGAGCGCCGCCATCCTGCTCGACAAGAGCCGCTTCGACGACGTGCGCGGCAACCTGCACCGGATCCGAGGCATGGTCGACCGCCTGGCACGCCTCACCTCGCAGCTCAAGACCTTCGCGCACAAGAGCGAACTGCAGCTCGCGCCGGTGGCGCTGGCACCTGCGGTCGCGGATGCGCAGCTCATCGTCTCGACGGCTTCGAAGAAGAACGGCGTGGCGATCGACATCGACGTGCAGCCCGCCAACCTGGCCGTGGTGGCCGAGGAGGCTGCACTCGGCAGCGTGCTCGTCAACCTGATGCGCAACGCCATCGACGCCATGCACGACTCGCCTCGGCGCACGCTGCGGCTCGAGGCGAGAGCGCTCGAGGGCCGCGTGATGCTGCGCGTGAGCGACACCGGCCCCGGCATTGCACCGGGCATCCTGGCGCGCCTGTTCGAGCCCTTCGTCACCAGCAAGCCGGCGGGCACCGGGCTGGGCCTGGGCCTCGTCATTTCGGCACAGCTGGTACGTGCCATGGACGGCACGCTGCGTGCGGCCAACCTGCCGGAAGGCGGCGCGTGCTTCGTCGTCGATTTGCCGGCTGCCATCCACAACGTTGCCAGCCCGCAGCTGGAAGGAGTGATCAACAAGTGAGCGATGCCCCTTCCATTCGCGTGCTGCTGGTCGAGGACGACGAGGACGTCCGGCTCAGCACGACGCAGATGCTGGCCCTGGCCGGCTTCGAGGTCGAAGCCTTTGCGAGCGCGGAGCGCGCGCGTGCGCACATCCGCTTCGGCGTGCCGGCTATCGTGGTCTGCGACGTGCGCCTGCCGGGCCTGAGCGGCACCGAATGGCTGCTCGAGCTGCGCAACGTCGATGCCGAACTGCCCGTCATCCTGGTCACCGGCCACGGCCACATCGCCATGGCGGTGCAGGCCATGCGCGAGGGCGCCTACGACTTCATCGAGAAGCCTTTCAGCTCCGAGCGGCTGGTGGCCATCGTGCGCCACGCCATCGAACGGCGGCAGCTCGCGCTGCAGGTGCGCGCGCTGCGCGACGCACTGGAGAACTGGCATGGCATCCAGGCGGTGCTGATCGGCCGCTCGGCGCAGATGCAGCAGGTGCGCCGCACCGTGATGACGCTGGCCGAGACCTCGGCCGATGTGCTGATCTACGGGGAGACCGGGACCGGCAAGGAGCTCGTCGCCCGCTGCCTGCACGAGCACAGCGAACGCCGCCGCCAGCATTTCGTGCCGCTCAACTGCGGTGGCTTGCCCGAGTCGCTGGCCGAGAGCGAGTTGTTCGGCCACGAGGCGGGGGCCTTCACCAGCGCCAACCGCGTGCGGGTCGGCAAGTTCGAGTACGCCCATGGCGGCACGCTGTTCCTCGACGAGATCGAGAGCATGCCGATGGCGGTGCAGATCAAGCTGTTGCGTGCCCTGCAGGAGCGCTCGATCGAGCGCATCGGCTCCAACCGGGCGATCCCCTTCGACTGCCGCGTGGTGGCCGCGAGCAAGGAAGACCTCAAGGACCTGAGCGACCGGCAGATGTTCAGGGCCGACCTGTACTACCGCGTCGGCGTCGCCTTCATCGAGCTGCCGCCGCTGCGCGAGCGGCGGGAGGACATCCCGCTGCTGTTCGAGCACTTCACGCTGCTGGCGGCTGGGCGCCACGGGCGCGTGGCGCCGATCCTGAGCGGCGCTCAGATCGCCGACCTGATGGCCTACGCCTGGCCCGGCAACGTGCGCGAGCTGCGCAACGTGGCCGACCGATTCGTGCTGGGCCTGCTGGGCGAGCGCCTGACGCAGGCACGCGGCACCGCCGAAGGGATGCCGGCGCTGCCGCGCGGCCTGCCGCAGCAGGTGGAGTCGTTCGAGCGGGCGGTGATCGTCGAAACGCTGCGCAAGCACCAGGGGGACCAGCCTGCCACGGCCCAGGCGCTGTCGATCGCGCGGCAGACGCTGCACGACAAGCTGCGCAAGCTCGGCATCGCCGCGGAAGAATTCAAGTCCTAGCTCAGTTGGCCGCCGGTCTCGCGCACGTCCTCGCGCACCGCCACCGCCGTGGCAACGGCGATGCGCAGCGCGGCGATGACGGTGTCGAGCGCCATGCTCGGCGCGCCCGGAAGGCGCGCCGCCTGCTCGGGCTGGAAAGGGATGTGGATGAATCCCGCGCGCACGCCCGTTCCGGCCGGCCGTGTCGCGATGCGGTGCATGAGGCCGAAGAAGAGGTGATTGCAGACGAAGGTGCCGGCGCTGTTCGAGACCGCGGCGGGTATGCCGGCTGCGCGCAGGTCGCGCACCATCGCCTTGATCGGCAGCGTCGAGAAGTAGGCCGCCGGTGCGCCCGCCACCACCGGGATGTCGATGGGCTGGCAGCCTGCGTTGTCGCAGATGCGGCCGTCGTCGACGTTGATCGCCACGCGCTCGGGCGTGATCTCGCTGCGCCCGCCGGCCTGGCCGACAGCGATCACTAGCTGCGGCTGCAACGCGTCGATGGCAGCGTCGAGCTCCTGCAGCGCAACGCCGAACACACACGAGATGCGGCGGGCTTGCACCGTGGCGCCTTCGCAGCGCCAGCCTTGAAGTGCGCGCACGGCTTCCCACGAGGGGTTCAACGCATCCTTGTCGAAGGGCTCGAAGCCCGTGAGCAGCACGTTCGCCACAGGCGGCTCGGACGCTCAGGCCGTCGCAGCGACGGTGATGCCTTCACTCTCGAGGCGCTCGCGGATGCGGCGCGCAAAAGCCAGCGCATGCGCGCCGTCGCCGTGCAAGCACACGGTCTGCGCGTTGACACTCACCACCGTGCCGTCGATCGCGGTCACGCGGTGATCACGCACCAGCGACAGCGTCTGGGCCAGCGACTGCTCTTCGTCCTCGATCAGCGCGCCGGGCCGGCTGCGCGGCACCAGGCTGCCGTCGGGCATGTAGCCGCGGTCGGCGAACACCTCTTCGACCGGCTCCAGCCCCGCGCGTTCGGCAGCGCCGATCATGCCGCTGCCGGCAAGGCCGAAGAAGCGCAGGCCGGGGTCGAAGCGGCGCACGGCTTCGCACAGTGCCTCGGCGAGCACCGGGTCCTTCACCGCCTGGTTGTAGAGCGCGCCATGCGCCTTGACATGCGCCAGCGTGCCCCCCTCTGCCTTGACGAGGGCCGCCAGCGCGCCGACCTGGTAAAGCACGCCAGCGACGATCTCCTCGGGCGGCAGATGCATCTCGCTGCGGCCGAAGTTCTCGCGGTCCGGGAAGCTGGGGTGGGCACCGATGGCGACGCCGTTGTCCAGCGCCCATCGCACACACTGGCGCATGGTCCTCGCGTCGCCCGCATGCCAGCCGCAGGCGATGTTGGCCGAGCTCACGAGCTTGAGCAGTGCCTCGTCGTTGTCGCAGCCCTCGCCGAGGTCGGCGTTGAGGTCAATCCGCATGGTGGCTTTCTCCTTCGGCCGGATTGTGCGCCGGCACCGGCCACCCCGCAGCGGCCAGGGCTTGCCCGACCTGCGCCAGGTACCGCCGCTGCTCGGTCCAGGCCTGCAGGGCCGCCGCGGCATCCACCTGCGCGAGGCGCAGGCGACCGTTGAGCGGCGCCCGTGCAAGCTTCCAGAGATCGGCGCGGATCACGACGCCGATGCGCGGATAGCCGCCGGTGGTCTGGGCGTCGCCCATCAGGATGATCGGCTGCCCCGAGGGCGGCACCTGGATCGTGCCGGGGATCACGGCGGAGGACAGCATGTCCGTGCTGCGCTTGCGCTTGAGCTCGGGCCCATCGAGCCGATTGCCCATGCGGTTGCTCTGCGGCGTGATGCGCCAGGATGCGCCCCACAGCTGCTCGCGCGCAGCGACGGTGAACTGTTCGAACTCGGGGCCGGGCATGACCCGCAGGACCATCGCGCCCTCCTCGTCCGGCTCCCACGCGGGCGCGCGCAAACCGAAGGCGCGGCGCGCCAGGCGGGCAGCGTCGACGCCCGAGACGCCCAGCGGCAGGCGGTCGCCCTTCTTCAGCGCACGACCCAGATGGCCGCCGAAGCCCGCCTTGAGGTCGGTGCTGCGCGACCCGATGACCGGCGGCACGTCGATGCCGCCGGCCACGGCGAGCCAGCTGCGCAGGCCGGTCTTCGCGCTCCATTCGTTCGCGGGCCCGAGCCGGAGCACCTGGCCGGGCTGCACCGGGAAGCTCCAGCAGGGCCACAGCGGCGCGCCATCGAGCCGGGCGCCGAAGTCGTCGCCCGTCAGCGCGATGCGGGTGGGCGTCTCGAAGCGGATCTCGCAGCCGCCGAGGGTGAGCTCGAGGCCGGCCGCGCCGTCGCTGTTGCCCACCAGCCGATTCGCCAGCGCGAGCCCCAGCGCGTCGAGCGCCCCGCCCGGACAAATGCCCTGCTGCCGGTGCCCGTAGCGCCCGAGGTCCTGCACGGAGGCCAGAAGACCAGGGCGCAGCACCGTGAGCGCACCCGCGGCACTCACAGTTCGGCACTTTCGACGACGAAGCGCACCCGGTCACCGGGGCGCAGCAGCGTGGGCTCGGCGGCGCGCGGATCGAAGAGCTCGAGCGAGGTGCGGCCGATGAGCTGCCAGCCGCCGGGCGAGACCAGCGGATAGATGCCGGTCTGCGCCCCGCCGATGCCGACCGAGCGGGCCGGCACCGCAACCCGGGGCTCCGAACGCCGTGGGGTCGCCAGTTCCGGCGGCAAGCCGCCCATGAAAGCGAAGCCCGGCAGGAAGCCGAGCAGGTAGACCACATAATCGGCGCCGCTGTGGCGCCGCACCACCTCCGCCGGCGCCAGCCCGGTGTGCGCCGCCACGTCGCCCAGGTCGGGACCCGCCTCGCCTCCATAGGCCACGGGGATGCGGATCTCGCGTCCTTCGATCGCCATTCCCGCCAGCTGCGGCCAGGCCGACAGCACCTGCATCTCGAGCTCGGCGGCATCGACTTCTTCGGGGTCGAAGAGCAGGCTCAGGTTGTTCATGCCCGGCAGCACTTCGTGCACGCCGCGCCACTGCAGGGCTTCGTTCGCCAGCGCCCAGATCTGTTGCTGCTGCGCCAGCGTCGCGGGCGGCGGCAGCTCGCACAGCAACGCCGCGTCGCCCAGCGCGTGCAGGCGCGGCCCGTGCGTCATTCGCGGCCCAGGCTGCGCACCTTGGCCATCAGGTTGTTCTGCACGTTGGGCGAGACGAACTTGTCGACCTCGCCACCGAGCACCGCGATCTCGCGCACGAAGGTGCTGGAGATGAACTGGTACTTGTCGCTGGGCGTGAGGAACACGGTCTCGACATCGGGCATCAGCGAGCGGTTCATGCCGGCGAGCTGGAACTCGTAGTCGAAGTCGGTCACGGCGCGCAGGCCGCGCACCATGGCCTTGCCGCCGCGCGCCACGACGAAGTCGCGCAACAGGCCCGAAAAGCTTTCCACCGAGACCTGGTCGCTGAAAGGCGCCACCGCACTGCGTGCCATGTCGATGCGCTCCTGCAACGTGAAAAGCGTTTTCTTGTGATGCCCTGCCGCCACTGCGACGATGACCTTGGAGAACAGCTGGGTCGCCCGGCGCACCACGTCTTCGTGGCCGAGCGTGATGGGGTCGAAAGTGCCGGGGTACACCGCGATCACATTGCTGGACATGGTTGCTTCCTCCTGTGCAGCCGATGCGGCCGGTTCCGGCGGATTATGCAGCGCTGTCAGACTCGAGTACCAAGAGATGCGCATGCACTGCGCCGGCCTTGAGATATCGGAACAAACCGAGGCCCAACGCCGCGAGTTCTTCATCGGGCCAGCGACGCGCCGCTTCGAGGTAGGCCACGCCTTGGGGCAGCAATGCGCGTGCGGCGGCGCGGAGGGCGGGCGCGTAGAGCGCGGAGTTCTCGAAGGGTGGATCGAGGAACACCGCATGCAGACTGCCAGGCGCGGCGCGCTCGAGCGCGGTGACGCCATTGCCTCGCTCGATGCGCACGGCATCGGCTTTCAGCTTTGCTTTCAATCCCTGCAATTGCGCGACCAGCTCTGCGTCCTGCTCGCACAGCAGCACGGAGGCTGCGCCCCGCGAGGCCGCTTCGAAGCCGAGCGCACCCGTGCCTGCGAAGGCGTCGATGCAATGCCAGCCGGGCAGCTCGCCGCCGCCGGCTCCAGCAAGACTGGCGAGCCAGTTGAAGAGAGTCTCGCGGACGCGGTCGGGCGTGGGACGCAGGCCCGCCTTGTCCGCCACCGCCAGGCGCGTGCGTTTCCATTGGCCACCGATGATGCGGACCTCGTTGCGCAGCGCAGCGGCCGGCCTGGGGGCCGGCTTCGCGCCGCCGCTGCGGGTAGGTGTCCGCTTATTCATCGCGCTCGACGAACCGCGTTTCGGCCCCATGCTTTTCGCAGTCCACCACATCCATCGTCATGTTGTCGCTCCTTGTTTGCGCCGTGAGTCGAGGATGGTAGCCAGGCGACGGCAGCGCCTTCAAGGCTTTCCGCCGACCACCACCGTGACCATGCGATCAGGCTGCAGCTTGCGCGCGAAGGCGGCCTTGACATCGGCTGCGGTGACGGCGTTCATGCGCGCGGTCCAGGTCTCGAGGTAGTCGAGCGGGAGGTCGTTCCACGCGATGTTGGCCACGTTCCCGAGCAGCTTGCGGTTGCTGTCGAGCAGCAGCGGAAAGCCGCCGATCAGGTTGTCCTTGGCGGCCTTGAGCTCGGCCGCGGTCGGGCCTTGGGCGACGAACCTGGCGAGCACCTCGCGTGAGACCTTGACGGCCTCGTCCGCCTGGTCGGGCCGAGTCTGGAAGCCGATGCGGAACGCGCCCGCGTGCAGCCCCGGCGAGAAGGTGCTGTAGACGCTGTATGCGAGGCCACGCTTTTCGCGCACCTGCTCGGTCAGTCGGGAGACGAAGCCGCCGCCGCCGAGGATGTAGTTGCCGACGGTGAGCGCGAAATGGTCCGGGTCGCGGCGGGCATAGCCGGGCTGGCCGATCCAGACATGGGCCTGGGCCGAGTCGAACGGCAGGCGCACGTCCTTGGCGGCAACGAGCGGCGCCACCTCGGGAACGGGGGGCAGCGCGGCGCAGCCGCCCGCAGCCACTGGCAGGCGCGACAGCAGCGTGTTCGCGATCGTCTCGGCCTGCGCGCGCGTGACGGCGCCGACGATGCTGAGCTTGGCGCGGCAGGGCTGGATCAGCTGCTCGTAGCGCTGGCGCATGGCAGCCGTGTCGATGCGCGCCAAAGTGGCCTCGGTCGTGTCCAGCCCATAGGGATGGTCGCCGTATACGTTCTGCGAGAAGGTGCGCGCTGCCAGGGTTGCGGGCTTGGTGTTGGCTTCGCGGATCGAAGCGTCCAGGCGCTCGCGCTCGCGCTGCCACACGTCTTCGGGGAAGGCCGGCTCGCCAATCTCGCGCGCCGCGAGTTGCACTGCCTTCTGCAGCAACGCCGGCTCGGACAACGTGCGCAACGAGAAGCTCATGCGGTCCGACCCGGCGCTGGCGTCGAAGTCCGCGCCCAGGTCGGCCCAGGCCTCGCCCAGGGCGTTCTGGTCCATCGCCGATTCATAGGCCCCCACGCTCGGCACTGGCGTGTCCTCGCTGCCCCCCGAGGGGGCTGTCCCGCCTTGGGGCGGCCCGGCGACGGGACGCCCGCTGGCGCGGATGCCCTTCTCGACCATGCCGGCAGTCACGCCGGCCAGCCCGGACTGCGCCGGCGGGTCGCGCCGGCTGCCGGCATCGAAATCGATCTGCACGTCGACGATGGGCAGGGCATCGGTGGCAGCGAGGTAGACCTTGGCGCCGCTGGGCAGCGTCCAGTGCTCGATCGGCACGGCCGCATGCGCGGCAGCGCCGGTCAGCGCGAGGTACGCCAGGCACAGGAGGGTTCGGGTGTTCTTCAAGCTCAGCATGGTGGGCCGTTCCGGTTCTTCAACGCAGGTCGCCCGCAGGCGCCGCAGGGCCGCGCGCGCGGCGTTGGGGGTCGGGCGGCAGCGGCCGCAGGGTCGCTACGGTCAGCTGGTCGTCGCCGAAGTATTTCGCGGCCACCGCCTGCACCTCTTCGGCCGTCACCTTCTGCAGGCGCGCGATGATGCGTGCGCTGGCGTCGAGCGGCAGGCCCTGGACCCAGTGGCTGCCGAGCTCGCGCGCCTGTGCCATTACCGAGTCGAGCTTGTAGGTCTCGCTGGCCGTCCACTGGGTCTTGACGCGCGCCAGCTCGGCCGCGCCTATGCCCTCGCGGGCGATCTTGGCCACCTGCTCGCGCAGCGCGGCCTCGACGGTTTCCGGCGTCTTGCCGGCGGCAGGCACGCCGTCGAGCACGAAGATCTGCGGGCCGCGGCCGACGAAGCCCGCGTACGCGCCGGCGGAGTCGGCCACGCGGCCCGGTCCCTGCGTGAGCGCGCGGTCGAGACGGGCGCCGGGATAGCCGTCGAGCACGGCGGACAGCACCGTCAGTGCATAGGCATCGCTCGCGCCGTCGAACTGGTCGGTGGCCGGGATCTGCGGTGCGCGGAAAGCCAGCGAGACGTAGGCCTGCTCGGCCGGCGCCTTGAAGTCGAGGCGCCGGATGCCGCGCTGCGGCGGCTCGATGCGCGGCTTGCGCTCGGGCACGGCGCGGCTCGGAATTCGGCCGTAGTATTTTTCGGCCAGGGCGCGCACGCGCTCCACATCGACATCGCCCGCCACCACGACCGCCGCGTTCGCAGGCACGTACCAGCGCTGGAAGAAGGCGCGCGCGTCGCCCGGCGTCATGGCGTCGAGGTCGCTCATCCACCCGACGATGGGGCGGTGGTAGGGCGAGGCGGTGAAGATGGCGGCGTTCTGCTGCTCGCCGAGCAGGGCGCGCGGCTGGTCGTCGGTGCGCAGGCGGCGCTCCTCCTTGACGACCTCGATCTCGCGCTTGAATTCTTCGTCGGCCCACTGGTTGTTGGCGAAGCGGTCGGATTCCAGCGACATCACCTGCTCCAGCTTGTCGGCCGGGATCTGCTGGTAGTAGCCGGTGTAGTCGCGCGTGGTGAAGGCGTTCTCGCGCCCGCCCAGGGCGGCGACCCGGCGCGAGAACTCGCCGGGCTTGAGCGTCCTGGTGCCCTTGAACATCATGTGCTCGAGCACGTGCGCCACGCCCGAGGTGCCGTCGACCTCGTCGAAGGAGCCGACCCGCACCCAGAGCATCTGGACCGCCGTCGGGGCACGCCGGTCGGGCTTGACGATCAGGGTCATGCCGTTGGCAAGGGTGAACTGGCGGGCCTGGACCGCCTGGATAGCTGCGGCAGGGGCAGGCGCGTCAAGCGAGGGTGTCTGCGCCAGGGCAGCTCCGGCCCAGGGCGCCATCAGCACCGAGGCCAGCACCGCACCAGACGCAGCACGGCGTGGCGAGGGGTGTTTCATAGAATGGGTCGGATTGTAAAAACGCCCCGATGTTCAGCTTCTTCAAAAAAAAGCCGGCCCCCGACAGCTCTGCGCCGGCGCCGGCGCCTGCCGAAACGACCGCTGAGCCGCCGGCGCCCGCCCGCTCGTTGCTCTCGCCATCCAGCTGGTTCGGCGGCAAGCCGGCCGAGCCGCCCGCGGCTGCCCCGTCCCCGGCCGCGCCTGCAGCACCTGAGGCACCCGTCTCTGCCCCCGTCCCCGAGACACCCGTGCCGGTGCCGGTGCCGGTGCCAGTGCCGGTGCCAGTGCCAGTGCCAGTGCCAGTGCCAGTGCCAGTGCCGGCGTTGGCGACGGCGCCCGCGGAAGCCGCGCCTCCCGAGCGCAGCGGCTGGCTCAGCAAACTCAAGACAGGTTTGCGCAAGACGGGCAACAGCATCACCGCCGCCTTCGTCAACGCCCAGATCGATGACGCCCTCTACGACGAGCTTGAAGAGGCCCTGCTGATGGCCGACACGGGCGTGAAGGCCACGGAATACCTGCTCGACGACCTGCGCCGGCGCGTTCGCAGCGCCATGGCGACGGAGGCCTCGCAGGTCAAGCTGCTGCTGGCCGAGGCCATCACGGACCTGCTGCGCCCGCTCGAAAAGGACCTGGTGATCGGCGAGCACACGCCGACGGTGATCATGGTGGCGGGTGTCAACGGCGCCGGCAAGACCACTTCGATCGGCAAGCTCACAAAGCATCTCTCCAACGAGGGCGCTTCGGTGCTGCTGGCGGCGGCCGACACCTTCCGCGCCGCGGCGCGCGAGCAACTGCTGGTCTGGGCCGACCGCAACACGGTCGAGATCGTGAGCCAGGAAGGGGGCGACCCGGCCGCGGTGAGCTTCGACGCGGTCAATGCCGGCAAGGCGCGAGGCAAGGACGTGGTGCTGGTCGACACCGCCGGCCGGCTGCCGACCCAGCTGCACCTGATGGACGAGCTCAAGAAGATCAAGCGCGTGGTAGCACGGGCGGACGCCACCGCGCCGCACGAGGTGCTGCTCGTGATCGACGGCAATACGGGGCAGAACGCCCTGGCGCAGGTGCGTGCCTTCGACGAAGCGCTGGGTTTGACCGGCCTGGTCATCACCAAGCTGGACGGCACGGCCAAGGGTGGGGTGCTGTGCGCGATCGCGCGCGAGCGGCCGGTTCCGGTGTACTTCATCGGGGTTGGCGAGAAGCTCGAAGACCTCGAGACCTTCAAGGCCCGGGAGTTCGCCCAGGCGCTGATGGGGTAGCCCTGGCCAATGGGCTTCTGGCATCATGAGGAGGGGCCGCAGAGCCCGCCAGGAGACCGCCATGCACAGCGCCGCCACGTCCCTGCCGGACACCGACCGCAAGGTCGACCGGCTGCTCGCCCACTACGGCGAGAGCCACCAGAACCCGACCAACGAGGCGATCCACATGATCGCCATCCCGGCAATCATGCTGAGCATCGTCGGCCTGCTGTACGCCCTTCATCCGTGGGTGGCCTACGCCTTCGTGGGCGCCAGTGCGGTCTACTATCTGATGCTGCGCTCAGCGAGCTTGCTCATCGCGATGGGCATCTGCATCGCGCTGGCGCTGGCCGCGGTGCATGCGATGGGAGACCTTGTGCTCCCGATTTCTGCCACGATCTTTGTCGTGGCCTGGATCTTCCAGTTCATCGGACACAAGATCGAGGGCAAGAAACCCTCCTTCTTCGAAGATGTCCAGTACCTGTGGGTCGGACCGCTGTTCGTTCTGTCCAGACTGTTCCTGCGCCTTCGCATCCGCTGGTGACAGTCGATTTCTGCAGCCAAGAGTCGGCGTTGTCCTATCCTCAAGGGACGGAACCTGGATAGCTTCTGGCTATCCACCCCATTGAAACTCCGGGGGAACCCTTAGCTTAGCACTCCCTCCAACCGAGTGCTAACATGCCCCCGAACCAAGGAGTTTTCCCAATGACAGCAATGTCCGGAGCCCCCGCCAACCAGCTCGCCGTCGCCAATCCGTGGTCGATGGTGCCCTCGCTGGGTAACCTGGACGCCTATATTTCCGCAGCCAACCGGCTCCCCCTGCTGACGCAGGAGGAAGAGCAGCGCTTTGCGCGCCGGCTTCGCGACCACAATGACCTGGAAGCCGCCGGTGCGCTGGTGCTTTCACACCTGCGCCTCGTGATCTCGATTTCCCGCCAGTACCTGGGCTATGGCTTGCCTCACGGCGACCTGATCCAGGAAGGAAACGTCGGCCTGATGAAGGCGGTCAAGCGCTTCGATCCCGACCAGGGCGTGCGCCTGGTCAGCTATGCCATGCACTGGATCAAGGCCGAGATCCACGAGTACATCCTGAAGAACTGGCGCATGGTCAAGGTTGCGACGACCAAGGCTCAGCGCAAGCTGTTCTTCAACCTGCGCTCGATGAAGCAGGGCTTCAAGGCCGGCTCGGCGGACGGCGACACCCACCGCGATACCCTGAGCGCGGACGAGGTCTCCCAGATGGCAACCCGGCTGAACGTCAAGCCCGAGGAAGTGCTCGAGATGGAAACGCGCATGTCGGGCGGCGACGTGCTGCTCGACCCCAGCCCCTCCGATGACGGCGATGACGGCTTCGGCCCCATCGCCTACCTGGCCGACGCCTCGCAGGAGCCCACGGCGCAGATCGAATCGCGTCAGCGCGACCGGCTGTCGACCGACGGCATCTCGACCGCCCTGGCGACGCTGGACGATCGCAGCCGCCGGATCGTGGAAGAACGCTGGCTCAAGGTCAACGACGACGGCTCGGGCGGAATGACGCTGCACGACCTCGCCGCAGTGTATGGGGTGAGCGCCGAACGCATCCGCCAGATCGAGTCGGCGGCCATGAAGAAGATGAAGAAGGCACTGGCGGAATTCGCCTGAGCGCTTGAAGCGCACCCATTGAAGCCCGGCAGCGCCCGGGCTTTTTTATGGCCACTGGCCGGCAGGCCCGGAGGCCTCGGCGATGCGCAGCGCGCCTGCGCCTCAGGCGGACTTCAGCAGAGCCTTGACGTCCGACACCATCGCCGGCACGCCCGCGCCGTAACGGGCGTACAGCCGCACGCGGCCCTGGGTGTCATAGACGAAGCTGGCGGCAGAGTGGTCCATCGAATAACTCGTCGGCGTCTTGCCCTCGACCTTCTTGTAGTAGACCTTGTAGTCCTTCGCCAGCGCGGGCAGTTGCTCCGGCGTCGGAATCAACGCGACGAAACCTGGATCGAAGGCCTCCATGTAGGCCTTCATCACAGCGGGCGTATCGCGCTCGGGGTCCACGGTGACGAACAGGACCTGCAGCTTGTCGCCGTCACTGCCGAGTTGCTGCTTGACTTGCGCCATCTCGCTCATGGTGGTCGGGCAGACGTCCGGACACTGCGCGTAGCCAAAGAACATGACGACGACCTTGCCCTTGAAGTCGGCCAGCGTGCGCTGCTTGCCTTCGGCATCGCCGAGCGTGAAGCCCTTGGCATAGTCGGCGCCGGTGATGTCCACGGCATTGAAGCTGGGCTTCTTTTCCGAGCAGGCCGCGAGGCCCATGCCCGCGAGCGCCGCCAGCCCGCTGTAGGCCATCAGTCGAAGAGCGTGGCGCTTGTTCATGGATTCATTCATCGCAGGTAGTGGTCGATCAGCAGGGCGGCAAAGAGCACGCTCAGGTGGATGAGCGAGAAGCGGAAGGTCTTGCGCGCCAACATGTCCGAGTAGCTGCGCCACAGTGCAAAGGCATAGCCGGTGAAGCCGATGCTCACCACCACCGCGACCGCCAGGTAGAGCCAACCGCTCATGCCATAGATGAATGGCATGAGGCATGCGGCAAACAGGATGAAGGTGTAGAGCAGCACCTGCAGGCGCGTGAACTCGTTGCCGTGCGTCACCGGGAGCATCGGCAGGCCCGCCTTGCGGTAGTCCTCCACGCGGTACAGCGCCAGTGCCCAGAAATGCGGCGGCGTCCACAGGAAGATGATGAGGAAGAGGATCAGCGCCTCGGGGCTCACCTCACCCGTCATCGCGGCCCAACCCAGCACCGGCGGCATGGCGCCGGAAGCGCCGCCGATCACGATGTTCTGCGGGGTGAGCGGTTTGAGGATCACGGTGTAGATCACCGCATAGCCGACGAAGGTCGCGAAGGTGAGCCACATGGTGAGCGGATTCACCGCGAACCACAGCAGCGCCGAGCCGGCCGCGCACAGCGCCCCCGAGAACAGCAGCGCCTGGCGGTCGCTCAGCTCGCCGCGGGCCGTGGGCCGCCAGGCGGTGCGCTTCATCTTGGCATCGATGCCCTTCTCGACCAGGCAATTGAAGGCTGCCGCAGCGCCCGCAACCAGCCAGATGCCCATGCACGCCACCACGATACGCTGCAGTTCGGCAAGGTTCGGAACGCCTGGCACCGCCAGCACCATGCCGATCAGGGCGCAGAACACGATCAGTTGCACCACGCGAGGCTTGGTCAGCGCATAGAACTGGCGCAGCACGCTGGCGGTGCTGTGGCTGTGGACAGAGGCTGGCGTACTCATTGGATGACCTCCACCCCGCGCACCGCGGTGCTACGCGCCTTCGTAACGGCAGCCGCTTCAGGTTGGGCGCGTCGGCTTTCGCACAAGGCCCAGGTCAGCACCACTGCCAGCGCCGCTGCGCCACCCGTATGCAGAACGGCGGCGACCAGTGGCCAGCCGAGAAGCACATTGCCAAGGCCGGTGGCAAGCTGCAGCAGCGCCAGGCAGGCCAACCATCGGGCTTGCGGGCGCAGCGGCGCGACCCGGCGCAGCTGCCACGCGAGCAGGCCGATCGCGACAAAAACCAGGTACGCCATCAGGCGGTGCATGTAATGGATGGCCGTCAGCGCCGCGAAGTCGATGGGCGCACCGTCGGCGCCCGCCCCCAGCGAGCGCCAGATGTGAAAGCCCTGGGCGACGTTCATCGGCGGCCACCAGCTGCCTTGGCAGGTCGGGAACTCGGTGCAGGCCAGGACCGCGTAGTTGGTGCTGACCCAGCCGCCGAGCGCGATCTGCAGCAGCAGCAATGTGCCCACCACGATCAGCAATGTGCGCAGCGCCGACGGCACCGGGGTGGGGTGCCGCTCGGCCGCTGCCTGCCGGTACCGCACGGCCTGAATGCACAGCAGCGCCAGCAGAACGACGGCGCCAAGCAGGTGAAGCGTGACGATGGCCGGATACAACCTCCAGGTCACCGTCAACGCGCCGAAAGCCCCCTGCAGGCAGACCCACACCAGCGTGGCGCCTGGCCACCAGGCGCTGAGCGGACGTTCGCGTGCGTGTTCCAAGTGCCGTTGGTTCCGCCGCGCCACCCCGGTGCCCACGGCCAGCACGAGGATCAGGAAGCCGACGCCTGTGGCCAGGTAGCGGTGAACCATCTCCACCCAGGCCTTGCCGTGCGTCACCGGGCCGGTCGGCTGTGCCGCCTCCGCCATGGCGATGTCGTGGCGCGCGCCGACGGGGCTGGCGTTGCCGTAGCAGCCAGGCCAGTCGGGGCAGCCCAGGCCCGAATCGGTCAGGCGGGTGAAGGCGCCGAACAGAGTGAGGTCAAAGGTCAGGAACAACGTGAGCACCGTCAGCACATGCAAGCGCCGGGCAGCGCCATGACCGGCGCCGCGGCGCCAGACCCAGATCAGTGGCCCGAGCGCGAGCAACACGCCGACCGCCAGGAGCCAGGCGATGGGCTTGAGGTCGTAGAGCGAGTTCGTGTCCATGCTGTGCAGGTCGGCGCCCTAACGGCCCGCCTCGTCCCACGAGGCCGAGGCGCGCAAGAGCCGCTCGAGGTCGCGCTTGGCGCGGCCCGCGCCGGCGGTATCCATGCGGGCGGGGAAGCGCATCATCCAGTTGCCCATGGGATCGACGACAAAAAAGTGCTCCGCCAGTGCGTGGCCGCTTGCGGGGGCCAGCCACTGCGCCAGCTGCGCCGCCGGCACCCGCAGCACGGTCGCGCCACGCAGGCCGTTCTCCAGGCGGGTCGGTATCGGCGCCGCATCGCTCACCAGCCAGACGCGATCGAGCCGGTCCTTCTCGCGGCCGAGGCTTTCGCGCAGCTGGCGCTGCAGATAGAGCTGCTGCTCGCACAAGGCGTCGCAGCCGGCATCGGCCACCGTGACCAGCAACCACTGGCCCTTCAACGTGGAGAGGCGCACGGGCTCGCCCTCCCGGCCCGTGGCGGTCAGCTCCGGCATGGTGCGCTGCGGGTCGATCAGCTCGCCATAAACACGCCGCCCTTCCGGCCGGATCACGTAGTAGGTGAAGTAGGAAGCGATCACCGGTGCCGCGCAGCACACCATGACCAGGATCATCTTCCAGCGGCCGAAGACGGTGCGCCGGCCCTCGGCGCCATCGAGCGCCTGACGCGGCGAGGGCATGGAATGCACCGTCAACCCGAGCGGCTCATCGGCCATTGCGGAGGCGGCGCGCGCTGCGGTAGGGGGCGATGAATTGAAACCAGACATAGAGGATGACGACGAGGGCGGCAAGCCCGAACCACTGGAACGCATAGCCGTAGTGCTTTTCGATGCCCAGCGCGGGGACCGGCCAGTCGCGCTGCAAGCCCTCTGAGGCCGGGCCGGTCTGCAGCAGAGAGACTTCGGTCCGCAGCGGCAGCCCGGTCTGCTCGCGGAACGCTTCGAGATCGAGATTCTGCCGGATGGGCGAAGACCCCGGCGCCGCGGCGGGCGGCGGGGCGTCCTTGCCCAGTTCGAAGAGATGGGCGGGCGGGGGCGCGACCCGGGCCACCAGCTCGACCAGACCGCTCGGCGTCTCGATGGGGGCGAGTTGCGTTCGGTCGCTGAAGTTGCGCTGCACCCAGCCGCGCTGCACCAGCACGGTCTGCTTGCTGTCCTCGATGGCAAACGGTGTCAGCACATAAAAGCCGGGCAGGCCATGCATCTGGCGGTTGTCCAGGTAGATCGTGTGTGGCGCGAGCCACAGGCCGCGCAGGCGCACCGGCCGGTGCATGGCGGAGGTCGCAGGATCGAGCGCGAGAAACTCCTCTTGCTCGAGCGGCGGCAGGGTCTTCCGCGCGTCGATTTCGGCCTGCAGCGCCTCCTTCTGCGCGGCGCGCGACAGCTGCCACCGCCCCAGCGACACAGTGGCCGCGAGCATGATCAAGGCCGCCAGGGAGACCAGCCAAAAACGCCGTGCGCGCGACCGCCCTGCGGCGGGCGGCATTCCATCGTTCACGTCGCGAGAAGGCCGGTGCGGCCGATAATGGGGTTCATGAAATACCTTGTCGCCCTCGCCTTCATCGGCATCCTGGCGAGCCTCGGTGTCGCTCTGTTCTTCATGCTGAGGGATGGGCGCGAGGGCCGCGCCAAAAGCGGCGGAATGGTTCGTGCGCTCACCGTTCGGATCGGGCTGTCGGTGGTTTTGTTCCTGTGCCTGCTGCTGGCCTGGAAGCTGGGCTATATCCAGCCGGGAGGGCTGCCCGTCGGCAAGTAGATCGTGCTCGTTCCACAAGCCCCATGAAAAAAGCGCCTTACGGCGCTTTCCTTTTGTGCCGTCCTGCAAGCTCAAAGCCAGTAGACCAGGAAGTACAGGCCAAGCCACACCACGTCGACGAAGTGCCAGTACCAGGCCGCACCCTCGAAGCCGAAGTGGCGTTCCGCCGTGAAATGGCCCGCGCGCAGGCGCAAGGTGATGAACAGCAGCATCAGCATGCCGATGAACACGTGCAGGCCGTGGAAGCCGGTCAGCATGAAGAAAGTGGAGCCGTAGGCGCCGGAGCTGAGCTTGAGGTTCAGCTCGGTGTAGAGGTGGTGGTACTCGTAGCCCTGCACGCCAAGGAAGATGGCACCGAGCAGCACCGTCATCCACATGAAGCGGATCGCCTGGGCACGATGGCTTGCCCGCAGCGCGTGGTGGGCGATGGTCAGCGTGACGCCCGAGCTCAGCAGCAGCGCGGTGTTGATCGTCGGCAGCCAGAAGGGCCCCACGGTCTGGAAGGGTTCGACGGTGTCGGCCGGTGAACCGGTCGCGCCCGGAGCGAGGGTCGGCCACACCGCCTTGAAGTCGGGCCAGAGCAGCGCGTTGTCGAGGCTGCCAAGCGTGGGCAGCGCGTGTGTGCGGGCCCACCACAGCGCAGTGAAGAAAGCGCCGAAGAACATCACCTCTGAGAAGATGAACCAGCTCATGCTCCAGCGGAAAGAGAGGTCCACCTTGTGGCCGTACTGGCCGCCCTCGCTCTCGCCGATGGCGCGGCGGAACCAGACGAAGAGCGTAGCCAGCCACAACACCATGCCTGCCAACAGCGACCAGGCGCCCCATTGATGGCCGTTGATCCATTGGGCGGCGCCGAAGATCACGAAGAGCAGGCCGATTGCCGCCATGACCGGATACGGCGATGGCGAAGGCACGAAGTAGTAAGGCGTGGTGCCGGGGGTGCTTGAACTCATATCAGGTCCTGGTCTCTTCTCTCTCGATTCAAATCTTTGGGGCACTCGTCCCGGTCAGGGCGCAACGACAAACTTCACCAGCAGGATGAGCCCGACGACGAAGAGCACCGCCGCCACCAACCCGACGGCCACGATGTGCAGCGGCGTGAGCTTGGCGATGTCTTCCTGGTAGTCGCTGTTCTTGCGCACCCCGAAGAAACCCCAGGCCACTGCCTTGACGGTGCGCCACAGGGAGCCTTTCTTGGGCGGCGGTATCTCGGCCATGATCATGAACGCGGTTCCGCGGCCGGCGCGGCACTGTTGGCCGCCACGGGCGCCGGCGGCGTCTTGCCACCGACCTCGAAGAAGGTGTACGACAGCGTGATCGTCTTCACGTCCTTCGAGATCTTCGGGTCGATCACGAAGGCAACCGGCCACTGCTTCTTCTCCCCCGCATCGAGCGTGTACTGATTGAAGCAGAAGCACTCGAGCTTGTTGAAGTAGGGAGCGGCCTGCTGCGGCGCGTAGCTGGGAATGGCCTGGGCAGCCATGCGCCGGTTCTGCACGTTCTGGAATTCGTACATCACCGTGTTGAGCTGGCCGGGATGGACTTCCATCGACCGCTGAGCCGGCTTGAAGTCCCAGAGGCCACGCACATTGGCATCGAACTCGACAGTGATGGTGCGGCTGGTGTCGACCTGCGTGTTGTCGGGAAGGCGCACGTTCTTGCCGCCGCTGGCACCGCCCGGCACCTCGAGCTCGGAGAGCGCAAGGATGTTGATGCCGGTCATCTCGCAGATGGCGCGATACAGCGGCACCAGTGCATAGCCGAACGCGAACATGCCGGCCGCGACCACAGCCAGCTTGCCGACCATGCGGACGTTCTCGCGGCGGATACGTTGACCGATGCTCATGTGCGACTCAGTGGCCGATCCAGACCATGCGGACGATGAAGCCGATGAAGAACAGCACCGCGATGGAGGCCAGCGTGAGCCCCATGCGCCGGTTGTTCCTCTTCTGTTCAGGCGTCGTCATCGAATGCATCCTCTCAGCCGATCACCTTGCTGGCGGTGGCGTCAAGCTTGGGCGGATTCTCGAAGGTGTGGAACGGCGCCGGCGATGGCACTTCCCACTCCAGGCCCTCGGCCGCTTCCCAGGGCTTCTGCGGGGCCTTCTCGCCCTTGCCCATCATCGTGGGCAGCACGACGAAGAGGAAGAAATAGACCTGCGCCAGGCCGAAGGCGAATGCGCCGACCGAGGCCACCGCATTGAAGTCGGCGAACTGCATCGGGTAGTCGGCATAGCGGCGTGGCATGCCGGCGAGGCCCAGGAAGTGCATCGGGAAGAAGGTGATGTTGAAGGAGATCAGCGACCACCAGAAGTGGATCTTGCCGCGCGTCTCGTCGTACATCACGCCGGTCCACTTGGGCACCCAGTAATAGAAGCCGGAGAACATGCCAAAGAGCGAGCCCGCCACCAGCACGTAGTGGAAGTGCGCGACGACGTAGTAAGTGTCCTGCAGTTGGGTGTCGATCGGCGCGATCGCCAGGATCAGGCCGGTGAAGCCGCCCATGGTGAACACGAAAATGAACCCCACCGCGAAGAGCATCGGGGTTTCGAAGGTCATCGAGCCCTGCCACATGGTGGCGATCCAGTTGAAGATCTTCACCGCGGTCGGCACCGCGATCAGCATGGTCGCGTACATGAAGAAAAGCTGCCCCGTCACCGGCATGCCGGTGGTGAACATGTGGTGCGCCCACACGATGAAGGACAGGATCGCGATCGAGGAGGTCGCATACACCATCGATGCGTACCCGAACAGGCGCTTGCGCGAGAAGGCCGGCACGACCTGGCTGATGATGCCGAAGGCCGGCAGGATCATGATGTAGACCTCGGGGTGGCCGAAGAACCAGAAGATGTGCTGGTACATCACCGGGTCGCCGCCACCGGCGGGGCTGAAGAAGCTGGTGCCGAAGTGACGATCCGTCAGCGTCATGGTGATGGCGCCGGCGAGCACGGGCATGACGGCAATCAGCAGGTAGGCGGTGATGAGCCAGGTCCAGCAGAACATCGGCATCTTCATCAGCGTCATGCCGGGCGCGCGCATGTTGAGGATGGTCACGATGATGTTGATCGAGCCCATGATGGACGAGGCGCCCATGATGTGCATCGCGAAAATGCCGGCGTCCATCGAGGGACCCATCTGCAGCGTGAGCGGTGCGTAGAGCGTCCAGCCCGCAGCGGGCGCACCGCCGGGCATGAAGAACGAGCCCACCAGCATCAGGGCCGCCGGGATCAGCAGCCAGAAGCTGAAATTGTTCATCCGCGCAAAGGCCATGTCGGAGGCGCCGATCTGCAGCGGAACCATCCAGTTCGCAAAGCCCACGAAGGCCGGCATGATCGCGCCGAACACCATGATCAGGCCATGCATGGTGGTGAACTGGTTGAACAGCTCCGGGTTCACGACCTGCAGGCCGGGCTGGAACAGCTCGGCGCGGATCAGCAGCGCAAGCACGCCGCCCACCATCAGCATGGTGAAGGAGAACAGCAGGTACAACGTCCCGATGTCCTTGTGGTTGGTGGCGAACACCCAGCGGCGCCAGCCGGTGGGGGCGGCGTGATGTTCGTCGTGGGCATGGTCGCCGTGGCCGTGTGCGTGGCCGTGGGGGTCGATGACTGCGCTCATTTTGATATTCCTTGCAAACTCTTCGTCGTGGTGTCGTGAGGCAGCGCCGGCTTACTTGCCGCGCTGCGCCAGCACCTCGGCCGGCTGCACCAGCTGACCCGTCTTGTTCGACCAGCTGTTCTTGGTGAAGCTCACCACGGCGGCGATGTCGGTGTCGCTCAGCTGCTTCCAGGACGGCATGGCGCCGTTGTTCTGTCCGTTCAGAACCACGTGGATCTGCTTGTTGTGATCGGCGTCGAGCACGACCGCGGAGCCGTCCAGCGGCTTGATCGGGCCCGCGCCCTTGCCGTTCGCCTGGTGGCAGGCCGCGCAGTTGGCCGCATAGACCTTCTCGCCGCGTGCCAGGATCTCGGGCAGGGTCCAGACCTTCCCGGGGTCGTCCTGCTTGGCGGCGGCCTCCTTGCGCTTGGCATCGACCCACGCGGTGTAGTCGCCCTTGGACACCACCTTCACGTGGATCGGCATGTAGGCGTGCTCCTTGCCGCAGAGCTCCTGGCACTGGCCGTAGTAGTCGCCCACCTTCTCGGCGCGGAACCACGTGTCGCGCACGAAGCCGGGGATGGCATCCTGCTTGACGCCCAGTTGCGGCACGGCGAAGGCATGGATCACGTCATTGGCGGTGGTGATGACGCGAACCTTGGTGTCGACCGGCACCACCATCGGGTTGTCGACCTTCAACAGGTAGTCGTCGGGCACGTCGCCCTTGGCGCCAGCGTCCGACAAAGCGCGGTGCGAGCTGTCCAGCGTAGAGATGAAGGCGAGGCCCTCGCCTTCGCCCTTGATGTAGTCGTAGCCCCACTTCCACTGATAGCCCGTGGTCTTGATCGTGAGATCGGCATTGGTGGTGTCCTTCTGGGCCACCAGCACCTTGGTGGCCGGCAGCGCCATCAGGATCACGATGATGAAGGGCACGATGGTCCAGATGACCTCGACGACGACAGACTCATGGAAGTTGGCCGCCTTGTGGCCTACCGACTTGCGATGCTTCCAGATCGAATAGAACATGACCGCGAAGACGGCGATGAAGATCACCGTGCACAGCACCAGCATCACGGTGTGCAGGAAGTGCTGCTCTTCCGAGATCTTGGTGACGCCCACCGGCAAGTTCAGCTGGCGCACCGACGGACCGCCGGCAAGATCGTTCACTGCATGCGCCGCGCCGCCCCACATTGCGCCGGCCGCCAGCAGCAGATTCGCTGGCCAGTTCTTGTTGCACCAATTGCTCTTCATCGTGTTCACTTCTTCAATTTTCAAGTCACCCACCGGTCGCCACGGTGTCATTGCGTACCCTATCAGGCGCCACGCAATGCCATGCGAATTTCGCGCGCCAGCGCCGCGCGCAGCTCCGGACGCACATAGCGCCCCACCTTGACCGAACGACCTTGCCCAGAGACCTCGATCAGCGAGCGGTCGCCGAGCTGAGGTTCGACCCGCACCTGGTGCGGCAGGAATTCAGTGCGCTCGTAGTGCCCGCCATTCTCGAGCTCGACCACCAGCCGGCCGCCCTGCAGCGCAATGCGCTCGCCGTCGGCGGCGTGGCGCGCATACAGCAGAAAAGCGAAGCCGACCGCGCCCAGCTCGAGCCAGGCGAAGGGGAGCACCAACGGCGCGCCATGCACCCAGAAGATGGTTCCGATGCCCAGCGAGATCGCGCACAAGGACGCGTAGAGCCAGCCGAGCTGGCTCGGCGTTATTGAGCAGTTGCGCTTCAGGAACCAGTGGATGTTCTGGCCTGAGACGGTGGCAAAACGAAACACGGAATTCGACACGGGCGAACGAGTTCAGCAAATCAGTGCGTCGATCGCCGGTCAAACCCATGTTCGACAGGCCTCGATCACGGGACCATACCCGGAGTTCACGCAACGGCGGATTGTAGCGGGTGACGCGAAGGGCCCCTCGATGAGCCCGGCTGTCCGGAGTACCTTCGCCTTCTGGGCGGCCGTGCGACTCATGCGCCCGGACGGCCTCGCTGGAGCATCGAACGCATTTCGCGCAGCGACACAGCGCTTTCGGCCGCCAGTGCCACCCTTGGCGCGGGCTTGAAGGCATGGCCATAGATGATCTCGAAGGTCAGGGCGATCCGCCCCGCGCCCTCCGCGGACAAGGCCACGTCGGGCAGCGCACGGCGCAGCGCACGATGCCAGGTCCGGCCCCGCAGTCCGGGAAAGCGCGCTCGATGGAGATTGCGTCCCAGCGTGCGCAGTTCGGCCAACGCCGCCTCGGCGCTGGGCCAGGTGAGGACGATGCGCTCCATGTCCATCACCGGCTCCGCGAATCCGGCGTGGACCAGCATGTCGCCCCAGTCGTGCATGTCGGTGAATTCGTGGCTTGCAGGTGGCCAGCCCTGGCGTTCGTGCAGCACACGCAACTCGCGCATGGTATCGGGGCCGAAGCAGGAGAACATCAGGAAGCCATCGGTCGCCACAAGGCGATGCCAGCGGGCGATGAGCGCTTGCGGATCGGCCGCCATGTGCAGCGCCATGTTGGCCCAGAGCAGGTCCACGCCCCCCTCCGGCGGCGCGTCGAAGCTCGGCTGGCTGCCCTGCCAGCGCCGCGCGCTCCACCAGGGCGCGGCAAGCGCCGCACGGGTGGGCGCGAGCAGCGCCGGCTCCGGCTCGATCACGAAGGCGGCGGCGTCACGGTAGCGGTGCGCGAGCAGCGCATGCGCCTCGAGTCCCCCGCGCAGCGGAGACCAGTCGGCCCAGTGGCGCGGCTGCGTCTTGATCCACTGGAGCCTGTCTTCCATGCGGCGGCCGATCTCCTCGTGCAGCCACGGCGAACCGCCGGCCGGCGCGAGGCGCCCCCAGCGTGCGGCGGCCATGGCATCGATGGTCGGCGGGCGCTGTGGGGAAGGGGTGTCCATCGGGCGCTCAGTATATTGAGCCATGTCCAACCCGTGGCGCGAAGGCGCTTCCCTGCTCTTCTCCCTGCTCGAGCACGTGCCGAGCCAGTGCGCGGTGTGCCGCGCCTGGCCCTCGCGTCCGGTGTGCGACGCGTGCGTGACGCGCTTTGCCCCGCCCGCCTCCCGCTGCGTCAGCTGCGCACTGCCAGTGCCCCAGGGAGTGGTCCGTTGCGGCGAGTGCCTCGCCCATCCGCCCCCACTGGACGCCTGCCTGGCAGCCTGCGCCTATGCCTGGCCCTGGCCCGACTGCATCGCGCAATTCAAGTTCCAGGGCCGCGCAGGCTGGGCCGCACCGCTCGCCACCCTGCTGCGAAGTGCGCCCTGGGTCGAACCGGCACTGGAGCAGGCCGACCTGGTGCTACCGATGCCACTGGCGAAAAGCCGGCTGCGCGAGCGCGGCTTCAACCAGGCGCACGAGCTGGCGCGCCGCCTTGCCCCGCGGAAGACCGATCCTGCCTTGCTGCTGCGTACCCGGGAAACGCCGCCCCAGAGCGGCCTCGCACGCGCCGAGCGGTTGCGCAATCTTCGCGGCGCCTTCGCGCTCGAGCCGCTGCGCGCAGAGGCCGTGCGCGGACGGCGCGTCGTGCTGGTGGACGATGTGATGACCAGCGGCGCATCGCTGTTCTCGGCGGCGCAGGTGCTGCGCACAGGCGGGGCCGCGCACGTGACCGCGATCGTACTGGCAAGGACCGATCCGCCGTCTTGAAGAGAATCGAGAATCCGCCCATGTTCCACATCGTTCTGGTCGAACCCGAAATACCGCCCAACACCGGCAACGTGATCCGGCTGGCCGCCAACACCGGCTGCACCCTGCACCTGGTCGAGCCGCTGGGTTTCTCGATGGATGACCGGCTGCTGCGGCGCGCCGGACTGGACTACCACGAGTACGCCGAGGTTCGCCGCCATGCTGGCTGGGAGGCGCTGCTGGCGGCCGAGCGCCCTGCGCCCGAGCGCCTGTTCGCGCTCACGACACGGGGCACGCGAACGGTCCACGAAACCGCCTTCTGCCCCGGCGACTGGCTGGTCTTCGGCTCGGAAACGCGCGGCCTCGGGCCGGAACTGCGTGAACGCTTCCCACCGCCGCAGCGCCTGCGCCTGCCGATGCGCGAAGGCCAGCGCAGCCTGAACCTGTCGAACGCGGTGGCAGTGACGGTGTTCGAGGCCTGGCGCCAGAACGGCTTCGCCTGAGCAGCCCGCTTGCCGCGCGGCCTTCAGCGGAAGCGGCGAACCACCGATTCGGCCACGCAAGCCGGCTTGGGCGCGCCTTCGAGCTCGATGGTGGTCTCCCACACCATCTGGACGCCCTCACCTGCGATCGGCTCACAGCTCAGGAGCTTCATGCGCCCGCGCAACCGGCTGCCGACCGGCACCGGCGTCATGAAGCGCACGCGGTTGAGCCCGTAGTTGACGCCCATGCGCGACTCGACCACATCGAAAGCCGACTCGTAGAAACGCGGCAGCAGCGACAGCGTCAGGAATCCGTGCGCGATAGGCCCGCCGAAGGGCCCCGCCTTCGCGCGTTCGACATCGACGTGGATCCATTGATGGTCGCCGGTCGCCTCCGCGAACTGGTTGACCTGCTCCTGCGTGACCGTGATCCAGTCGCTCACCGCGACTTCCTGGCCGACGCAGGCGGCGAGATCCTGAAGGGTCTGGAATGTCTTCTTCATGTTTTCACTCTATATGGCCAGGGCTTTCGCCACTGTAGCCGCCGTGACAGTTCGGGCAGGGGGTGGGCGGCTACACGAAGTGAACCAACCTGGGGGCGAGCTAAGTCTCCAGCCATTGCCGGATAGGCTCCCACTGCTCCAGGTCGCGCTGCACCCGTCCCGGCGCGATGTCGAAGAGCGTGAGACCGCGCGCTGCCGCCTGCACGTAGTTCTGCGTGTCGCGCAGCTCGCCCAGCACCGGCACGCCCAGCCCGGCGACGAACTCGCGCAGGCGCTCGGCCGCCAGGGTGCGGCCGTCGACACGCATGCCGACCACCCCCACCTGCGTCTTGCCCAGGTGCCGGTGCGCCAGCAGCTTGTCCAGGAATTCCCGCGTGGCATAGATGTCGAAGATGCTGGGCTGCAGCGGCACCAGCACCTTGTCGGCCATCGGCACCACCTCCTTGAGCCGGGCGCCGTGCAGGCCTGCCGGCGTGTCGATCACCGCATGGGTGGTGCCGCGAGGAGGCCGCACCATCGTGCCGTCCTCCGAAGCCTCCCAGCTCCTGATCTCGCGCGCCGCCGGCGTGCGCAGGCCCAGCCATAGCCGGGAGGACTGCTGCCGGTCGATGTCGCCCAGCATCACCGCATGGCCGCGGCTCGCGAAATAGCCGGCAATGTTGGTTGCGAGCGTGGTTTTGCCGACCCCACCCTTGGGATTGGCGACCAGGACCACCGGCATGACAGGCTCCTTCGAGGCTGAAAAGACAGGCGCCATGGTAGCGGGACCTGACCGCCGTCCGAGTTGCGCTATGTTCGCGGACCATGACCACGACAACATCAGGCCCACGGCGTTCAGCGGGCGGCATCTACCTGCTCGCCGCCCATCCCCATTGGCGCGATTCGCGCGTCAACCGGCAATTGCTGCAGGCCGCCCGCAGCGTGCCGGGCGTCGAAGTCAACGACCTGTATTCCACCTACCCCGACTTCGCCATCGACGTCCAGGCCGAGCAGGCCCGCCTGGCGCGCGCCAAGCTGCTGGTGCTGCTGCACCCCATCCAGTGGTATTCGATGCCGCCCCTGCAGAAGCTGTGGCTCGACGAGGTGCTGAGCTACGGCTGGGCCTATGGCGGCGGCGGCATGGCGCTGCAGGGCAAGGACTGCTGGCTGGCGGCCACCACCGGCGGCCCCGAGCGCAGCTACCACCCGCAGAGCTACAACCGCTACTTCTTCGACGCCTTCCTGCCGCCCTACGAGCAGACCGCCGCCCTCTGCGGCATGCGCTTCCTGCCGCCACTGCTCTTCCACGGCGCGCGCAGCGCCAGCCCCGAGACGCTGGCGGCGCACATCGATGTGTTCAGTCAGCGCCTCTCGAGCTATCCAGACTGGCCGGAGATGGAGGACATCCCCGAATGCGCCGCCTGCGAAGTCCCGGCCACAGACCGGCCGCTGGAACACGAGGAGGCCTGATGGAACACGCACCGGCCTGGCTCGTCAATTCGCTCATCTACCTGGGCGCCGCCGTGCTGGTGGTGCCGTTGTCCAAGGCGCTGGGCCTCGGCTCCATCATCGGCTACCTCGCTGCAGGCATCGTCATCGGTCCCTGGGGCCTCGGCCTGGTGACCAACGTGGCGGACATCCTGCATTTCGCCGAGTTCGGCGTGGTGCTGATGCTGTTCCTGGTCGGGCTCGAGCTGGAGCCGAAGCGCCTGTGGAGCCTGCGCCGGCCGATCTTCGGCTGGGGCGCCGCGCAGGTCGCCGCCTGCGCGGCCGTGCTCTTCCTGGCCGGCTGGGCGGGCGGCGCGAGCTGGCGCGTGGCCCTGGTCGCCGCGATGGGCCTGGCGCTGTCCTCGACCGCCATCGCGCTGCAGGTGCTGGGCGAACGCAACCTGCTGCCGACGCCGAGCGGGCAGGCCGGCTTCTCGATCCTGCTGTTCCAGGACGTGGCGGCGATCCCGATCCTCGCGCTGCTGCCCCTGCTTGCGGTGGGCTCGGAGACCGCGCCGGCCCTCACCGGCGCCGAACGCGCGCTCGAGGGGCTGAAGATCTTCGCGGTTGTCGGCGGCATCGTGCTGGGCGGCCGGCTGGTGCTGCGCCCGCTGCTGCGCTGGATCGCTCGCAGCGACACGCCCGAGATCTTCACCGCCGCCTCGCTGCTGCTGGTCGTGGCCATCGCCGCTCTGATGCAGTTCGTCGGCCTGTCGATGGCGCTGGGCGCCTTCCTCGCCGGCGTGCTGCTGGCCGAGAGCGAGTACCGGCGCGAGCTGGAAACCGACATCGAGCCCTTCAAGGGCCTGCTGCTGGGCCTCTTCTTCATCGCGGTCGGCATGAGCATCGACTTCGGCGTGCTGCTGGCCCGGCCGGGGCTGATGGCATTGGTCGTGGTCGGCTTCATGGTGCTGAAGGCGATCGCGATCTTCACGCTGGCGAAGCTGATGAAGCTGCCCTATCAGCAGCGGCCGGTGTTCACGCTGCTGCTGGCGCAGGGCGGCGAATTCGCCTTCGTCGTGTTCCAGGCGGCCGGGCCGCAGGTGCTGCCGCCAGGTGTCGCATCGTTCCTGATCGGTGCCGTGGCGTTGTCGATGCTGCTGTCGCCGCTGCTGCTGGTGGCGCTGGACAAGTGGGTGCTGCCGCGCTACAGCAATGGAGCGCCCGTCACGATGCAAGAGATCTCCGAGCAGCAGGACGCCAAGGTGCTGATCTGCGGCTTCGGCCGCTACGGCCAGATCCTGGGGCGCATGCTCAGCGCGCAGGGCTTGAAACTCACCGTGCTCGACCACGACCCCGACACCATCGAAAGCCTGCGCGAGTTCGGCTTCCGCGTCTTCTACGGCGACGCCACGCGGCTGGATCTGCTGCGCACCGCCGGCGCCGGCACGGCCAAGGTGCTGGTGGTGGCGGTGGACGGCGTGGAGCAATCGCTCGCCATCGTCGACATGGCGCGCGAGCATTTCCCCAACGCGCGCATCATCGCGCGCGCACGCAACGTGGGCCATCTCTATCAGTTGATGGACCGCAAAGTGGAATTCATCGAGCGCGAGCTCTTCGAATCCTCACTGCGCAGCGCCCGCTCGGTGCTGGAGGGGCTGGGCTGGCCAGCCTACGAGGCCCGCGAGGCAGCCATGCGCTTCCGCCGCCGCAACATCCAGCTCATGCACGAGCTCTACCCGCACTACAAGGACCGCGCCAAGCTGATCGCGGCCTCGAAGGAAGGTCGCCAACAGTTCCAGGAGCAAATCGCGCGCGAGCGCGAGGAACACAAGCAGCGTTCGGGTCAGGACTGGAACCTGGCGACGGAAGAGCACGAATCCGTTTCTTGAAAAGACCTCGGTCGAAGCGGTCAGCTCTGAATTCGTTCCCGACTCAAGCGTCCAGCTTCAACAAGCGCACCGCATTGCCCTTCAGGATGCCTGGCATCACCTCCGGCTTGAAGCCGGCCTCCTCGAAGTCCTTCATCCAGCGGTCGGGCGTGATCAGCGGGTAGTCGCTGCCGAACAGGATGCGGTCTTTCAGCAGCGTGTTGGCGTACTGCACCAGCTGCTTCGGAAAGTATTTCGGACTCCAGCCCGAGAGATCGATCCAGACGTTGGGCTTGTGCGTCGCGACGCTGAGCGCCTCGTCCTGCCAGGGGAAGCTGGGGTGCGCCATCACGATCTGCATGTCCGGGAAGTCGATGGCCACGTCGTCCAGGTGCATCGGGTTGCTGTATTCCAGCCTGAGGCCGCCGCCGCAGCGCATGCCCGAGCCGATGCCGCTGTGGCCGGTGTGGAACACGGCCGGCAGCGCATGCTCGGCGATCACCTCGTAGATCGGCCAGGCCATCCGGTCGTAAGGGTGGTAGCCCTGCACCGTCGGATGGAACTTGAAGCCCTTCACGCCGTGTTCCTCGATCAGGCGCCTGGCCTCGCGCGCGCCCATCTTCCCCTTGTGCGGATCGATGCTGGCGAAGGCAATCATGATGTCGCTGTTCTTCTGCGCCGCCTCGGCGATCTCCTCGTTCGGGATGCGGCGCCGGCCGAGGTTCGACTCGGCGTCGACCATGAACATCACCAGGCCGATCTTCCGCTCGCGGTAGTAGTCGATGCTCTCCTGGATCGTCGGGCGCCGGCTCGACCGGAAATACTTGTCGGCCGCACGGTCGTACTCGTTGCCATAGTTGTCGAACGGGTTCCAGCAGCTCACCTCGGCGTGCGTGTGGGTGTCGATGGCGATCAGGTTGCGATGGTCCATGTGCTTGTCTCCAGGCTGTGCAGCCACTAAGGGTAAGTCCGGGTGCCGAGCCTTGTAACTCGGCTTGAATTAGTTATTTTCGATAACCATAATCGATCATGAAAGGGAGCGCAACCATGACCACCACCACCGACCTTCAGCTCGAGCTGCGCGACGAGATCGCCATCATCCGCCTGACGCGCGCTGCCAAGCGCAATGCGCTGTCCGATTCCCTCATCCTCGCCCTGCGCGACACCTTCCAGAACCTGCCTTCCACGGTTCGCGCGGCGGTGATCGACGGCAATGGCCCGCATTTCTGCGCCGGCCTCGACCTGTCGGAGCTGAAGGAACGCGATGCCGGCCAGGGCATGCAGCATTCGCGCCTCTGGCATGCCGCCCTCGACCTCGTGCAAGGCGGTCCGGTGCCGGTGGTCGCGGCGCTGCATGGCGCAGTGGTCGGCGGCGGCCTGGAGCTGGCGAGCGCCTGCCACATCCGCGTGGCCGACACCACCACCTTCTATGCCCTGCCCGAGGGCTCGCGCGGCATCTTCGTCGGCGGCGGCGGCTCGGTGCGCATCCCCAAGCTGATCGGCACCGCACGCATGATGGACATGATGATGACGGGCCGCGTCTACGATGCCGAGTCGGGCGAGCGTGCCGGCTTCGCGCAGTACCTGGTGGCGGAAGGCGGCTCCTTCGAGAAGGCGCTGGAGCTCGCGAAGAAGATCGCGACCAACGCGCCGCTCACCAACTACGCACTGATGCACGCGCTGCCGCGCATCAGCGAGCAGCCGGCGGACCATGGCTTCTTCACCGAGGCGCTGATCGCCGGCATCGTCCAGAGCGCGCCCGAGGCCAAGCAGCGCGTGCGCGACTTCCTCGAAGGCCGCGCCGGCAAGGTGACCAAGGAATGAGCCGCACGGCCGCTCCGAAGGCGAATAGCACCGCAGCCGCAGGCGAAGGTATTCCAGTGAACACCACCGTCCGCTACCGGCCGCTCGCCTTCGGCGTGACGCGCGCCATGCTGCGCGAAGGCGCGCCCGGCATTCGCTACCTGCGCGCCGAGACCGAACTTGCGCCTTATGCCGAGCGCATGACCGATCGCCTTCGCCACTGGGCAGAGGCCGCGCCCGATCGCACTTTCATTGCCCGCCGCGAGCGCCTGCCGGGCGGCGGCACCGGCGACTGGATCCGCGTGAACTACGCCGAGGCGCACCAGAAGGCCCGCGCCATCGGCCAGGCCCTGCTCGCGCGCGGCCTGAGCCCCGAGCGCCCCGTCGCCATCCTCAGCGAGAACGGCATCGAGCACGCCCTCATGGCCCTGGGCTGCCTCCATGCCGGCGTGCCGTACTGCCCGGTCTCGCCGCCCTATTCGCTGGTGAGCCAGGACTTCGAGAAGCTGCGACATGTGCTGGACACCCTGACACCCGGCCTGGTGTTCGCCGCCGATGCGCAGCGCTTCGAGCGCGCCATCAAGGCGACGGTTGCGGCGGATGTGGAACTGGTGTTCGGCGAAGGCGAGATCGAGGGCCGTTCCGCCACCACGTTCGAGGCGCTCGCCGCCACCCCGCCCACGCCCGCCATCGACGCGGCCTTGCAGGCCACCGGCCCGGACACCATCACCAAGTTCCTTTTCACCTCCGGCTCGACCAAGCTGCCCAAGGCGGTGATCAACACGCACCGCATGTGGTGCGCCAACCAGCAGCAGCTGCGCCAGTCGATCCCGGCGCTCGGCGAGGAGCCGCCTGTGCTGGTCGACTGGCTGCCCTGGAACCACACCTTCGGCGGCAACCACAACGTCGGCATCGTGCTGGACAACGGCGGCACGCTCTACATCGACGACGGCAAGCCCACGCCCGGCGGCATGGCCGAGACGCTGCGCAACCTGCGCGAGGTCGCCCCCACGATTTACTTCAACGTGCCGACCGGCTTCGAAGCCATCGCGCATGCCATGGAAAGCGACGCGGTGCTGCGCCGCAACCTGTTGTCGCGCGTGAAGATGTTCTTCTATTCAGGCGCGGCCCTTGCCCAGCCGGTATGGGACAGTCTGCACCGCACGCAAGAGGCCGAGGTCGGCGAGCGCATCGTGATGGGCACCGGGCTGGGCATGACCGAATCGGGGCCGTTCGCGCTGTACGTCACCGGCCCCGCGGTCAAATCGGGCGACCTGGGCCTGCCCGCGCCCGGCATCGAGATCAAGCTGGTCGACACCGATGGGAAGACCGAGGTGCGCTACCGCGGCCCCAACATCACACCGGGCTACTGGCGCGCGCCCGACGCCACGGCCGAGGCCTTCGACGAGGAGGGCTTCTTCTGTACCGGCGACGCGGTCGGCTGGATCGACGAATCCGACATCCACCGCGGCCTGCGTTTCGACGGCCGCATCGCAGAAGACTTCAAGCTCGCCACCGGCACCTTCGTGAGCGTGGGCCCGCTGCGCGCCAGGATCATCGCGGCCGGCGCGCCGTACGTGCAGGACGCGGTGCTGACCGGCCTCAACCTCAAGGAAGTCGGCGCGCTGATCTTCCCGACGCAGAAGGTCCGGCAACTCGCGGGCCTGCCCGCCGATGCCGGCATGCGCGAGGTCGTCGAAAGTGCGCCCGTTCAAGCGCATTTCCAGCGCGTGTTCGACGAACTCGCCCGCAGCGCCACCGGCAGCGCCAATCGCATTGCGCGGCTGCACATGGAGCACGAGCCGCCCTCGATCGACAAGGGCGAGGTCACCGACAAGGGCTCCATCAACCAGCGCGCCGTGCTCAAGCACCGGGCCGGGACTGTCGAGGCGCTCCACGCCGACACCCTGCCCTTCACGCTCAAACCCCGAGGAGACAAGGCATGAAGATCGAAGGACAGGCCGCGCTGGTCACCGGCGGGGCATCGGGTCTCGGCGAAGCGACCGCGCGCGAACTCGCGCGGCTGGGGGCCAAGGTCGCCGTGCTGGACCGCAACGCCGCCCTCGCGGAAAAAGTGGCTGCCGAGATCGGCGGTGTCGCATGCCCTTGCGACATCACCGACAGCGACAGCGTGAACGCCGCGCTCGACAAGGCCGCCGCCGCGCACGGACCGGCCCGCATCCTGATGAACGTGGCCGGCGTCGGCAGCGCCAGGCGAATCGTCGGCAAGGACGGCAACCCGGCGCCGCTGGAAGACTTCGTGCGCGTCGTCAACGTCAATCTCGTCGGCGCGTACAACATCAGCCGCCTCTATGCGGCGCAGTGCGCCAGGCTCGACCCGCTGGAAGGCGGCGAGCGCGGCGTGATGCTGTTCACCGCCTCAGTCGCGGCCTTCGACGGCCAGGTGGGCCAGCAGGCCTACAGCGCCTCCAAAAGTGGGCTGGTCGGCATGACGCTGCCGATGGCGCGCGATCTCGCGCAGCACGGCATCCGCGTCTGCACCATCGCACCGGGCCTCTTCGCGACGCCGCTGCTGAAGGAGCTGCCGGAGCCGGTGCAGCAGTCGCTGGCTGCGTCGATCCCGTTCCCGCCGCGCCTGGGCAAGCCTTCGGAGTTCGCCGAGCTGGCCTGCCACATCGTCACCAACGGGCACCTCAACGGCGAGGTGATCCGGCTCGACGGGGCGTTGCGGATGGCACCGCGCTGACGACCGGACCCACGAGCTTCCGAATTCATCAAGGAGACATCGCCATGCAACACCGTCGCCATTTCCTGCACACCCTCGGCAGCGCTGCCCTCCTGGGCGGCCTGGCGCCCCTCTCGGCCCTGGCCCAGGCACTCGACCAGGTCAAGATCATGTATGGGTTCCCGGCCGGGAGTGCCGGCGACAGCGTGGCGCGCCGCGTGGCCGAAAAGCTGGGCGGCACGCCCTACAGCAAGAACCCCGGCTTCGTGGAGAACAAGCCCGGGGCGGGCGGCCGCATCGCCGTGGAGGCGCTGAAGAACGCGCCGACCGACGGCTCGGTCCTCACGCTGGCCCCCGTCTCCGCCCTCTCGGTCTATCCCTACATCTATCCCAAGCTCGCCTACAGGCCCGAGGACGTCACGCAGGTGTCGATCGGCGCCATCATGTTCCACGGGCTCGCGGTGGGGTCGGCCGTGCCCGCCGAAGTGAAGACGCTGAAAGACTTCCTCGCCTGGGCCAAGGCCAACCCGGCGCAGGCCAGCTACGGCTCGCCCGGCGCCGGCTCGATGCCCCACCTCCTGGGCGCGCTGCTGGGCCTGCGCTCGGGAGTCGAACTGAAGCACGTGCCCTACCGCGGCACCGTGCCCAGCATCACCGACCTGGTGGGCGGCCAGATCGCCGCCGCCATGAACCCGAGCGGCGACTACCTGCAGTACATGAAGGCCGGGCGCGTGCGCGTGCTGGCCACTTCCGGCCGCAAGCGTTCGCCCTACCTTCCCGATGTGCCCACCTTCACCGAACTGGGCTACCCCGACGTGACCTCCGAAGAGTGGTTCGGCTTCTACGCCCCCGCCAGGACGCCGCCGGCCGCCATCGCTGCCGCCAACGCCGCGATCACCGCGGCCCTGAAGGACAAGTCGGTGATCGACGCCCTGGCCCTCGTCGGCCTGGTGGCGAACGGCAGCACGCCACAGGAAATGGCGGCGGACCAGAAGGCGGAGTACGAACGCTGGGGTCCACTCGTCAAGCAGATCGGCTTCACGGCGGAGTCATGATCGATTCCAGCTTCGCCTGCCGATGAACTACCAGCCCCGTCCCGACGATCAGCGCTTCCTGCTCGATGCCGTGCTCGGCGCCGCGCCGCGCCTGCGCGCGCTCGGACCTTTCGCCGAGTTCGACGACGCACTCCAGGCGCAGGTGCTCGGCGAGGCCGGCAAGTTCGTGGAGGAGGTGGTCGCGCCACTGAACCGGATCGGCGACGAATCGGGTTGCCGGCTGATCGACGGCGAGGTGCTCACGCCGCCCGGGTTCGGCGAGGCCTACCAGGGCCTGGTCGACGGCGGCTGGCTCGCGCTGTCCGCGGCACCCGAGGACGGCGGACAAGGCCTGCCTGCCGTGCTCGAGGCCATCCTCTTCGAATGGCTGAGCGCAGCCAACCACGGCCTCACGATGGCACCCGGCCTGCTGCATGGCGCCTATGAATGCATCCGGCACCATGGCAGCGCCGCACTGCAGCAGGCCTACCTGCCGAAGATCGCCAGCGGCGAATGGCTGGCCACCATGTGCCTGACCGAAGCCCATGCCGGCAGCGACCTCGGCCAGGTGCGCACGCGGGCCCTGCCGCAGCCGGACGGCAGCCTGCGGGTGAGCGGCAGCAAGATCTTCATCTCCGGCGGCGACCACGACCTGACGCCGAACATCGTGCACCTGGTGCTGTGCCGGCTCCCCGATGCGCCGGCCGGGCCCAAGGGCCTGTCGCTGGCGCTGGTGCCCAAGGTGCTGCTCGATTGCACGCGCAACGCGGTGCACTGCGAGCGCATCGAGGAGAAGATGGGTCTGCACGGCAGCCCCACTTGTGCAATGCGCTTCGACGAGGCCACCGGCTGGCTGCTCGGCGAGCCGAACCGCGGCCTGGCCGCGATGTTCGTGATGATGAATGCGGCACGCCTGCACGTGGCGCTGCAGGGCATCGGCCTGCTCGACGCGGCCTGGCAGAAGGCCGACGCCTATGCCCGCGAACGGCGCCAGATGCGCGTGCCCGGCACGGCGCCGGCCAGCCGCGGCGCCGAGGCCGCCGACCTGATCGTCGAGCACCCGGCCGTCCGCCGCATCCTCGACACGCAGCGCGCCTGGGCCGACGGCGCGCGCCTGCTGGCCTACCGCAGCGCACTGCAGCTGGACATCGCGCGCCACGACGCCGATCCCGCCCGCCGCGAGCGCGCCGAGCGCTGGTGCGCGCTGATCACGCCGGTGCTGAAGGCGGCGTGCACGCAGCAGGCCTTCGAGGGCGCGAGCGCCTGCCTGCAGGTCTTCGGCGGCCACGGCTATGTGCGCGAATCGGGCATCGAGCAGGTGCTGCGCGACGCCCGCGTGACCATGATCTACGAAGGCACCAACGAGATCCAGGCCATCGACCTCGTCGTGCGCAAACTCCTGCCCGACGGCGGCGCCGGCATGGCGAGCCTGCTGATCGAGCTGCGCGACGAGCTCGATGCCGCGCGCGAGTTCGACGCCGAGGTGCAACGCCGCTTCGCCCAGCTGCGCTACCTCGGCACCACGATCGCACTGGCGGCCCAGCGCGACCCGGCCCTGCCCTACGAGGTGGCAGACGACTACCTGCGGGTGGTGGCGCTGTCCCTGCTGGCCTGGGCGTGGGCACGCATCGCGCACGCCGCACCGGAGACGCCCCGATGGACGGCGCCCGCGGCCGCTTTCCGCCGGTTCGTGCTGCCGGAGTTCGAAACGCGGCTTGGCATGGTCAAGCGTGCCTGCGAGGCCATCATGTCGCCCAACGCCGCCGCATAGCGGGCACGTCCCTACGCCGTGCTGCGCAAAGGCAGTTACCCTCGGCCCATGCCTGTCCAGCGCAAGAAAGCTGCCGTCCCCGCCGTCTCCGCCCAGCCGTCGCGCCCCGACCGGCTCGACACGCGCGTCCTCGAAGCCCTGGTGGGCTACAACGCGCGGCGCGCCTGGCTGGCGGTGAGCACGCTCTTCGCGGAACGCATGGCGGTGTTCGGGCTGAAGCAGGTGGACTTCTCGGTGCTCTCGCTGCTGGCGCACAACCCCGGCGCTACCTCGCGGCAGCTCTGCGCCACCCTGGACATCCTGCCGCCCAACCTGGTGAGTCTGATCTCCGCCATGGACAGCCGCGGTCTCATCGAACGCCGTCCCCACCCCTATGACGGCCGCGCCATCGGCCTGTACCTGACCCCCGCCGGTGAGTCGCTGGTGCGCGAAGCCGAGCGCACCGTCGTCGAGCTGGAAACGGAAGCCAGTGCCAAGCTCTCGACGCGCGAGCGCGAATCGCTGATACGGCTGTTGCAGAAGATCTATCACTGAAGGGCGCGCCGCGCTGGGCGGCCCCCCGCCAGCGTCAGAAGCGCTCAGTCAGTACCAGCACCTGATGCGCGGCGCCGGCCACCACGGCAGGGTTCGGGTAGTAGAGCTCGCCGTCGATCTCGCTGCGGGAAAAAGCGTTGCGCGCCTCGACGTAGCGCGTGCGCGCGGCCTCGAACCCGTGGCGCCGCCATGAGGGCTGCACCGCCTCCAGGCGGGCCCAGTGCTCGGGGCCGAGCGTGGGACACAGGGGCACGGGGGCGGCACGTTCACGCAGCAGCAGTTCGCGCGCCTCATGGGTGACCGGGTCGAACGCCAGCGCCTTCTCGCGCCAGCGAGCGAGCACGTTGGAAAGAAGGGTGGCCAGGAACAGGCTGGCCAGGGAGAGCGGAATCGCGAAATCCATCGGCGGTCACGAAAAGCCGTGCAGCTGCATCACCAGAATTTCCACCAGGGCGCCGCGGCGGAGGAACGCGCCGGAGGCAGCGGCTGCAGGCCGGAGTCGCGAATGCGGCGGCGCTGCTCGGCCTCGAGGGCCTGCGCCATGCGGTGCGCCAGCTGGTCTCCCTGCATGGCGCGGATGCGCCACTCGGCAGCCAGGCTCTGCAGCTCGGAATCCTCGAGCTTGGCGGGCGTGGTCGTCGATTCGGACATGCCTGAAATTTTGCACACGTGGCGACTGCGCGGCAATCGTAGAGCTTTGCATTACATGGCCGATCAGGCCCATATCAGGCCTTCTCAGACCCCCTCACGCTGCCAGGAATCCTGGCCATCTCAGCTTGCCGCCCGTCAAAATGCATACCAAGGTACACGAAGCGGTCCACACCGCGACGCTCACCTATTTTTTCTTCGTGTTGAACCTCAGCAACGGGCTTCCCCGGGCGAGGCTCGGCCTGCTCCTCGATGCCCGCCACCATGTGCGTGGGCAGCACGCGGAGATGGCCACGATGTGCCTGACCCTCCGCTCTTCATAATTCTTCGGTTGCATGTCTTTTCTCCCCTTGAGGGCCGCGGTCGTATGGCGCGGCCGGTTCTTCCATGAAGCACTTCGACGCCGACACCACCCGCTGCGCACTGGATTTCACCCGCTTGATTTCGGCACTGCGCAAAGCCTTTTCCGGCGAGGCCACGGTCCCGCCGCGCCACGTCCATGCCGTCGAGGCCGGCGCCGATCGCGGCACCGTGCTGATCATGCCCGCCTGGAGCGAGGCGGGCTACCTCGGCATCAAGACCATCAACATCTTTCCGGGCAACGGCGCTCGCGGGCTCCCCGGGCTGCACGCCACCTACGTGCTCTATGACGCACACACCGGCGTGCCGCTGGCGATGATGGACGGCAACGAGATCACCGCGCACCGGACGGCAGCGGCTTCGGCGCTGGGTGCATCCTTTCTCGCGCGACAGGACGCCCGGAGGCTGCTGGTGCTGGGCACCGGCCGCGTGGCGCGCCTGCTGCCGGCCGCGCACGCAGCCGTGCGCGCGATCGACGAGATCCAGGTATGGAACCACCGTCCGGCAGGTGCGCAGGCCCTGGCCGCCCAATGGCGAGCCGAAGGCTGGAACGCGCACCCGGTGGCCGACCTGCAAGCGGCGGTGCGCACCGCGGACATCGTGAGCTGCGCCACCCTCGCGACATCGCCCTTGGTGAAGGGAGAATGGCTCGCGCCGGGCTCGCACCTGGACCTGATCGGCAGCTTCACGCCGCAGATGCGAGAAGCCGACCCGGCCTGCTTTGCGAGCGCGCGAGTCTTCGTCGATACCGATGAGGCCTTGTTGAAGGCCGGCGACCTGCTCGATGCGATCGGCGCCGGCACCCTGTCCCGCGATGCGGTGCAGGCCACGCTGGCGGACCTGTGCAAGGGCAGGCACCAAGGGCGCACGAACAGCGCCGAGCGCACGGTCTTCAAGGCCGTGGGCAGCGCGCTCGAAGACCTCGCGGCCGCCACGCTGGTGTGGCAGGCCGCGTCGTAGAAGCCCCCCCGCACGTCCCGTTCGGCCGCGCGAGAAGTTGCCTTGTGAGCCGGGCCGCGCCGGGCAAGCCCGTTCAGACCCGCTCGAGGATGACCGCAATCCCCTGGCCCACCCCGATGCACATCGTGCACAGCGCATAGCGCCCGCCGCCCTTGTGCAGCTGGTTGACCGCGGTGGTCGCCAGCCGCGCGCCGCTCGCGCCCAGCGGGTGGCCCAGCGCGATCGCGCCGCCGTTGATGTTGACGCGTGCGTCGTCGTCCTTCAGGCCGAGCAGGCGCAGCACCGCCAGGCCTTGCGCGGCGAAGGCCTCGTTGAGTTCGATCACGTCGATCTGGTCGAGCTTCAGGCCGGTGAGCTTCAGCACCTTCTCGGTGGCCGGCGCCGGGCCGATGCCCATCACGCGCGGCGGCACGCCGGCGGTGGCCATGCCCACCACGCGGGCGCGCGGCGTCAGGCCGTACTTGGACGCGCTCGCCTCGTCGGCCAGCAGCAGCGCGCAGGCGCCATCGTTCACGCCGCTGGCATTGCCCGCGGTCACCGTGCCATCGGGGCGCACCACGCCCTTGAGCTTGGCAAGCGCTTCCAGGCTGGTGTCGCGCGGATGCTCGTCCTTGTTCACGACGATCGGGTCGCCCTTCTTCTGCGGCACGAGGACCGGCACGATCTCGGCATCGAAGAAGCCCGACTTCTGCGACGCGACCGCGCGCTGCTGCGAGGCCAGCGCCATGCGGTCCTGGGCCTCGCGCTCGATCTTGTAGTCGGTCGCCACGTTCTCCGCCGTCTCCGGCATCGAGTCGACACCGTACTGCGCCTTCATCAGCTTGTTGACGAAGCGCCAGCCGATGGTGGTGTCGTAGATCGCGTTGCTGCGGCTGAAGGCACTCTCCGCCTTGGGCATGACGAAGGGCGCGCGGCTCATGCTCTCGACACCGCCCGCGATCATCAGCCCGGCCTCGCCGGCCTTGATGGCGCGCGCCGCGCTGCCCACGGCGTCGAGCCCCGAGCCGCACAGCCGGTTGATGGTGGCGCCGCCCAGTTCCAGCGGCAGGCCTGCCAGCAGCGCCGACATGCGCGCCACGTTGCGGTTGTCCTCGCCGGCCTGGTTCGCGCAGCCGTACAGCACGTCGCTCACGGCCTGCCAGTCGACTTCCTTGTTGCGCTCCATCAGTGCCTTGAGCGGCACGGCGCCCAGGTCGTCGGTGCGCACGGTGGAGAGGGAGCCGCCGTAACGGCCGAAGGGGGTGCGAACGGCGTCGCAGATGAAAGCTTGGTTCGTCATGGTGTGTCTCTGGTTGAAAGGGTTGTCAGGCGGCGATCGGCAGGCCCACCAGCTTCTCCAGCTCGGCATGCTCCAGCCCCTCGACCTTGTCGATGAGCTTCAGCCCCGCAGGCGTGCATTCGAGCGTGGCGAGATCGGAATAGACACGCTTCACGCAGCCGATGCCGGTCAGCGGATAGCTGCACTGCGCAACGATCTTGCTCTCGCCCTTCTTGGTCAGCAAGTCCATCATGACCCAGGTCTGCTTCGCGCCGATGGCCAGGTCCATGGCCCCCCCGACCGCGGGGATCGCCCCTGCCTCACCGGTGCTCCAGTTGGCCAGGTCGCCGGTGGCAGAGACCTGGAACGCGCCCAGCACGCAGATGTCCAGATGGCCGCCGCGCATCATCGCGAAGCTGTCGGCATGGTGGAAGTACGCGCCCCCCGGAAGCAGCGTGACGGGCTGCTTGCCGGCGTTGATGAGGTCGTAGTCCTCGTCGCCCGGCAGTGGCGCCGGGCCCATGCCCAGGATGCCGTTCTCGCTGTGGAGGATGACCTCCCGCCCGGCCGGCAGGTGGTTGGCCACCAGCGTAGGCTGGCCGATGCCGAGGTTGACCACGGCGCCGTCGAAGATGTCCTGCGCGACCCGCGCGGCGAGCTGGTCCTTGGTGCGGCGTTGGTAATTGCTCATGCTCATGCTGCCTTCTTGAAGCCGCCGGCCTGGGTGGCGACGCGGTCGATCTTGACGATGCTGCTGACGAAGATGCCCGGGGTGACGATGGCCTCGGGATCCATCTCGCCGAGCTCCACGATCTCGTGCACGGTGGCAATGGTGCGCTTCGAGGCCATGGCCATCACCGGACCGAAGTTGCGCGCCGCCTTGCGGTAGGTGAGGTTGCCCCAGCGATCGCCTTGCTCGGCCTTGATCAGCGCCACGTCGCCGCGGATCGGGTACTCCAGCACGTACTGCTTGCCGTCGATCATGCGCGTCTCGCGCTCGCCGGCCAGCTCGGTGCCATAGCCCGTGGGGCAGAAGAAGGCACCGACGCCCGCGCCGGCCGCACGGATGCGCTCGGCCAGGTTGCCCTGCGGCACCAGTTCCAGCTCCAGCTTGCCGGAGCGGTAGAGCTCGTCGAACACATGGCTGTCGGCCTGGCGCGGGAAGCTGCAGATGATCTTGCGCACCCGCCCGGCCTTGAGCAGCGCGGCCAGGCCGGTGTCGCCGTTGCCGGCGTTGTTGTTGACGACCGTGAGCTCCTTGGCACCCTGCTCGATCAGGCCGTCGATGAGCTCGTTGGGGATGCCGGCAGTGCCGAAGCCGCCGATGAGGACCGTGGCGCCGTCGGCCACGCCGGCCATGGCATCGGCGATCGAGCGGGCGATCTTGTTGATCATTGAATCTGTCTCCGGGAGTAGGGGAAAAGCCGAAGGCCTCGGCTTCAGGCGTAGAGCACAATGTTCCCAGTTGTTCGCATATCGAACATGTGTTCGTATAATGAATTCTAGAGAAGATCGCTCCGCATGGCAACCACGGCAACCCACATGGCAACCCTGAAGAAGGCCAACGCACCCACGCCCGGCGACAGCTACGTGCAGTCCTTTGCGCGCGGGCTGCAGGTCATCCGCTCCTTCAGCGAGCGTGCGCCGCGCCAGACGCTCAGCGAGGTCGCGGCCGCCACCGGCCTCACCCGTGCCGGCGCCCGGCGCATCCTGCTCACGCTGCAGACCCTGGGCTACGTGCAATCCGACGGCAAGCTGTTCGCGCTGACGCCGCGCATCCTCGACCTGGGCTTCGCCTACCTGTCTTCCATGCCGATCTGGAACCGCGCCGAGCCCGTGATGGAAGCGCTGGTGCAGCAGGTGCAGGAGTCGTGCTCGGCGGCCGTGCTCGACGACACGGACATCGTCTACGTGCTGCGCGTGCCCACGCACAAGATCATGCGCATCAGCCTGGGCATCGGGTCGCGCCTGCCGGCGTGGTGCACCTCCATGGGCCGGCTGCTGCTGGCCGACCTGGACGACGAGGCGCTGCGCACGCGTCTCCAGGCTTCGAGCATCGCCCCGCTCACGCGCCACACCCTGACCGACATCGACACGCTGATCGCGAAAGTGCAGCAGGCCCGGCGCCAGCGCTGGTGCCTGGTGAACCAGGAATTGGAGGAAGGCCTGATCTCGATTGCCGCGCCCATCGTCGACCGCGGGGGACGCATGGTGGCCGCGCTCAACATCAGCGGGCAGGCGAACCGCACGAGTGCGAAGGTGATGCAGGAGACGATGTTGCCGGCGCTGATGGGCGCGGCGCAGGAGATCTCGATGCTGCTCTGAGTGCGTGGACGCCTTAGCCACGGCGAACTCCATGCGCTGAGCAATTGCTGAAATGACCTTGCAGCATTAAAGTCCCGTCGTCGCCATTGCGACGCCAGGAGGACGGGATGAAGGCCACTCAAGATGTAACGGGTTCGATCCGGCTGCTCGTCGATGGCGACGACGTGGCGAGCGCCAAAGGAGCTTTCGGACTGCCGCCAGGCATCGGCACCGTGCCGCAGAAGGTCCTGGAACTCAGCGCTTCGGCCTTCCAGCAGTCGTTGAAAGCGGTGCTATCGTCGGTCGCTGACGCACTCGACGGTCTCGACCTGACCAGTCGGGACTATGCCCTGGCCGACGTCAAGTTCTGCATCGCCTTCGACGCCGGGGGCGAGGTGTCCATCGTCTCGTTGGCAAAAGCGTCGCTGTCCGGAAAGACCGGCATCGAAGTGACCCTCAAGCGCAGGGTGAACTGAAATGAGCGACGCGGTCGATCCCGGCTGGGAAAGCGCCGCATCGCATCTTGCCTTCCTGCAGGAAGCCACCCACCGGCACTACGGCATCAAGAGCAGGTCTGAAAACCCCCTGGATGTTCCAGCGGTGGTCGAGCACTTGCGCCAGGTGTATTTGTCGATCCATGCCGATGGTGACGAAGCCGGGTTTCATCAGATGCTCGCCAAGCAGAGGGACGAGCGCGAGATCGCGGTCAAGAGGTGCCCGACCCCTTACGAAAATCCGGAATGGTATGGCTTGATGCTGAGCCAGTTCGAGGCACTTTCCCGCTCGGCAGCCGAGATGAACCTCCGAATCGCACCGAAACCGCTGCTCGGCACGCTTGCCACGGGGCGGGTGAACGGCGTAGCGATCGGCCTGCACAGCACCAAGACTCGCATCATTCTGCTCGAAGAGGGCTTGTTCGGCTTCGCAAACCTGATGTGCAAGGCCGTGGCCTCCTCGATGCCTCAACGGGAGGGCGACGGCGAGCGGCTGTCCTTCTCGACAGACCTGGCCGACCTGCGCAGCAAGCTCCTGGAGGACGAAACGCCCATATTGCGGTTCTTCGACGCTCTGTGCAGCTACGTCGTTCAGGGTCACCCGCATCACGCCCGTCCCTATGCTTCGCCGCCGAACACCCACGGCCTCTCATCGATACTGCGCGAGTCCATGGAGTTGTTCATTCTTGGCCACGAAATCGGGCACGTCGCCCTCGGCCACCTGGACGGAAATCTGGCGCGAAATGCGATCGCCGAGAGCATCGATGCAGAGACCGTGCAGACAAACTGGCAGCAGGAATTCGAAGCGGATCTCGTGGGCATGCATCTGATGATCCGCGCCATGACCCGCGACCGCGGCATGGACGTCGCACTCAGCTACTGGGGCGCTCATCTGTTCTTCGGCTGCATCGAGATCGTCGAGCACACTGTCAGCCTGCTCGGCACCGGCAAGGCAGAGACCTGGCGCAGCCACAGCCATCCTCCAACGGCCGCACGCCAGGAGCGGCTGAAGGAAGTCCTGCTGGCAACCGTGCAACCCAGGGAAGCCGCCGAAGGCGCGATCAGCCTCGCCGGCGTCGTGGATGAAATCCTTGCCTTGTTCTGGAAACGATGCGAGGAGCCGCTGCATCGCTTGCATCGCGAGGGCACCCGTCCGGCGCAATGGTGGATGGCCCACCCGGACGCCGAAGCCTGAGCCTTTCATTTCGCGCCTGCCGTGGGTTCTGCCGATCCACCTGCAGCATCGCCGCCATCTTCTGGTGGATCGGGTCGATGGCCTTGAGGCTTACTTCTTCTTGGCGACCGCCTTCTTCGGTGCAGCCTTCTTCACCGCGGGCTTCGCGACGGGCTTCGCCGCAGCCTTCTCGGCCTTGCGCTTGGCGGCCTTCGGGTCGATGGCGGCCTTGAAGGCGGCGCCGGCGACGAACTTCGGCACCTTGGTCGCCGCGATCTTGATCTTCGTGCCTGCCTGGGGGTTGAAGCCGGAGCGCGCTGCGCGGGCAACCTGCTTGAAAGTGCCAAAGCCGACGATCTGGACAGAGTCGTCCTTCTTCACGGCGTTGACGATGGAGCTGGTGACTGTTTCGAGGACGCGCGCGGCTTCGGCCTTGCTCAGGTTGTGGCCGGTGGCGATCTTCTCGACCAGTTCGATGCGATTCATTCAGATTCCTTGGATTTAGAGACACGCCGCGTTGCCTGCGGCGACCCCGGCCGATGCCCGGGCGGGCGGAGTTTACCGGGCCCGGTGACTGGCCTGCCGCGCTATCCTTCCTTTCCTGACTCACATCGGATCAATCATGGCCCGCATTGCCTCCATCGAAAGCGGCTTCTACCGCGTTCCGCAGCCGGTGGTGCTGACCGACTCCACACACGGAGAAATCCGCGCCTTCGAGCTGAACACCGTGCGCGTGCGCGACGCGGATGGCGCCGAAGGCGTGGGCTACACCTTTACCGTCGGGCGCAATGGCGGCGCGATCGAAGCGATCCTCCGGCACGAGTTTCCCGACATCATGGCCGGCGAAGAAGCCGACCACATCGAGCGGCTCTGGCAGAAAGCCTGGTGGGCGTTGCACTACGGCGGCCGCGGCGGCCCGACGGTGCTGGCGCTCTCGGCCTTCGACATGGCGCTGTGGGACCTCAAGGCCAGGCGGGTCGGCCTGCCGCTCTGGAACCTGCTCGGCGGACACGATCCGCGCGTGCCCTGCTATGCAGGCGGCATCGACCTGCAACTGTCGCTAGACGACCTGCTGCGCCAGACCGATGCCAATCTGGCGAAGGGCTTCCGGGCCATCAAGATGAAGGTGGGCCGTGCGCGCCTGGCCGAAGACGTCGAGCGCGTCCGCGCCATGCGCGAACACCTGGGCGACGGCTTTCCCTTGATGGTGGATGCCAACATGAAGTGGGGCGTCGACGAGGCGATCCGCGCGGCGCGCGCCTTGCAGCCCCTCGATCTCGTCTGGCTCGAGGAGCCGACGATTCCCGATGACCCAGCGGGGCACGTGCGCATCATCCGGGAGGGCGGCCTGCCGGTCGCGGCCGGCGAGAACCTGCGCAGCCTCTGGGAGTTCAAGCAATACATCGCAGCCGGTGCCGTGACGCACCCCGAGCCCGACGTCACCAACTGCGGCGGCGTCACACCCTTCATGAAGATCGCGCGGCTGGCCGAAGCCTTCAACATGCCGGTGACCTCGCATGGCGCGCACGACGTCACCGTTCATCTGCTGGCCACCTGCCCCAATCGCATCTTCCTGGAGGCCCACGGCTTCGGCGTGGACAAGTACGTTGCCGAGCCCTTGAAGATCGACGAAGGCATGGCGATCGCGCCCGACCGGCCGGGCCACGGCATCGACTTCGACTGGCAAGCTCTCGACGCCATCCGCGCCTGAGCTCACATCTCCTCCCGCTTGAGCAGGTAGTCGAGCCTGCCGACGCGGAACCAGCGGTAGCCATAGGGCTCGAGCAGCATGCAGTGGCGGCCTTTCGCGTCGGCGTTGCTGTGCTCCTCCGATAGCATGTTGACCAGCACCTCGCCGTCCGCGCCGAGCGTCTTCGCGTCGAGCTTGATCTCGAGCGGATCGGCCCTGAAGTTGTGCACGAACACGACCGTGTTGCCGCGCCACTCGTAGCGCATCACCAGCACGGCACGCTCGCGGTGGGGCAGCACCACGAAGTCGCCCCATCCGATCTCTGGCACTTCCTTGCGCATGCGAAAGGCGCGCTCCATCCAGTTGAGCAGCGAATCGGGGTCGCGCCGCTGCGCCGCGACATTCACGTGCTCGAAACCGTAGGCCCCGCCCGTGATCACCGGCACTGCCGGCTTGCTGGCGCTGGTGAATCCGCCGTTGGGCTCGGTAGACCACTGCATCGGCGTTCGCGCGCAGTTGCGTTCCGGCAGGCTCAAGTCGTCGCCCATGCCGATCTCGTCGCCGTAGCGGATCACCGGCGTGCCGGGCAATGTCAGCATCAGGCTGTAGGCGAGTTCGAGGCGGCGCCGGTTGCTCCCGAGCATGGGCGCGAGACGCCGGCGTATGCCGCGTTGGTAGAGCTGCATGTCCTTCTCGGGGCCGAAGGCGTCGAAGACGCGCTGCCGCCGCGCAGGCAGCAGGCGCCCGAGATCGAGCTCGTCGTGGTTACGCAGGAAAATGCCCCATTGGCAGGTTGCAGGCCGCGGCCGGGTGGCCTCGAGCGCCTTGGCGAGCGGGCGGGTGTCGCCGGTCGCCAGCGCATAGAACAGGTTCTGGTTGACCGGGAAGTTGAACATCATCTGCAGCCGCTCGCCCTCGTCCCCGAAGTACGCCATGTTGGTCTTCGGCAGCACGTTCGCTTCGGCGAGGATGATCGCGTCGCCCTGGCGCCATTGCAGCAGTTCGCGAAACTTGCGCAGCATGTCGAAGCGCTCCTTCGGCTTGGCGACGTGCGCGCCCTTCTCGCCGATCACGAACGGCACGGCATCCATGCGAAAACCCGAGACGCCGAGCTGCGTCCAGAAGCCCATGATCTTCAGGATCTCCGCTTGCACCTGCGGATGGCTGGTGTTGAGGTCGGGCTGGAAGTCGTAGAAGCGGTGGAAGTACCAGCGCCTGGCCACCTTGTCGAAAGTCCACGTCGACTTCTGCACGCCATGAAAGACCACGCCGTCGGCAGCGCGTTCGGGTTTCCTGTCTGACCAGACGTACCAGTCGTGGTACTTTGACCTCCGGCTCTTGCGCGCCGCCTGGAACCAGGGGTGCTGGTCGGAGGTGTGATTGACCACCAGGTCGATCAGCACGCGCATGCCGCGCTGCGCAGCAGCATGGGTGAATTCGACGAAGTCGCCCAGCGTGCCGAAGCGGGGATCGACGTTGTAGTAGTCCGCGACGTCGTACCCATCGTCACGGCCCGGGGAGGTCTGGAAGGGCATCAGCCACAGGGTGGTGACGCCGAGACCGTGCAGGTACTCGAGGCGCCGTGTCAGGCCTTCGAAGTCGCCGCAGCCATCGCCATCGGAGTCCATGAAAGTCCCCACGGACAAGCAGTACACGACTGTATTTTTGTACCAGAGGTCGTTGATCATTCGGCGTTGGCTCCCGGATATTGGCAGACCCGAAACAAGAAAGGAGCGCTATGTCAGCCGACGCCTGGTGGAAGAACGGAATCGTCTATCAGATCTATCCCCGGTCTTTCCAGGACAGCGATGGGGATGGCATTGGCGACCTGCGCGGCATTCGGAACCGGCTCGATCACTTGATCGAACTCGGCGTCGATGCGGTCTGGATTTCGCCCATCTATCCCTCCCCGATGGCCGATTTCGGGTACGACATTTCCGACTATTGCGACATCGATCTTCGCTTTGGCACCTTGGCCGACTTCGACGCGCTCGCAGCCGAAGCCCGGGCGCGCGGCCTGAAGCTCGTTCTTGACTTCGTGCCCAACCACACCTCCGACCAGCATCCCTGGTTCATGGAAAGCCGCGCCTCGCGCAGCAACCCGAAGCGCGACTGGTACCTGTGGCGGGACCCCGCCCCCGACGGCGGGCCGCCGAACAACTGGCTCAGCAATTTCGGCGGACCGGCGTGGACCTTCGACGCGCACACGGGGCAGTACTACTGCCACTCGTTCCTGAAGGAGCAGCCCGACCTGAACTGGCGCAACCCGGAAGTGCGCGAGGCGATGTACGACGTGCTGCGCTTCTGGCTGCGCCGCGGCGTCGACGGCTTTCGCATCGACGTGCTGTACCACCTCGTCAAGGACGATCAGTTCCGCGACAACCCGCCGAACCCTGATTTCGTGGCTGGCGGCGATCCGGCCCATCGGCTCTTGCCGGTGTACACGACGGACCGCCCCGAGATGCAGGACATCATCATCGAGATGCGGCGCGTGGTCGACGAGTTCAGCGACCCGCAGTCGACGCGGGTGCTGATCGGCGAGCTCTACCTGCCGCTCGCCCGGCTGATGGCCTACTACGGGCGCACGGAGGATGGCCTTCTGCAAGGCGTGCAGCTCCCCTTCAACTTCCAGCTCCTGGCCGCCAAGTGGCAGGCTGCCGAGATCGACCACATCGTGCGCAACTACGAGGCGGCGCTGCCTCAGGGCGCAGCGCCCAACTGGGTGCTCGGCAACCACGACAAGCCGCGCATCGCCAGCCGCGTCGGACAGGAAAGGGCCAGGCTCGCCGCGATGCTGCTGCTGAGCTTGCGCGGCACGCCGACGCTCTACTACGGCGACGAGATCGGACTGACGGACGTGCCCATTCCGCCGGAGGAAGTGCAGGACCCTTTCGAGAAGAACGACCCTGGCAAGGGCCTGGGCCGCGATCCGCAGCGCACGCCGATGCAGTGGAGCGGCACCGCCCCGAACGCAGGCTTCACGACCGGCACGCCCTGGCTGCGGCTGGGCGGGGACTGGGAGCATCGCAACGTCGAATCGCAGGCCGGCGATCCTGCTTCGATGCTGGCGCTCTACCGCCGTTTGATCGCGCTCAGGCGGCGCGAGCCCGCGCTGCACGAGGGCAGCCACGAGCCGCTCGACGCGGGGGCCGATGTGATGGCCTATGCCAGGAGCGCCGGCACGCGGCGCCTGGTCGTGCTGCTGAACTTCGGCACCTCCGAGAAGCCGATCTCCATCGACCTTGTGCCTGCGGGTGGGGTGGTGCTGGCGTCGACGCACGCCCATCGCAGCGGCATCGTCGCGGGTGCACTCATCCTCGAGCCGCTGGAAGGGGTTATCGTCTCGAGAGCCTAGTTGACTGGGCGGGCTGGCCAGCCGATGACGACCCCGTCGCTTTTTCCTTGAAGGACACGCGCAATGAATCTCCAACTCACAGGCAAGCTGGCGCTGGTCAGCGGAAGCACGGCGGGCATCGGTTTCGCCATCGCGCATGCCCTGGCAGCGGAGGGTGCACGCGTTATCGTCAACGGGCGCTCGCAGAAATCGGTGGACGCCGCTGTCGCTCAGATCGAGGCGGCGGAGGGCGGCGAGGTCATGGGCTTCGCCGGAGACCTCAGCATGGCCTCTGCCGCGCATGCCTTGATGGCGAAGTACCCGGACATCGAGATTCTCGTCAACAACCTCGGCATCTTCGAACCCAAGCCGTTCGAAGAGATTCCGGACGAGGACTGGACGCGCTTTTTCGATGTGAATGTCCTGAGCGGCGTTCGCCTGGCGCGCTTGGTGTTGCCCGCGATGAGGCGTGCCAACTGGGGACGCATCATCTTCATCTCCAGCGAGAGCGCCGTCCAGATTCCTTCGGAGATGATTCACTACGGCATGACGAAGACCGCGCAGCTGGCCGTCTCCCGCGGGTTGGCCGAGGCCGTCGCCGGCACTGGAATTACCGTCAACAGTATCCTGCCGGGTCCGACCAAGTCGCGAGGCGTGGGCGAATTCGTCGAGGCGCTCGCCAAGGCCGATGGCAAGTCATTCGATGCCTACGAGAGGGAGTTCTTCGAGAAGGTGCGGCCGACATCCCTCATCAAGAGGTTCGAAACGCCAGCGGAGATTGCCTCCATGGTTGCCTACATTGCCAGCCCGCTTTCATCCGGGACGACGGGGGCAGCGCTCCGTGTCGACGGCGGGTGTACGAAAAGCGCGTTCTAGGCCGCTCAGTTCACGCCGTTCAGGAATTCCCGCACCAGCTTCACGGTGGCCTTCGGATTCGCACCCTGAGCGTGTTCAACCTCGTGACGCTTCTGCGTGGATCCACTCCAGAAAGGCCTTTACTGATGGTCGCTTCGCATGCCGCGGTGGATACACGGCAAAGTGCGCCTTGACCTTGACGGCTTGGTCAAGGCCGAAAACGGGCTTCAGTTTGCGCTCGGCGATGTGTCTTGCAGCAATCGTCGAGCTCTCGAGCGCAACTCCGAGCCCCTGGGTGGCAGCGTCCAGCGACATCTGTGCCCGGTCGAACCGTATGGCGAACCAGTCCGGTGCCCGCTTGTCACTGTACTGTTCGAACCAGTCCGACCACTGGACCACGCTGACATTGCTCTGAATCAACTTCACGGCGGAGAGCTGCCCGACGCGCTTCAAGCCATGCTGCCGGATGAACGCAGGACTGGCGAGCGGCACGATGCGCTCCTCGAAGAGCGGCTCGACCACCAAGTCAGGCCAGTTCGGTATCCCGTAGCGGATGTCGATGTCGGACTGGCCGAGCGCGAAGTCGCTGGGCGTGTGCGCCGCTGACAGGTTGAGCGAGATGTCCGGGTAGGCCTGCGAGAAGCCGCGCAGCCGAGACATCAACCAAAGGCTCGCAATGCTCGGCGCCGAGTGCACGTACAGGCTGTTGCTCACGCCCTGACGCAAGTCATCGCTCGCCGATGCTATGGCCAGCAACGCGCCGCCGACCTTCGACAAGTACAGGTCGCCCGCGGCGCTGAGCCGCACACCGTGCGCGCTGCGCTCGAACAACCTCACGCCGAGATGCGCTTCAAGGCGTGACACCTGATGGCTGATCGCCGAGGCGGTGAGATGAAGTTCGGACGCTGCAAGGGCAAAGCTTCGTCGACGCGCCACTGCTTCGAAGGCTTGCAAGTTCGTCACTGCGGGCAGCGTGGACATAGGGTCAACCCGGTCGTTTGATGATGAAGTGTCATCTTAGGGTGAAAACACATCGCTTGTCGTCATGAACGCATCTCGCGACCATTGGGCCCATTGCAGCAAGACCTCTTCGTGCTGCAAGCGGTCACCAGCACCAAGGCGCTTGCTGGGACTGCATCGGATTCACATCACTCTGGAGACAAATCGATGCTACTCAAGGACAAGGTAATCGTGATCACCGGCGGTGCCGGCCTCAACGGTCTCGGGTTCGCCACGGCGCGCCTCATGGCAGACCACGGTGCACGGGTCGCCGTGCTCGACCTGGAGCGCGCAGAGCCCGCAGCGGCCGCCGCGCGGCTTGGCCCCGACCATCTTGGAATCGCTGCCGACGTCACCGACAAGGCCTCATGTGATGCAGCCGCAGCGGCGGTGCTGAAAGCATTCGGTCGCATCGATGCGCTGGTCAACAACGCGGGCATTACGCAGCCGATCAAGACGCTCGCGATCAGCGGTGCGGACTACGACCGCGTGCTCGACGTCAGCCTTCGAGGCACCTTGTACATGTCGCAGGCCGTACTGCCCGCAATGCAGGAACAAGGCAGCGGATCGATCGTCTGCATTTCGTCGGTTTCCGCCCAGCGCGGTGGCGGCATCCTGGGTGGCCCGCACTACTCGGCAGCGAAAGCCGGTGTGCTTGGCCTGGCGCGCGCCATGGCGCGCGAGTTCGGCGCCGAAGGCATCCGCATCAACAGCATCACGCCCGGCCTCATCGGCACTGACATCATCAAAGGCAAGCTCACCGAAGAGAAGAAGGCAGAAATCGCCGAGACGATTCCGCTCGCCCGCCTGGGCCGCGCCGAAGACATTGCGGGCGCCTGCGTCTTTCTTGCAAGCGACCTCTCGCTGTACTGCACGGGCATCACGCTCGACGTCAACGGCGGCATGTTGATCCATTGAGCCAGCGATTCATTTCACTCGACAACCAGGAGACAAACATGAACGAGCAAAAGCTCACCCCCACCAAACTCAACCGCCGGCAACTGCTCGCTGCGAGTGCAGCACTGCCGCTGTTCTCGATCATCTCGCGCCCGGCAGATGCAGCCGAGTTCGAGCTCAAGTACGCCACCGGACAGGATCCGACGCATCCGGTCAACCTGCGCGCCAAGGAAGCGCTCGACCGCATCCGCGAAGCCACGTCGGGTAGGGTCAACATCAAGCTGTTTCCCGCCAATCAGTTGGGCAGCGACACCGATCTGCTGGCGCAGGTGCGCAATGGCTCGGTCGAGTTCTTCAACTTGTCATCGCTGATCCTGTCGACCTTCGTGCCTGTCTCGGGCATCACGAGCGTTGGCTTCGCTTTCAAGAACTACGACGATGTCTGGAAGGCAATGGACGGGGACTTGGGCAACTACATCCGTGCCGAGATCGCGAAGACGCCCATCTTCACCTTGTCGAAGATCTGGGACAACGGCTTCCGTCACGTCACCTCTTCCGGGAAGGAGATCAAAACCGCGGCGGACCTGAAGGGGTTCAAGGTTCGCGTCCCTGCAGCGCCACCGCTGACTTCCTTGTTCAAGGCGTTGGAGGCTGCACCGTCGCCGATCAACTTCAACGAGGTCTACACCGCATTGCAGACGAAGGTGGTCGAGGGCCAGGAGAACCCGCTCGCCATCATCGCAACGGCGCGGCTGTACGAAGTCCAGAAGAGCTGCAGCATGACAGGTCACGTCTGGGATGGCTACTGGGTGCTTGGAAACAAGCGAGCCTTCGACAAGCTGCCCGCCGACGTGCAGCAGGTCATCAAGCGGGAGATCGACAAGTCCGCCACCGACCAGCGGTCCGATGTTGCCAAGCTCAACACCAGCCTGAAGACAGATCTGATGGCCAAGGGAATCAGCTTCGTCGATGTGCAGCAAGACGACTTCCGCAAGAAGCTGGCGAGCACCGGCTTCTACGGCGAATGGAAGTCGAAGTACGGCGCAGCGCCCTGGGACCTCCTGGAAAAAGTCTCCGGCAAGCTCGGTTGACTGCAGCTGCCGCTCCGGTGTTCACCGGGGCGCAGCGACTCATCTCAATTCAATAGTTGCCCGGTATGCCGCGCGTTGCCGCGCAGGCGGCCCCCTTTCGCCTGAAAGAAAGCTATGAACATTCCTCATGATGATCCTGGACTCGCGGTTGACGCAGGTCGGCGTGAGCCGATCGCCTGGCTTGAAACCTTGAGCAAGGCGCTGGGCGCGCTGGTTGAAGTCCCAGCCGCGCTGCTGGTGCTGGCGGAGGTCGTCGTCCTGCTGATGGGCGTGACGAGTCGATACCTCCTCCATGAACCGCTCGTATGGTCCGATGAGCTGGCGTCGATCCTGTTCCTGTGGTTGGCAATGCTGGGCTCGATCGTTGCGCTCCAGCGCGGCGAGCACATGCGCATGACTGCGATCGTCGGCAAGCTCGACCCACGAAAGCGGGCCTTCCTTGACCTGATCGCGATTGCTTCGGCCATCGCCTTCCTCGCATTCGTCGTCCACCCCGCCTATGAATTTGCGGCCGACGAGGCCTTTGTCACCACGCCCGCAATGGGCATCCCGAACTCCTGGCGGGCCGCGGCGCTGCCGATCGGACTCGGACTGATGTTGCTCGTCGGCATCATCCAGATCTTCCGTGTCGGCCGACTGAAGGACGCATTGCTGGCGCTGGGCCTCGTCGCCATCGTCATCGCAGCGATGACTTTGTTGGGACCGCTTCTGAAGGGGCTCGGCAACTGGAATCTGCTGCTGTTCTTCGTGCTCGGCGTGGGTGCCCTGGTGCTGCTCGGCTTGCCGATCGCGTTCGCATTCGGACTGGCGACCTTCGGCTACATCGCGCTGTCGACCTCGACGCCAACGGTGGTCGTCGTCGGCCGGATGGACGAAGGCATGAGTCATCTGATCCTGCTCGCCGTGCCGCTCTTCGTGCTGCTGGGTCTTCTCATCGAGATGACCGGCATCGCGCGTGCCATGGTCAACTTCCTGGCGAATCTGCTGGGGCACGTCCGCGGTGGACTCTCGTACGTGCTGATTGGCGCGATGTACCTCGTCTCGGGCATCTCCGGGTCCAAGGCGGCCGACATGGCGGCCGTGGCCCCGGCCCTGTTCCCGGAGATGCGCAAGCGCGGCGCGAAACCCGGTGATCTCGTGGCCTTGCTCTCCGCGACTGGCGCGCAGACCGAGACGATCCCGCCCTCACTGGTGTTGATCACGATCGGCTCCGCGACGGGCGTGTCGATTGCAGCCCTGTTCACCGGCGGCTTGTTGCCAGGCGTGGTGGTGGGCTCGACTCTTGCCGCACTCGTCTGGTGGCGCTATCGGGGCGAGGACCTCAAGGGCGTCAGAAAGGCCTCGGGTCGCGAGATCGCCAAGTCGCTCATGATTGCAATTCCCGCTCTGGCGCTGCCGGTCGTCATCCGCGCTGCGGTGGTCGAAGGCGTTGCCACGGCGACCGAGGTGTCCACCATTGGCATCGTCTACGCCGTGCTCACCGGGCTGCTTGTCTATCGCCAGTTCGACTGGAAGCGCATCTATCCGATGCTGGTCAGCACGGCATCGCTCTCAGGGTCCATCCTGTTCATCATCGGTGCCGCCACTGGCATGGCCTGGGCACTGACGCAGTCCGGCTTCTCGACCGCATTGGCCGACGCGATGAAGGCACTGCCCGGTGGCGCGATCACCTTCATGGCCGTGTCGGTGGTGGCCTTCATCATCCTCGGCTCGGTACTCGAAGGCATCCCTGCCATCGTGCTGCTCGGACCGCTGCTGTTTCCCATTGCGCGCCAGGTGGGCATCCATGAAGTGCACTACGCGATGGTCGTGACCCTCGCGATGGGCATCGGCCTGTTCGCCCCGCCGTTCGGCGTCGGCTACTACGCCGCCTGCGCAATCAGTCGAATCCATCCGAATGAAGGCATGAAACCGATCGTGGGCTACATGGTTGCCCTGTTCATCGGAACGGTGATCGTCGCCGCGATTCCCTGGATCTCGACCGGGTTCCTCTGACATGGCATCCCGCATCACGATCACTCGCGCTTTCACTCCCCAACTCACTCACTCAAGGAAACTTCCATGTCTGACCTCTCGACGCTTCAACAAAGCGCCTACCGCATTCGCCGCTATGCACTGCAGATGGGCGAAGTTCAAGGACAGGGCTACATCGGCCAGGCGCTTGGCTGGGCCGACGTGCTGGCCGTGGCCTACAAGCACGCCATGACCTACAAGCCCGAGAACCCGGAGTGGGAGGGCCGCGACCGGTTCCTGCTGTCGCACGGCCACTACGCAATCGCCGCCTATGCCGCGCTGATCGAGGCGGGGATCATCCCCGAGGAAGAGCTTGAAACCTACGGCAGCGACGACAGCCGCCTGCCGATGTCGGGGATGGTCACCTATACGCCGGGCATGGAGATGTCGGGTGGCTCGCTCGGGCAAGGTCTTCCGATTGCCGTGGGCATGGCACTCGGGCTGCGTTTGAAGAAGAACCCGGCCTTCGTCTACAACTCGATGTCAGACGGTGAACTGGACGAAGGCTCGACCTGGGAGGCGGCGATGGGCGCCGCCCACCATCGACTGTCCAACCTGATCTGCCTGGTCGACATCAACAACCAGCAGGCCGACGGCCCGTCCGGAAAGATCATGGGCTTCGAGCCGCTCGCCGACAAATGGGCCGCGTTCGGCTGGCACGTGCAGCGCGTCGATGGCAATGACCTGCAAGCCGTCGTCGCTGCGTTCGATGCAGCCCGTGCGCTTCAGGAGGAAAAGCCGCGCGTCATCCTGTTCGACACCTTGATGGGCAAGGGTGTGCCCTTCCTCGAGAGCCGCGACAAGAACCATTTCATCCGTGTCGACCCACCGGAATGGCAGCAGGCCATCGCCCACACCGACAGCACACAAACCGAAGGAGCCTGATGATGAGTGCCACTATCGAGAAGAAGCCGCGTCTCAAGACCTCGGCAATGATTGCTTCCATCGCCGGCGAGGGCCAGCGGGTCAAGGCGGCGCCGTTCGGCAAAGCCATGGTCGAGTTGGGCCGCAATCGCCCGGAAGTCGTCGGGATGACGGCCGACCTGGCCAAGTACACCGATCTGCACCTGTTCGCGAACGAGTACCCGGACCGGTTCTTCCAGATGGGCATGGCCGAGCAGTTGCTGATGGCCGCCGCGGGCGGCATGGCCAAGGAAGGGTTCATTCCCTTCGCGACGACGTACGCCGTCTTCGGTACCCGCCGGGCCTTCGACTTCGTGCATCAGGTGATTGCAGAAGAATGCCTCAACGTCAAGATGTGCTGCGCCCTGCCCGGGCTCACCACTGGCTATGGCCCGAGCCACCAGGCGACCGAGGACCTGGCGTTGATGCGCGGCATTCCCGGACTGACGATCATCGATCCTTGCGACGCGCTCGACATCGAGCAGGCGGTGCCTCAAATGGCGGATCACCAGGGCCCCGTCTATATGCGACTGCCGCGCGGCAACGTGCCGCTGGTGCTGGACGAGTACGACTACAAGTTCGAACTCGGCAAGGCCAAGCTGATCCGCGACGGCAAGGGCGTGCTGGTGATCTCGAGCGGCTTCATGACGATGCGCTCGCTGGAGGTCGCCCAGCAATTGCAGGCTGATGGCATCGATGTCGCAGTGCTGCACGTGCCGACGATCAAGCCGCTCGACGACGCGACGATCCTTGCGGAGGTCCGGCGCATGGGGAGGCTCGTCGTGGTGGCTGAGAACCATTCGGTGATCGGCGGGCTGGGCGAGGCGGTGGCGTGCCTGCTGATGCGCTCGGGCGCCACGGCGACGTTCCGCCAGATCGGCTTGCCGGATGCATTCCTGGACGCGGGGGCACTGCCGACGCTGCACGACCGCTATGGCATTTCCACGAAGGCGATGGGCGAGCAGATCAAGGGCTGGGTTTGAGCCGGGTGTCGAGATGAACACCAAACCAAAGGTGGGCTTCATCGGGCTTGGTGCGATGGGCCGGGGCGCCGCCCGCAACCTGCTGGCCAAGGGCTTCGACGTGGTGGGCTGCGATCTTCGTTCCGAGGCGCTCGACTGGTTGCGAGCGCAAGGCGGAACGCCGGCAAGCTCGCTTGCGGACATGGCGGCGCAGGTTGGCATCGTCGTGTGCTTCGTCGTCAACTCGCAGCAGACCGAGGCCGTGCTTTTCGGCGACGATGCGCTCGTCGGAAAGCTCCCTGCCGGCACCGTGTTCATTGCTTGCAGCACCATGGATCCCGCGTATGTTCGGGCGCTCGAGAGGCGGCTCGAGCAGCACGCGATCTGGCTTGTCGACGCGCCCGTCACTGGCGGCGCCGTGGGAGCCGAGCGTGGAACCTTGACCATCATGGGATCGGGTGCCCCCGAGGCTTTCGAGCTGGCACGCCCGGTGCTCGAGACGTTCGGCGCACGCGTCCATTACCTTGGCGTGGCAGGCAGCGGCGCGCAGATGAAGGTGTTGAACCAACTGCTGTGCGGCGTGCACCTGGCGGCGGCAGGAGAAGCGCTGGCGCTCGCCAAGCGCCAGGGCCTGCCGCTCGAACAGACCCTGGAGATCTTGTGCAGCGGTGCGGCAGGCTCGTGGATGCTGGCGGATCGAGGACCGAGGATGATCGCCGGCCAGTTCGACAACGTCACGTCGGCGATGGACATCTTCGTGAAGGACATGTCGCTGGTCCTCGACGCAACGCGCGAGTCGCGCTATCCCGCGGCGCTTGCGCATGCTGCTTACCTTGCCTTCCTCGCCACCGCATCACGGGGACTGGGTGCGCTGGATGATTCTGCCGTGACGATGCACTACGAGATTGCTGGAAGGACCTCATCGTTCACGGCGAGTCCTGCGTGTTGAAGGCGGGGGGATAGGGCGCGACCTGCGCGTGCGCCGCGCCCGCAAGAAGGGCGATCGCGAGCCACCGGAACAGGAACTTGGGCATGGGCTTGTCCTCGGGTCGTGAGCAAGTTCGCTTGCTGCGCCGTGGAGGCAGTCCTCGCTCAGGAGGCGAGGTGGCGCAGTCGGGCGGCGGCCGGTGTAGGCGCAGCGGCGTCGCGGGTGCAACCGTGTTGCTGTACGTCGGAGCGCACTGGCTTTCACGGGCGGCCCACCTACAAACGGCTGAGCAAACGCCTCTTTAGCATGGTGTATTTGCGCGCACGCGCCTCGAGCCGCGGCGGGCACGAGGCCGAAGAAAACGCACTGCGGCTCAAGGCGCCTTTACGATACACTATCGTTTCGAAACTCAGGCGTTCAGATGGCTTCCTCACCGCTCCCGCCCTCCGCCATCGGCCGGCCGCGCGACGCGGCGCTCGATGCCAATGTGTTGCGCGCGGCGATGGAACTGCTTGGTGAAGGCGGCCTTGCCGCCGTCACCATGGACGCGGTGGCCCAGCGCGCGGGCGCAGGCAAGGCCTCGCTCTACCGGCGCTGGAAATCGAAAGACGAACTGCTCGCCGATGCGCTGACCTTGTGTTCGCCCATCGACGTCGACGTCGACACCGGCTCGCTGCGCGACGATCTGGTGGGCCTTTATGCCCACTACTACGGCATCGGCAACCACGTCATGCAAGCCGCCATCCAGGAGATGCTCGGCAATGTGCGACAGCACCTGGCCTGGGTCGAGAAGGTCGCCCCCGAGCGCCTCACGGCGCGCCGCGCCAAGGCGCACGCGCTGATCGAGCGCGCCGTGGCACGCGGTGAAATCCACCCGCCCGCCGACATGGACCTGCTGCTCGACCTGCTGCCCGCGATGGTGCTCTACCAGTACAACACGCGGCACCAGAAGGTCACGCGCCAGTCGATCGCGCGCTTCATTGACGGGCTGGTGATGCCGCTCGCGCGTGGCGGCAGGGACTCGGCGAAAGCGAGCAACGGATGACTGATTCCGCTATCGATCCGAGGCAGGCACAAGCAAGGCGGACGCACAGGCCGAGGCAGAGGCCGACGCCGAGGACGCGGCCGCGAATGTCGCGCCGACGCCGGCCGAACCGCCGGCAGCGCCGCACGACCTGAAGACCGGGATCGCCTTCGGCGCCGTTTCGCTGCTGGTCGGACTGACGCAGGGCCTCGGCGTCAACCTGGTCAACGCCAACCTGACGGGCATCCAGGGCTCGCTCGGCGCGACGGCATCCGAAGTGAGCTGGCTCACGACCGTCTACTTCGCGACCAACATCACGGCTTCGATCGTGCTGACCAAGATCCGCTACCAGTACGGGCTGCGCCGCTTTGCCGACTTCGTGATCCCGATCTACCTGCTCCTGGCGCTGGCGCACCTGTTCGCGCAGCACCTCGGCTCGGCCATCCTCGTGCGCGCCGCGATGGGCGTGGCCGCGGCACCGCTCAGCAGCCTCGCCTTCCTCTACATGGTGCAGGCCTTCCCGGCCGAGAAGGCGACCTACGGGATCGTGCTCGGCTTCGCGGGCCTGCAGCTGGGGGCACCACTCTCGCGCATCATTTCCGAAGACCTGCTGCAGATCGGCCAATGGCACGGGCTGCACATGATCGATGCCGGCCTCGCCATCCTGTGCTTCGCCGCCATCAACGTCGTCCGGCTCAGGCCGATGCCGACGCAACAGATGTTCGCGAAGGGCGACGGCATCGTCTTCATGCTCTACGCGGCTGCCAACGCGCTGCTCTGCGTGGTGCTGGCGCAAGGGCGCCTCGCCTGGTGGACCGATGCGCCCTGGTTGGGCATCTGCCTCGCCGCTTCGGTGGCCTGCTTCGGGGTCTACGCGATCATCGAGCTGCAGCGGGAGAAGCCGCTGATCGACCTGCGCTGGCTCGTGACGCCGTTCATGCTCCGCTTCCTCGGTGCGGTCGTGCTCTTCCGAATCGTGCTGTCGGAGCAGACCGTCGGCGCGGTCGGCATGATGAATACGCTCGGCTTCACCAATGACCAGATGCATCCGCTCTTCATGTGGATCACGGCCGGCACGATCGCCGGCTTCGGCCTGACCTTGCTGGTGGTGCCTTCCAAGCGCTTCGGCATCCTGGGCGACATCGCGCTGGTGCTGATCATCATCGGCGCGCTGATGGACAGCGACTCGACCACCCTCACCCGACCGCACGACTTCTACGTTTCGCAGACCCTGCTGGCCGCAGCGAGCGCGATGTTCCTGAGCTCCGCGCTGCTGCAGGGCTTCATGCACGTGATCGCCGGCGGCATGAAGAACCTGATCAGCTTCCTCGCCGTCTTCAGCGGCGGACAGGCGCTCGCCGGCCTGATCGGGCAGGCGTGGCTCTCGACCTTGCTGGTCGATCATCAACGGCTCTACTACGCGCAGCTGGTCGAGCGCATGCAGGGCTCCGATCCGCTGGTCGCGCAGCGGCTCGCGCAGCTCGGCGGCGCCTATGCGTCGAACCTCAACGACGCAAGCGCGCGCGGCGCGCAGGCCGTGGTGCTGCTGAGCCAGCAGATCACGCAACAGGCCACCGTGCTGGCCTACAACGACCTCTTTCACGCGGTTGCGTTGATCTCGACGCTGGGCTTCTTCGTCTTCGCGGGCGTCAAGACCCATCGCTGGCATCGCGCACGGCGCGCCGCGCCTGCCATTGCGGCGCCGACACTGCCCGCGGCCACGAACTGACTTCCGCAGCCGCCATTCCGGTTCCCATCATGCCCACAGCCCCGAAACTTCTTCGCTCCCGCGGCACGTGGATCGTGCTCGCGGCCACCCTCGTCTGCCTGGCGATGGTCTTGTACGCGTGGCGACTGCCGCCCTTCCACACCGGCACCGAGAGCACCGAAAACGCCTATGTGCGAGGCATGGTCACCATCGTGGCACCCAAGGTCGACGGCTACGTCGCCGAGGTCGCAGTGCAGGACTACATGGCCGTCACCGCGGGGCAGGTGCTGGTGAGGCTCGACGATCGCATCTACCGCCAGAGGCTCGACCAGGCGCAGAGCGCGCTGGCGGCGCAAGAGGCGAACCTCGCCAACACGATGCAGGCGCGGCTCGCGCGGCAGGCCGCGATCGGCAATTCGCAGGCGCAGGTCGCCGGTGCCGACGCCCAGTTGGTCAATGCGCGGGCCCAACTGACGCGCGCGCAAGCCGACTTTCGGCGCGCCACGCCGCTCGCGCAGGACGGTTCGCTGTCGCAGCGCGAACGCGACCAGACCGAAGCAGCCTTGCACCAGGCCGAGGCAGCGGTCAAGCTCGCCGAGGCGTCGGTGCGCCAGGCCCGCGCCGGGCAATCGGTCGCCACGCAAGACCTGCAGAGCGTGGTCGTCAACCGGCGCGCCGTCGAGGCGGCCGTCGAATCGTCTCGCGCGGCCGTCAGGCTGGCCGAGATCGACCTCGAGAACACGCAGATCCGGGCACCGCGCGATGGCCACGTCGGCGAGGTCGGCGTCAAGCTCGGCCAGTACGTGACGCCCGGTACTCAGTTGGTGGCGGTGGTGCCGCAGCAGGTCTGGGTGGTGGCCAATTTCAAGGAGGCGCAGACTGCGCGCATGGCGCCGGGACAGGTCGCGCACCTCAACGTCGACGCGCTCGGTGGCGCGCGGCTCAACGGGCGCGTCGAACGGATATCGCCCGCGACCGGCTCCGAGTTCAGCGTCATCAAGCAGGACAACGCGACCGGCAACTTCACCAAGATCCCGCAGCGCCTGTCGGTGCGCATTGCGGTCGACCCCGACCAAGCGCCCGCCAGCCGACTGCGGCCCGGCATGTCGGTCGTCGTCAGCGTCGACACGCGCTCCGGCCACGCCGTGGCGCCGCGCGGCGACGGAACGGAAGTGGGGCTGCGATGAGCGCAGCAAAGCGTCGTTGCGCAGGCGCTTTTCCGATCGCGATAGCGCTCGGCCTGGCGCTCCAGGCGTGCAGCACGGTGCCCGCGGGGAAGCCTGCGCTGCCCGCCGCAATCCCGGAAGCATGGCAAGGCTCCGCGGGTCGCGCTGCGGACGCGCCGCCCGCTCCCGGCATCGACGCCGCGTGGTGGAAGCTGCTCGGCGACCCGGTGCTCGACAGCCTCGTGCAGCGCGCGCTCGACCACAACGACGACCTTCGCGCGGCCGCGGCCCGGGTGGCCGAAGCGCGCGCGCTCGCGGAGGCACAGCGTTCGGCGGCCTTGCCCACGCTGGACTTCGGGGTAGGTGCTTCACGCGGGCAGAGCATCAGCGCGGCGACCGGCAATCCCTACCTGGCCAACGTCCTGCAGCCGCAGTTCCAGGCCGCCTACGAAGTCGACCTTTGGGGCCGCATCGCCGAGCTCGGCCGAGCTGCCGATGCGCAGTTCGTCGCCAGCCAGGCCGCCCGCGACAGCGCCGCTCTCAGCGTGGCCGCGACCACCGCATCCAGCTACATCAACCTGCTCGGGCTCGATGCGCGGCTGGAGGTGGCGCGGCGCACGCTCGCCGCGCGGGAATCGGCGCTGGAGCTGGCACGTTCGCGCCAGCAGCGCGGCTACAGCTCTGCACTCGAGACGCAGACCAGCGAAGCCGAATACCGCGCCACCGCGCAAGCGATCCCGCAACTCTTGCTGGCGATCCGCCGGCAGGAACATGCGCTGGGCGTGCTGACCGGCGCTGCGCCGGGGGCCATCGCGCGAGGCGCCACGCTCACGCAGCTGAGCATGCCGCCTCTGCCGGATGCGGGCCTGCCGTCCGACCTGCTCCGGCGTCGGCCGGACCTCGCAAGCGCCGAAGCCCAGCTCGTCGCCAGCGATGCACAGCTGGCGGCATCGCGTGCGCAGTTGCTGCCGTCGCTGCGACTCTCGGCCTCGCTCGGCAGCGTCAGCTCCACCGCGCTCGTCGGCGACCCATCCAGGCTCTGGAGCCTCGGCGGCAGCGTGCTGGCGCCGATCTTCGAAGGCGGCCGGCTGCGGGCGCAGGTCCGGGCCGCCGACGCGCGGCGCGAACAGGCGCTGGCGAACTACGAGAAGGCCGTCCTGACCGGCTTCTCGGAGGTCGAGGATCAATTGGCCGCCATCCAGGAGCTAGGCCGTCAAACGACCGAGGCCGAGGCGCAACGCCGAGCCTTGCAGGAAGCGGTACGCGTGGCGTCGAACCGCTACCGCGAAGGCTACGCGTCGCACCTGGACGAACTCGACGCGCGGCGCAACCTGTTCGGCGCCGAGCAGACCGTGCTGCAGTTGCGTGCCGACAGCCTGACGGCGCAGGTCGGGCTCTACCGCGCCTTGGGCGGCGGCTGGCACGACAAGGGGGGCGCCTGATCGCGGACCTCGATTCTTTGGGAGTCTTGCAGGCCTTCTGCGTCGCCGTGTGTCACTGCGCTAGCCCTGGTTGCTTGACCTGCTGGCGGTTGCGGCCAGAAGCCTGCAGGACCATGGCCCAGATCCACCACAGGATGAAGATCTGCAAGGGTGCCCTCACAAGTAGATAGATGGGCCCCCAGGCGTGACCGCCCATGGGGACGTGCTGGAGCGCCGCGTAGACGTTCGCCGGAAAGAAGGCCACCAGGACTATCGCGGCTGCCCATGCCCCTGCCGCGCACGAGCGGCGGAAGAAGAGTGCCATGGCTATTGCGATCTCGAGCAGGCCGGTCAGATAGACCAGGGCCTAACGTAACGCAGACTGCGCCAAACTTGACAGCGGAAGCTCAGCATCTTGTCTTAGATGTCCGCAGCCGCTGCAGAGCTGTCGCTTCGCGTTGGTCAGTCTTTTCACCGTGGCGTGGTAACCGCGACCGGTCAAACGCTACGGCAATAAGCTGCGTCGAGAAAGTACCAACCCATCGCGATCGCAATAGCAATAGTGGTCGCGCACAAAGCTGGCATCGCCGAAATTGAGCTGGTTCCCGATGGTGCCGCGTCCTATGCTGCCGCTGCGAGCGGGGACCGCGTTCAGCGCGAACACTGCGATGTCCATTCGACAAAGCGTTTCCACGTCGCGTACCGCGCCGTGGATCACCACGCCTTGCCAGCCATTGGTGATGGCGAGCAGTGTCATCTTGTCCCCGAGCAAAGCGGCCCGGCGGGAGCCGCCGCCGTCAACGATGAGCACGCGGCCGTCGGCAGGTTCTTCGAGCACACGTCTCACGAGGGCCGCGTCCTCGAAAGTCTCGACCGTGGCGATTCGCCCGGTCAACCGGGATCTGCCGCCAAAGCCGACCAATGGTGCATGGCAAACCTGCACCTCATCGCGGTGCAGATCACAGAGGTCCGCAGTCTTGAAGACGGTCATGCTCATCGTGTTCCGGTGCGCTCAGTCCAGCTTGGCGCCGGACTGCTTCACCAGCTTCTGGTGCTTGACCAGCTCGCTCTGAAAAAACGCAGGGGCTGCGTCGGGACCGATGTCCAGCTGCATGAGTCCCTGGCCCGTGATCGCGTTCTGCGCCTCGGGTGATGCGAGCGCGGTGCGCATGGCCGCTGCGTCCGCATCGACGATGGCCTTCGGCAACCCGGACGGCCCGACCAGTGCGATCCAGGCGTCGAAGCTGTATTTAGGCACACCCGCCTCGGCGAGCGTAGGCACCTCGGGCAACGCAGCCGACCGGCTCGTGGTGGACACCGCCAGCGCGCGCAATGCGCCGGCCTTGACCTGCGGAGTGACCTGCGACACCGAGACGAAGGCCAGTTGTACCTGCCCACCGATCAAATCGGTGATGAGAGGACCCGTACCGCGATACGGCACGTGCTTCATGTCGATGGCCGTCTCGCTGACCAGCAACTCGCCGGCCAGGTGCAGTGTGCTGCCGTTGCCAGCCGAACCGTAATTGAGGGAGCCGGGGTGCGATTTGGCGTAGTCGAGCAGTTCCTTGACGGTCTTGACCGGAAGCGCCGCGTTCACCACCAGCACCAGCGGCACGGTGGCCAGCACAGCAATGGGCGTGATGTCCTTGAGGGTGTCGTACGGCACCGTCTTGTAGATGCCCGGATTGATCACGTGATTGGACGACACCATGCCCAGGGTCAGGCCGTCCTTGGGCGCCTTCACGATCTGCGCGGTGCCCGGAATGCCGCCGGCCCCGACCAGGTTCTCGACCACGACCGGATGTCCGGTGACACGGCCGAAGCCGGGCGCGAGCGCGCGCGCTACCGCATCGACCGTCGACCCCGCGGCCAGTGGCACCAGCATGCGCAGTGGCTTGTCGGAAGGCGTTGTCTGCGCGATCGCGACACCGGCCACGACCAGGCACGCGATGCCACTCACCCTGGCGACAGTGCGTTCCAAGGAAATTGTTTTCATGTTGTCTCCGAAATGTATTGATCTATGCATGCAGGCGCTGCAGCGCCTCGAACGAAATCAGATGGCCAGCGATCGCGCTGGCCGCGACCGTCGGCGGGCTTGCCAGCCAGACCTTCCCCGGCCCGCCACGGCCAGGGAAATTGCGATTGATCGCGCTCACGGTGACCTGCGACGGCGCGATCGAGCCGCCCGGCCCGCAGTTGCCGCAGGCACCGCAGGACGGCTCGAGCATGCGGGCACCGACGCGCTCGAAGGCGTCCATGTAGCCGGCCGCGATGCAGTGGTCGCGCACAGCGGTCGTGCCGAATTGCAAGTAGAGCGCGACCCCCGTTGCCACGCGCAGACCGCGGTCTGCGGCCCACTGAAGGACGGCATGGTAGTGATCGAAATCTTCGCGCTTTCCGGCCGTACAGGAACCACCGTATGCAATGTCGATTGCCACGGCTTCCTTCACATCCGCAAGCGCAACGCCATGCCCCGGATCGCCCGGCGCAGCCACCATGGGAGGCACCTGCGCGCAATCGATCTCGATCGTCTCCGCGTACGTCGCACCAGCATCGCTGCGCATCCAGGGCTCAAGGGTGAAATCAACGCCACGGCGCTCGCGCAGGAAGCGCACGGTCTCCTCGTCGGGTGCGACGATGCCAGTGAAGCCGCCCAGCTCGGCCGTCATGTTGGTGAGCGTTGCGCGCTCGTCGGTCGACAGATATGCGGCCGCCTCGCCGGCGAACTCGAAGACCTTGCCGACGCCACCGCCTGCACGAATGAATTGCTGCGCCAGCAGATGCAGCACGATGTCCTTGGCGGTAACCCCCGCCGGCACCTTGCCGTTCAGCATGATCCGAATTGACTGCGGCACGGTCAGCCGCACCGCGCCGGTGACAAATGCGTTGGCCATGTCGGTGGTGCCCACACCAAAAGCCACGCAACCCAGGGCGCCACTGTGCGGCGTGTGCGAATCCGTGCCGACCACGAGTTGCCCGGGCAACGCGTAGTGCTCGGCCACCATCGCATGCGAGATGCCGGCCACGTTGCTGCCATCGTCCAGCGCCGCTTCGGCCTCCGTCAGCGTGCGATGCGAACGCAGGTCGTAGGCAGCGGCAAAGTCGCGCTGCGCCTCGATCATGCGGTGGACGTTGGGCACCAGCCCACCGCGCACATGCGCCGGGCTCTCTTCGACATAGGAGGTGTGGTCCTCAAACACTACGATGGAATCGGGTTCGTGCAGCACCAGCGGTCGCCCGAAGGTGGCATGCAGCAGGTGCGCCGCCATACCGGTGTAGTACTCGTGGATGAAGCGCAGATCGGCGCGCACGAAGGCGCCATCGCCCGAGCGGGCGTGTGCAGTGGTGAGTTCAGTTTCGAGCGCATGGCGTCCCACGATCTTCTCGAACAGCGTTCGCGGCCGGGCGTCGTCCAGGACAGCAGCCTGGGTGATGTGCTGCATGAAGCGCTGGCCGAAGGCAAGCAATCCGCCACTGGTGAGGATGGCGGCGGCCAGCGCGTCGCGGCCAGCCACCAGATCGTCGAGCGGGATCGCCTCACCGGCTGCAATGCGATCGATCAGGCTGAAGTCGGTGGAGGTAAAGAGTCCGGTGTTGTCGGCGTTCTGCCGGTAGATGCGCTCGAAGCTTTCGGCGATGACCAGCCGCACGCCCGCCAGCTTTTCCGCGGCCGGGCTGTGCTCGCGAGACGAGCCCTTGCCATAGCGCTTGCCGGCGACGACGACCTCGATGCCTGAGTTGCGAACCGCGTCGAGGCCGATCGGAAAGCCCTCGCCAGCCTTGAAGCCGGTGTAAGGATAGCGGCCGAGCTTGTCGTCGTAGTGCGTGAGGATCGCGATCGGCGTGATCTCGTCGGTGGAGACGTCGTCGCGCAGCGGTGCGGCTTGCGCGATGGACAGGGTGTCGCCGCGCAAACACTGCGCGACGGCATCGCCCGAGCGGCTGAGGAAGAGAAAGCGCGGTGCAAACCGCAGCGACCCATCGGCAATGGTGGCTGGCGTCGAAGCTGGCATGCCCGATCTTTACGCGCCACGCCTTACCTGAACAGTGCTCCCTCGGCACAGGGGGTCACGCCACACGCGTGATCGGTGATTACCCTTGCAGGTACTCGATCAAGGCTTTCACCGCCCGCGGCTGCGGTGTCTTGCGAAGCGCATAGACATTCAGCACGCGTTCGGCCCAAGGCTCGTCCAGTGGCCGCCTCACAAAGCGCGGGGAGCCCGCATAGGCCGCAGCTGCACTCTGCGGAATAATGGCAATGCCAAGTCCCGCTTCGACCATCCGGCAGACCGCATCGAAGCTGCTGACCGAGACGGTGGGCGCAAAGCGCTTCTCCAGCGCCGCGGCCCGCTCGACCAGAGAGCGGTCGAGCGCACCGCCGGCATGCACGCCAACCAGCGGGTACGTCAAGGCCACTCCGAACGGAATTTTTCCCTCACTCGCCAGCGCATGCCCAGTCGGGACGACGACATGCAACGGGTCGACTGCAAAGCGCCAGGCGTCGATGCCCGACGGCAAGGACGTCTCGACGCCCACGCCCACATCCGCTCGATCGTCGAGGCACGCACGCAGCACGTCCCGGGTGTCCTGCTCGTGCAGCGACACGGTGACTCCGGGATAAGTGGCCATGAAACGTTGCAACCGCTCGGGCAGGAAGCCAACAACGGCGGACATGTTCGCGTACAGCCTCACGAGGCCGCGGACCTCGGCCCCCTCGAGCTGCACCTCGCGCACCAGCGCTTGCAGCTCATCGTCGATGCGCTCGCCCTTTGCCAGCACCAGCCGGCCGGCATCGGTCAGAGTGACGCCGCGAGGCGAGCGCACGAGCAGGGGCGTATCAAAGGCGTGTTCCAGATCGGCCAGTCGGCGACTCAAGGCCGAAGGCGCGATGTGCTCGAGTTGCGCTGCGCGCACGATCGATCCCGCACGCGCCGCCGAAACAAACAGCCTCACGCTGTAGGAGTCGATGCGACGGGTCATAGAACCGATGGTACGACCAGAGAGACCGCTGCAGACCAGCGGTCCGTGAAGGGCCGCTTCAGACTGGGTGCAGTCACTCAGGTTCGTCCCGCTCGCCGACTGCTGCGCAAGCTATACCAGCCCTTGAGAGCACGCGCAACGAAAAAGTAGTTCACGGCATATGATCAGGTGGCATCGAAGAGCGCCTTCGCTCCGGCGAGCAGCGCTAGGGCAAGTGCCTTGTCTGTATCCTCATACTTGAGCTGCCGCATCAGATAGGCATACGCGGTCACGGCTATTTCTCTGTTTCCAGCAGCTGCGCGACCCGCCCAAGCCCGGCACTCCCGGACAAAGGTCTCGGCGGGACATCCCTGCACGTACCGGTCAAGATTGCCCCACGCGGCGGCCTGCGCATGAGTCGGCCATGCGCCGCCTCGAAGCGGACCCTTTGGATGGAACAGAAGGCTTAGTTCAAGAGTGATGGGATCAAGGCTTGCCGTCGCTTCGCCTACGTCACCGTAGTCGATGATGACAGCGGACCCATCTGCTGACACGAGAACGTTCTCCCCATGCATGTCGCCATGGGTGCAACACCATCTGGTTTGGATCGGTGCTTTCTCAAACTCTCCTACCCATTCCAGATCGTATTGCCGCAGCACGACTTCAAGGCGTTCGTCCTTCAGCAGACGGCTCCGGATCTCCTGCACGGTGCGTCGGGATTGATTGACCCCTTGGCCCCACTGTCGGGTGCCTCTTTCGACGCTACGTACTGCCGCTCTCGCATGGTCAGGAACTCCAGTGGCCGCCTGGAACGCCGTCTCGTCAAAGCCTGCCGCCAGGCCATAAAAAACCCCGGCCGAAGTCTTCGCCCCGGCCTCCAGCGTAATCAGCTTGCGCGGCGTGGCTCTAGGTTCGAGGCGCGCCACGTCGTTGTCAAAGCGTCTGCCCTCATCGACAACATCCTCTATTGAACCAATCTTTGCAACCGCATCATGCACCGGTGCGCCCTGCGCGTTCGTCACGCGCAGCCGGAGTACCTTCGCTCCTGACAATCCTCCAAGCAAAGATGTGACGACGCGCGCGCCACCATAGCGTCTCGCAAAGATTCGGATTAGGCGGTCATCTTGTGTGCTCAGGTCTACACCGCTACGGTCAAGCTCCACGTCAGCGAGAGTATCTATCGACTGCAGGCTCGCTTGTATGATCCCGGGGAAGCTGTCGAACTTGTACTTGGGCAGGAAATCCACCGTCCGTACGTTGCGGTTCTCTCCCCAGACATCCACCTGCCGGGCACTGCCAAGCAGCTCCGGAATGAAGTCTTCCGCCGGTGATCCGGTCAGCACTACAACAGGCGTACCGCTTGCTATGGTTTGCGCCCTTCTGAAGACGGCAAAGCCGTGCTGAGAGTCGACATCTAGAGCCCCGTCTGTGGCCGGAATCTTCAGATCGAGAATGATGATGTCGAAGAACGAGGCGGCCAACAATGCCAGAGCCGCGTCTCTGCTCTGCGCAACTTGGACAGTGGCACCCGGTGACAGGCCTCTCAGTACCTCTTGGATCGCTCCGATGAAGTCTGGGTCGTCCTCGACAACCAAAACGTAGGCGGTCATCGCTCCCACCTTAGCTCGTACTTGGTCCCGCCGTCGGACGCTGCCTCCAGCGTCACCATGCCCCCAAGTGCTTCGATAGCCGAAAGCGCGATGGGAAGCCCGAATCCGCTATGACCCTTCTTCGTCGTCTTGCCGACGCCGAGGACCGCTTCTAAGGGTGCCGAGAGCCCAGGCCCTCGATCCAGTACCGCCACCCAGTAGTCCACATCGGTTTCACCCCAGGTGACCACGACCGGCGGGGACGAGTGCTTGCTGGTCCCCACCGACACCGCTTCGATGGCGTTGCGGAGTCCGTTGCAAATGGCAAATCGCAACAGCGCAGCGTCACTGACCAGCAGCAGCGGTTGCGGACCGTGCAGCGCAATGTTGTCGGCGGCCTCGGAAAACTCTGTGTTGACAATCTCATTGATGAGCGCTGCCAGATCAAACTCGGCAGGCTTCGGCGTTGCCGACGCCTTCCGCAACTGCTCGATTGCGGCAAACACCATCTGGAGCGTGACGATGTGGTTTTTCGTCCGCGAGCGCTCGTAGTCCGGAACCTCGCGGGACGCCGCATAGGCAAGCAGGCCAATGGGCGACGCAAGCTCGTGAAGGAGCAGGCCTGCTATCCACTCTGCGGCGCGAGCCTGAATCTGACGCCGGCTGCGCAGCGATTCCTCCGTTTCGTCCGACACCGGGACTTCCGCTGTAGGAACCGCGTTGGTCAACCGTGCCACAGCGCGGTCAAGGCTGCTCCGTGCGTAAGAGTCAGCCTCGTTCGCACGAGCTGAGCGCAGCGCGGGTAGGTCATCCACCTGGGCATCGCGCACCAAAACGCGGGCCGCCCTTCGACGCAGGTGCGTCGATCCCGATGCCAGCTGTTGTAGTGCTTCGTCCCTGTTCACGTGCTCTTGTGCCGTCCATAGAAGGACCGCCTCTTCTCAAACGCCTGCAGGCCTCCTTCCATGACGGAGGTAATGGCTTGCACAACCGCCGGTGTTTCCAAGCTGGCAGAGGCGAGCGGGAATCCTCGCTTCCCATCTGACCCGAGCTGCACTACGTGATTCGCACCCCCCAGCACTGGAATGTTGGCGTTGTGAGAAGTGAAGATGATCTGGCCCGCCGGGTCGCGTGCTAGCACCGACAGGATCAAGGTGTCAGCGATGAATGCGTTGTCGATGTGATCTTCAGGCTGGTCCACGATCAGCATCCGATCCGTGTGTCGCAAGACGATAGGCAATACGACCGTACAGCGCTGACCCGTGGACAGCTCGCTGATGTCTTTGTAGTCGGCTCCGTCAAGCAATTGGAAGTCAACAAGATCCTCAACACTTGCGGTGCCAAGGGCACCAAGATCGGCTTCGCGTAGATGTGCAAGAAGCCTGGCCGTACGATCCAGTGTGATTCCGGTCGCGTCTGCTATGAAAGCAACGTCGTCCAACTCCGCTGCTTCCAGCAACTCGCGTGGGCTGATCTTCTTCGCCAAGGCCGGTGCAAGGTCGCCATAGCGCAAGCCACTCCCCTTCAGTGCGTCGGCGATGGCGGAGCTGAAGGAGTCGAACTGACCCGCCTGGCTGACCGCGATGCGAATCCGGGGGGCGAGAACCTTGTTCAAGTTGTTGGCGACTAACGCCCTGGCCTTGAAGCGGGCGTCGCGGAGCTCTTCCAGCCGGTCCAGTACCGTCCCTCGCTTTCCAACTAGAGTCGCGAGGTCGGTCGTTCTCTGCGCGAGCAAAGTCCTCAGCGCCTCGAGCTGCGCCTTTCGTTCGCGAAGCTGTTGGCCCTGGCGTGCAATGTTGCCGGCCCCAGCCTGAAGCGCTTCAAGTTCCTTCCGCAGCTGACGTGCGCGATCTTCGGATGCGAGGCGTGCTGTGTTTCTCAAGTCCGACACAGTGCCAACATCGGCCTCGGCTTGGCCCAACTCTTCCAAGGCAATCTTTAGGTGGACTTGCGCTTTTGCGATACGGGCTTGAACAGCTGCCAGCGGATCGGCGTCGGCACTCCCAGGCCACTGCTCTGTTCGCGGCACATCCCCGGCCGCTGCTGCGATCGCCGACCGCCAGCGAACGAGGCCTTGCTTGAACCGCTCGAGAACTGCCTGACCAACAGACTTCGTTGACATGTCAGCCGCAAGCGCATCGAGTTCATGCTTACGCTTGGCGGCCTCCGCCGACAGCGCCGAAAGCTGCTGCTCTGAAGGGGCTAACTTCACCAGCTCTGCATCGATGGCCGGAATCTCGGCAACGCGACGCTGCAGCTCCTCGATTTCGCGCCTCAGCGTTGCCGACTGTGCCGTCAATGAGCGTGCCTCGGCCGCAGCGTCGCTCTCTGCCGCGCTGTCGGTTGCCACCCCGGAAAATCCACTGAGGAGGCCGAGGCGTCCGCTGGCTTGGAGCCCGACACTCTCGATCTCCGTCTGTGAGAACACGAGCGGGGCGACGTACGGCTCCGACGCGCGCGGTTTTGGGTCAGACGCAGTGCGACTAACCACCACCTTTCGGTTGCCGTCAGAAATAGTAAGGGTGACTTGGCCATTGCCAAGAACCGAAAGCGCATGGTCAAAACTGCGCCGGCTGGTTTCCGGCGTGTGGCCTTTGACATCCAGACAGAACTTGACGAGTTCAATTAGCGATGTCTTGCCGGTCCCGCGGGCGCCGATAACAACGTTCAAACCAGGCGAGAACGCAACGTCAAGGCCATCCAGGAAGCCTTCTTCGATCTGAACGCGTTCAATGTACATGTGCCAGTTTCTCCGCGCTACTGCGTGTGTCCGCCGATCTAGTAGTCAAGCTGACTTCTCTCCGATTCATTTGGTACTCCGTTCAAGGCAGCGCCTTCACCCCGACGTTCACCGGCACCAGCGTCATCGAATCGTGCCGAAGATGTCGATGACCTTGACATGTATCGGCCTAGGCAATCATGGGTATGCAACGCCATCGTCAGCCAAGGTCTCGACTCTGGCGAAGAGTAGGTCTGCATTCCCATTGTGCCCTGCGCATCGGATGACGCAGCGGAGCCGGCTACCGACCCTCGTCTGGTGCTGATGGATCGATGAGAGGCGCCGCCGAGCTGCCCACGGTGAACGACCGGACCGCAGTCGAAAGCAGCCCTTCAGCTTAACGACGTCGAACGACGGCTCCCGCTGCATCGCAGACGTTCCACCAAAGGAGACTCCACAGCAGACATGCATGCATCTCGCCCGCTAAAGCCTCAGCCCATTACCCCCTAGCTATACTCCGCCGGTCACTCCCATCAATGGGGTGACCGGGATTGGCGTCCCGAGCAGCTCCGCGATGTCCCTGGAGACCATCATGGTCAAGTCTGCTCGTGCTCGCGATACTCCCCGCAACGTCTCCACTCGCGTCAAGCGAGCTCCCGTCGAGAAGGACAACATCTTCTCCGACCCCGAACCTGTCCCGCGGCACACCCTCTGCTCCAATGGCTTGGACCTGCGCCTCGACGCCGCGGCCTTCCTCTGCTGCGTGGAGGAACTTCATCGCAGACTGCGCGACTTGGAAAGACAGCCTCTCCCCAGCCGCGTCCCAGTCGGCGCCGAATTCAACGCAATGGTGACCAACACGCGCACCTTGTTATCGCTCTATGCCGAGTTCGGGTACCAGCTCGCGAGGCTCGAAGTCAGCGCTGTCGATCAGCCCCCTCACACTTGATGCCGACCGCCCGTTGCGTCTACACGGAGCCAGCGAGTAAACCGGTCTCGCTACGCGCCAGTGGGCACCTCCGCCCGACATGGCCCACACGTTGCTAAACCCAAGCCAATGATCGAAAATTTTCTTCCCTTGCACCACAATGTAATTTTCTTTACATCCCCCGCACCCTGAACGGGCGAGTCCCCCCCAACCTCACCGCATGCCGGCCCCCTCCGCAGCCACCACCGTCGCCCAGCGCATCGCCCAGGCCTTGCCGCAGCTGACCCCGTCGCACCGCCAGGTGGCCGACTACGTGCTCGAGCGCCCGCTGCAGGTCGCCACCTTGCCCATTGATGAGCTGGCAACCGCGGTCGGCGTCTCGGTCGCCACCGCCAATCGCTTCGCCCGCGCCCTCGGCTTCGACGGCTACGCAAGCTTCCGCGCCGAACTCGTTCGCGGCTTCGAGCCCTTGGTCGCCCCCGTCGAGCGCTTGCGCGGCAACCTCGCCCGCCCCTCGACCATCACAGAGGTATTCGCCACGGCGCTGGAAGAAAGCCAGAGCAACATCGGCGCGACGCGCCAGGCCCTGGACCCCGCCTCCTGCGAAGCCGCAGTGGCGCGCGTGCTCGGCGCCCGCACCGTCTTCATCGCCGGCTTCGGCGCCAGCGCCTGGCTCGCGGGGCTGCTGCACCACGGCCTGGATGCCTACTGCGCCGACGTGCGCCTGCTGTCCTCGGTCAGCGGCGTCACGCACGGCGCGCGCGCGTTGTCGCGCGGCGGGCCGCAGGACCTGCTCGTGGCCTTGACCTTCCCCCGCTACCTGACCGACACCGTGGCCCTGACCGGCCTCGCGCGCAGCCAGGGCGTCGGCGTGCTGGCGCTGACCGACCGGCCCAGCTCGCCGATCGCGCCGCTGGCCGACGTGGCCCTCTACGCGCAGACCGAAACCCGGTATCGTCCCAATTGCGAGACCAGCGTGCTGGCGCTGATCGAGGCCCTGACGAGTGCGGTGGCCCTGCGCGCCCCGCAGGCGTACCAGGCTGCCAGCAAGGTGGTCCATGCCGTGATGCCCTGGCTGCACGGCGCGCAAGGCCTGCGAGCCGCGAACACGCCGAAAATGAAGCAGAGGCCGGCGCCGCGCGCGCCGGCCGGAAAGAAGAAGACCCGATGAGAACGACACCCGTCATTGCCATCCACGGCGGCGCCGGCACCATCAGCGCCGCGGCGCTGGACGCCGGTGCGGCCCAGCCCTACCACGAGGCGCTGCGCGCCATCGTGCACGCCGCCCAGGCGCTGCTGCTCGGCGGCGCCTCCGCGCTCGACGCGGTCTGCCTCGCGGTCGAGATGCTGGAAGACTGCCCCTTCTTCAATGCCGGGCACGGCGCGGTCTTCACGCACGCGGGCACGCACGAGCTCGACGCGGCGGTGATGAATGGCGCCGACCTGCGCGCCGGCGCGATCGCCTGCGTGAGCCACATCCGCCGCCCGGTGCGCGCCGCCCGCGCCGTGCTGGAAGACGGCGCCCATGTGCTGCTGGCCGGTGCCGGCGCCGAAGCCTTCGCACGCGAGCGGGGGCTGGAGATGGTCGAGCCGTCCTACTTTTCCACCGAGATGCGGCGCGCTCAGCTGGAGCGTGCGCAGGCGGCCGGCCGCATCGTGCTCGACCACGACGGCACCGCGAATTCCAACGCGCCGCTGGACGAGGGCCGCAAGTTCGGCACCGTCGGCGCCGTGGCGCTCGACCTGCAGGGCCACCTGGCGGCGGCCACCTCGACCGGCGGCATGACGAACAAGCGCGTCGGCCGCGTCGGCGATTCGCCGCTGATCGGCGCCGGCACGTATGCCGACGACAAGCGCGCCGCGGTGTCCTGCACCGGCAGTGGCGAGATGTTCATCCGGGCGGCGGCGGCCTACGACGTGTGTGCGCGCATGCGCTATGCGGGCCAGTCGCTGGCACAGGCGGCGCAGGCGGTCGTGATGCAGTCGCTGCCGTCGATTGGCGGCAGCGGCGGGCTGATCGCGGTCGATCGCAGCGGCAATGTCTGCATGCCCTTCAATACCGAAGGCATGTACCGCGGGCATGCGCGCGGCACCGAGGCGCCGCAGACGGCGATTCATCGATGAGACGTCCGGTGCCCTCACCCCAGCCCTCTCCCGGAGGGAGAGGGAGCAAGTCCGCATTGCTGCGGCGCCCAGGTACGGGGCTTGTCCGATGAGCGCCGTCACCCTGCCCTCTTCCGCGGCCGGCACTGCGATGCAGATGCCCGAGCAACGCGTGCTCGAGGTCGATGGCCTCACGGTGCGCTTCTCGACCTCGGAGCGCACGGTCGACGCGGTGCGCAAGCTGAGCTTTCACGTGGACCGCAGCGAGACGCTGGCCATCGTCGGCGAGTCGGGCTCGGGCAAGTCGGTCACCTCGCTCGCGCTGATGCGGCTGGTCGAATACGGCGGGGGGCGCATTCTCGATGGCCGCATGGCCTTCCGGCGGCGCGACGGCCGCGTGCTCGACCTGGCGAAGGCCAGCGACGGGACCATGCGCGGCATCCGCGGGGCCGACATCGCGATGATCTTCCAGGAGCCGATGACATCGCTGAACCCGGTGTTCACGGCCGGCGACCAGATCGCGGAAGCCATCGCCATCCACCAGGGCAAGGACCGCGCCGCATCGCGCGCCGAGGCGCTGCGCATGCTGGAGCTGGTGCGCATCCCCGAGGCGCGCAGCGTGCTGCAGCGCTACCCGCACCAGCTCTCCGGCGGCATGCGCCAGCGGGTGATGATCGCGATGGCGCTATCGTGCCGGCCCTCGCTGCTGATCGCCGACGAGCCCACCACCGCGCTCGACGTCACCATCCAGGCGCAGATCCTGCAGCTCATCCGCGAGCTGCAGGCCGAGATGCACATGGGCGTGGTCTTCATCACGCACGACATGGGCGTGGTGGCCGAGGTGGCCGACCGGGTGCTCGTGATGTACCGCGGCGACAAGGCCGAGGCCGGCCCTTCGGAGCAGGTGTTCGCGGCGCCGCGGCACCCGTACACGCGCGCCCTGCTCTCCGCCGTGCCGCAGCTGGGCGCGATGCGCGGCACCGATCTGCCGGCGCGCTTCGAGCTGCTGCAGGTCGACGCGGCGGGCGGAAGCGTCAGCGTGAGCGACCGCAGCCCGCAGGACACGGTGCGCCGCGACCTGCCGCCGATCCTTCGCGTGAAGAAGCTGGTGACGCGCTTCGACCTCAAGAGTGGGCTCTTCGGCCGCGTCACGCGGCGGGTGCACGCGGTGGAAGGCATCAGCTTCGACCTGCATGCAGGCGAGACGCTGGGGCTGGTGGGCGAGTCGGGCTGCGGCAAGTCGACCACCGGCCGCTCGCTGCTGCGCCTGGTCGACAGCCAGGGCGGCGAGATCGAGTTCAAGGGCCGCAACGTGCTGGCGCTGCCGCAGGGCGAGCTGCAGGCGCTGCGGCGCGACATCCAGTTCATCTTCCAGGACCCCTTCGCGTCGCTGGACCCGCGGCTCACGGTGGGCTTCTCGATCATGGAGCCGCTGCTGGTGCACCGCGTGGCCAGCGGTGCCAAGGCGCAGGCGCGGGTGCGCTGGCTGCTCGAAAAGGTGGGCCTGCCGGCCGATTACGCCGAGCGCTATCCGCACGAGTTCTCCGGCGGCCAGCGCCAGCGCATCGCGATCGCGCGCGCGCTCGCGCTCGACCCGAAGGTCGTGGTGGCCGACGAATCGGTGTCGGCGCTGGACGTGTCGATCCAGGCGCAGATCGTCAACCTCATGCTCGACCTGCAGCGCGAGCTGGGCGTGGCCTTTCTCTTCATTTCGCACGACATGGCGGTGGTGGAGCGCATCAGCCACCGCGTGGCGGTGATGTACCTGGGCCAGATCGTCGAGATCGGCCCACGCCGCGCCATCTTCGAGAACCCGCAGCACGCCTACACGAAGCGGCTGATGGCCGCGGTGCCAGTGGCCGACCCGGCGCGGCGCACGCAGAAGCGCCCGCTGCTGCAGGGCGAGGTGCCGAGCCCGGTGCACCCGGTGGGCTACCAGCCCTCGGTGGCGCCGCTGGTCGAAGTCGGCCCCGGACATTTCGTGGCGCGGCATCCGATTGCCGGCGGTTTTTAATTTTTCAAAGGAGTCTTCGCATGAACAAGCGTCTTACCCGAATCGCAGCCGCCCTCGCGCTGGCCGGTCTTGCCATGTCGGCGCAGGCGGCCAAGGACGTGGTCGTGGCCGTGCAGTCCAACTTCACGACCACGGACCCCTACGATGCCAACGACACGCTGTCGCAGGCCGTCGCCAAGTCTTTCTACCAGGGCCTCTACGGCTTCGACAAGGACATGAAGATGGTGCCGGTGCTCGCCACCGGCCACACGGTGAGCAAGGACGGGCTGGTCTACACGGTCAAGCTGCGCACCGGCATCCAGTTCCATGACGGCACGCCCTTCAACGCCGAAGCCGTGAAGGCGAACTTCGACCGCGTGACCAACCCCGAGAACAAGCTCAAGCGCTACAACCTCTACAAGAACATCGCGAAGACCGAGGTGGTCGATGCGAGCACGGTGCGCTTCACGCTCAGCGAGCCCTTCTCGCCCTTCATCAACAACCTGGCGCATCCGTCGGCGGTGATCATCTCGCCGGCAGCGCTCGCCAAGTTCGGCAGCAAGGGCATCGCGCAGAACCCGGTGGGCACTGGCCCGTTCAAGTTCGTCGAGTGGAAGTCCACCGACTATTTGAAGGTTGCCAAGTTCGACGGCTACTGGAAAAAGGGCTACCCGAAGGTCGACACCATCACCTTCCGGCCGGTGGTCGACAACAACACGCGCGCCGCGATGATGCAGACCAACGAGGCGCACTTTGCCTTCCCGATGCCGTACGAGGCCGCGGAAACGCTGAAGAGCAAGCCCAGCCTCGAGGTGAACAGCGCACCGTCGATCATCCAGCGCTACATCTCGATGAACGTGCAGCAGAAGCCCTTCGACAACCCGAAGGTGCGCCAGGCCATCAACTACGCGATCAACAAGGAAGCGCTGGCCAAGGTCGCCTTCTCCGGCTACGCCGTCCCGGCCGAGGGCGTGCTGCCCAAGGGGCTCGAGGGTGCGGCGAAGCTCGGCCCGTGGCCGTACAACCCAGCCAAGGCGCGCGAGCTGCTGAAGGAGGCGGGCTACCCGAACGGCTTCGAGAGCACGCTGTGGTCGGCCTACAACTACACGACGGCGCAGAAGGTGATCCAGTTCGTGCAGCAGCAGTTGGCGCAGGTCGGCGTCAAGGTGCAGGTGCAGGCGCTCGAGGCCGGCCAGCGCGTCGAGCGCGTCGAAAGCGCGCAGGACCCGGCCACCGCGCCGGTGCGCATGTACTACGTGGGCTGGTCCTCCTCCACCGGCGAGGCCGACTGGGGGCTGCGCCCGCTGCTGGCCTCGGAGTCGTTCCCGCCGCGCCTCTTCAACACCGCGTACTACAAGAACGACGAGGTCGACGCCGACATCAAGAAGGCGCTGGTCACGACCGATGCCGCAGCCAAGGCCAAGATCTACGCAGATGCGCAAAAGCGCATCTGGGACGACGCGCCCTGGGCCTTCCTCGTCACCGAGCAACTCCTGTCGGTGCGGGCGCGCAACCTGAACGGCTTCTACGTGATCCCGGACGGCAGCTTCAACTTCGACGAAGTCGAGCTGAAGTGATCCTGCAAGCGGCACGTCCATGACCCAGTATGTTCTGAAGCGCCTGCTGGGTTTGCTGCCCACGCTGCTGATCGTGGCGGTGCTGGTGTTCCTGTTCGTCCACATGCTGCCCGGCGACCCGGCGCGGCTGGCGGCCGGGCCGGACGCCAGCCCCGAGACGGTGGCGCTGGTGCGCGCGGACCTCGGCCTCGACAAGCCGATGCCGCAGCAGTTCCTCAACTTCTTCACCAACCTGCTGCAGGGCGACTTCGGGCGATCGCTGCGTTCGAAGCGGCCGGTGTCCACCGAGATCGCCGAGCGCTTCATGCCCACGCTGCTGCTCACCCTCACCAGCATGGCCTGGGCAGTGGTCTTCGGGATGACGATCGGCATCACCTCCGCGGTGTACCGCAACCAGTGGCCCGACCGGATCGGCATGACGCTGGCGGTCTCGGGCATTTCCTTCCCGGCCTTTGCGCTGGGCATGCTGCTGATGCAGGTCTTCTCGGTGCAGCTCGGCTGGCTGCCCACGGTCGGCGCCGATTCGTGGCGCCACTACATCCTGCCCTCGATCACGCTGGGCGCGGCGGTGGCGGCGGTGATGGCGCGCTTCACCCGTGCTTCCTTCGTCGAGGTGATCCAGGAAGATTTCGTGCGCACCGCGCGCGCCAAGGGCGTGTCGGAAAAGTGGGTGGTGCTCAAGCACTGCCTGCGCAACGCGCTGATCCCGGTGGTCACGATGATGGGGCTGCAGTTCGGCTTTCTGCTGGGCGGCTCGATCGTGGTCGAGGCGGTGTTCAACTGGCCGGGCCTCGGGCGCCTGCTGGTGGATGCGGTGGACATGCGCGACTACCCGGTCATCCAGACGCTGGTGCTGCTGTTCTCGCTCGAGTTCATCCTGATCAACCTGGTGGTGGATGTGCTGTACGGCTTCATCAATCCCACCATCCGCTTCAAGTGACAGTGACACAAGTGACAGGCGATGAGCACACCTCCTGCTGAACCCGTTCCCGCCGTGGCCGAGCAACCGATCGCCGCAATCGCCGCGTCTTCTCGCGTGCGCACGCCATGGACAGAGTTCTGGCGCAAGTTCCGCATGCAGCATGTGGCGATGGGCGCCGGCATCTTCGTGCTGCTGCTGGTGGCCGTTGCCATCCTCGCGCCGTGGATCGTGCCGTACGACGCCGAGAACTTCTTCGACTACGACAAGCTGAATACGGGCCCTTCGGCGGCCCACTGGTTCGGCGTCGATCCGCTGGGCCGCGACATCTTCAGCCGCATCCTGATGGGCGCGCGCATCTCGCTGGCCACCGGCTTCCTGTCCGTGGTGCTGGGCGCCATCGCCGGCACCCTGCTGGGGCTGCTGGCCGGCTACTACGGCGGCTGGTGGGACCGCATCGTGATGCGCATCTCCGACGTGCTCTTCGCCTTTCCCGGCATCCTGCTGGCGCTGGGCGTGGTCGCCATCCTCGGCAGCAGCATGACCAACGTGGTGGTGGCTGTCTCGGTGTTCAGCGTGCCGGCCTTCGCGCGGCTGGTGCGGGGCAACACGCTGGCGCTGAAGAACCTCACCTACATCGAGGCCACGCGCAGCATCGGCGCGAGCGACCGCACCATCCTGCTGCGCCACATCCTGCCGGGCACCATCTCCTCCATCGTCGTGTACTTCACGATGCGGCTGGGCACGTCGATCATCACGGCGGCGAGCCTCAGCTTCCTCGGCATGGGCGCGCAGCCGCCGATGCCGGAATGGGGCGCGATGCTGAACGAGGCGCGCGCGGACATGGTGAATGCGCCGCACGTGGCGCTGTTTCCGTCGCTGGCGATCTTCTTCACGGTGCTGGCCTTCAACCTGCTGGGCGACGGCCTGCGCGACGCACTCGACCCGAAGATCGACCGCCTGTAGCCATGGCGCCGGCCGTTCCACGCATCGGCGCCCTGCCATCGGGCCGCCGAGACGCCATCACCGACGTGGCCGGCGTCACGGTGGGCCATTGCACGCTCGACGAGGGCGACGTGCAGACCGGCGTGACGGTGGTGTGCCCGCATGCGGGCGACCCCTATCTGCAGCGCGTGCCCGCCGGGGTCGCGGTGCTCAACGGCTTCGGCAAGAGCATCGGGCTGGTCCAGGTGGAGGAGCTGGGCGTGCTCGAGACGCCGATCGCGCTGACCAACACCTTCTCGGTGCCGGCCGTGGCCGAGGCGCAGATCCGTGACTGCATCGCCATGAACCCGGAATGCGGGCGCAGCCTGTCCAGCGTCAATCCGCTGGTGTTCGAGTGCAACGACGGCTTCCTCAACGACATGCAGCGCATGGCCGTGCGCGGGCACGACTACCTGCAGGCCCGGGCCGCGGCTGGCGAAGAGGTCCCGCAGGGCTCGGTCGGCGCGGGCCGGGGCATGTCCTGCTTCGCGCTCAAGGGTGGCATCGGGACAGCATCGCGCCGGGTGCCGGCAGCCGGTGCCGGGCTGCACACCCTGGGCGCGCTGGTGCTGGCCAACTACGGGCTGCTGCCCAACCTGGTGATCGCCGGCCGATCAGTCGGCGCGCAGCTGGCCACGCAGCTCGCTGGCGCAATGCCGGTGGCCGAGCCCGAGAAGGGCTCGATCATCATGCTGATCGCCACCGACGCGCCGCTCGACGCGCGCCAGCTTCGGCGCTTGGCGCTGCGCGCCGGAGCGGGCCTGGCGCGCACCGGTTCCGTCTTCGGCCACGGCAGCGGCGACATCGCGCTGGCCTTCTCGACCGCCTACACGCTGCCGCAGCGGCGCGAGCACCCGATGCCTGCGGTCGCACTGCTGCACGATGCCCTGCTCGACGGCCTGTTCCAGGCCGCGGCCGACAGCGTGGAGCAGGCCATCCTGCATGCGCTTTGGCAGGCCGAGTCCATCACCGGGCGCGACGGCCATGTGCGCCCGGCCCTGACCGAGCTGCTGCGCGACTGGCCTTCCGACACATTCGCGCTACCCAACGACCCGCACCACCCGCACCACTCGCTCTCATGAAAATACTGATCTCCGTCGACATCGAAGGCGTGGCCGGCGTCTTCCATTCCCAGCAGGTGCGCGCCGGCAATCCCGAGTACGAGCGTGCGCGCCGGCTGATGACCGAGGAGGCGAACGCCGCCATCGTGGGCGCCTTCGAAGGCGGCGCCGACGAGGTGTGGGTGAACGACTCGCACGGCGACTTCCGCAACATGCCGCCGGACCTGCTGGATGCGCGCGCGCAGGTGATCCAGGGCAAGCCACGCTATCTGAGCATGGTGGCGGGGGTCGAGCTCGGCATGGACGGTGTCTGCATGATCGGCTACCACTCGCGCGCCGGCGGCGCGGGCATCCTGGCGCACACCATCAACAGCTTCGCCTTCGCGGGTGTCGAAATCGGCGGCCAGGCCTTGGGCGAGGCCGGGCTCTACGGCGCACTGGCCGGCGAGTACGGCGTGCCGGTGCTGATGGCCAGCGGCGACGACGTCTTCATCGCCGAGAACCAGGCGCTCTTCCCGCACGCGACCTTCGTGCAGACCAAGCGCGCCACCGGGCAGACCAGCGGCGTATCGCTCTCGCCGGCCCGGTCCTGCGCGGCGATCCGCGAGGGCGTGGCGGCGGCGCTGGCAGCACGCGCGCAAGCACGGCCGCTGCTGCTCGCCAAGCCCTTGGCCGTCACGCTGCATACCCAGACGCCCGCCATGGCCGACCTTTTCTGCCAGTGGCCGGCGTTCGAGCGCAGCGCGCCGACCGAGCTCCGTTTCAACGCGCCCTCTGTCGAAGCGGCGGTGCGCATGCTCAACTGCTGCTCGGCGATGTCGGCGATGCTGCGCTGACGTCCCAACGCTTCCGCGCGCTGGAGTTGGAGGTTACCCGTCTACTTGTACCGTGTCTTCCACAGGAGTTTGAGTGACGCCGCGTCCTTGCTTGGTCTAGCGAGTGATCTCCATAGTCTCGATCATCCTCTCGCGAATATGGCCCTTCGCAGCAATGGTGCGGCAAGAAAACGGGCATCACTCCGCTCTGGTCAGCACCCTTCCAGAACGCTCTCCAAGTACGCTTCCATGTCGGACAGGTAACCTTCGACATCCCCAGCACTCACGTGGTTTCCTTTTTGAGCGCGCATGGATTCCAATGGCGTCCAAACGAAGGCATCACGCCCCAGTCTTGCATCTGGTCAAGCGCATGCCACGAGAAGTCGCGGCCGTTGATCTGCGTCGCCTTGTTGCGAATATTCTGATATGGCGCGTTTTTCAGCTGAACGCCCTAAGGAAGTCTGGACGGAAGCCTTTGCTTTGTGATGTCGTCAGTAATCTACCTTCGAAAACTGCACGAGAGCCGTCGACGCAATTCCTCATCCATTGCGGGCAAGCCCTCTCGCCACTTCGAGCGAGCAAGTGGCAATAAGTCGACTAGTTGAGCCAGCACCTTAGCGAGTTCTTGCGGCGCCCGAAGATCATCAAAGTGCTCCTGATTTGCGGAGCCATCCGCCAAATTTCCACGTAGGTCGTACTTTGCGTACTTTGATCAAATCCGTCAGTGGGCGAGTACAAGGACGCGCGACTCGTCGAGGTCTCCCAGGCTTTGCAGATCGTCGCTTTGCTTGACTGCGACCGGCCAAAGACAATCGGCCTCAAGTCACTTCCACACGGCAGGGAACGCAAACCAGACTCCATCGACACCCGGGTCAGCGTTGGAATCCAACCATTCGCGCACCAGAGCATCCGCTGCACTCGCGGGATCATCGCCGTATTTGAGCACCGGACTCCAACCAAACGCGGCGGTCTTGTCCCCGACAACTGGTGCCGCGCCTGCCTTGATCATCTCAGTGACGAAGCGGTGTACAAAATCCTCCAACTCGCCATTGACCAGCGCAAAATGCTCGCGGCCAGCCCTGACTATGCGCCACATGCCAACGGGATCGGATCGAGCCTCGTCAACTGTGGAACGGATCCACTCGATATCGGTGATTCCGGTGTTGGTAAGCAAATTGGTCATGGCCTCTGGTGGATCTTCGTTACGTCTGGGACACCGGGAACATTCACATCGACAGTTCGTCCGCTCCCGCGACTATCACGAATGCCAAATCCGCCCTGATTGTTCGGCAGATCGTACCAATCTCCAGGATAGTTGCCGTTCGAACCGAGCTTGGCGCCGAGGCCTTTTAGCCCATTGATGATTCCGTCGAGTTGGCCAGGCGTAACCGTCCTAACGCCGGGCCCAGCACCGCGAGCCCTCTCTCCAGCCGGTTGCCCGTCCGGCGCGAGGACATCGCCTGGTGCCGTTGGCCTATCTGCGCTATTTGCCCCGTCATTGAACATCCAATTCCCGAGCGCAGCCGCTCCTTGTGCAAGGCCGTCGCGGCATGCAGGCATTGCTTGGCAGACCAGAAGCCCGCCGATCACAGGCACCCCAACCACAGCAGCATTGGTCCTGATCATGTTGGGATCGGAGCCACTGCCGATGACGTAGTCCGCCGGGCCCGATCCGCTGCTGGCTCCTCCCACCCCTGCAGCCAGCGCCGCTGCCTGACTTGCGATCAATCCGGAAGGGTCAGTCCTGTTCGCCGAGTTGTTGCCCACGTAGGCATACAGATTGACATCGTCCTTGTAGCCAATGGGATCGGTCTGCAGGAACCTGCCCAGGCTCGGCGAGTAGAAGCGCGCCTTGTAGTAGTAAAGCCCGAGGTCGCCGATGAGCTGCTGACCCGTGTACCTGAACCTCGGCCCCGTCGTGGTGTTCGGCTCGCCGTAGGGCCCATAGCTGTAGATGCCCGTGGAGGCGCCTGTCGCATTGGCCGTGGCCACGATGCTGCCCAGGTGGTCCGCGTAGAACCAGTTCTTGGCGGTGGTGCCTGACCCTTCGTACCAGACGATCGGCTCGTCGGTGCCGGGGCCATGCACATAACGTCGTTGCAGCGTCGTGCCCGCCGCGTCGTACTCGGCAATCAGGTTCGCGGCGTCGTACAGCAGGTTCGTCGTGGTGGCTCCGATCGCCGTCTGCCTGAGTCTTCCCTCTGCGTCGTAGGCGAGGCTGGCTGCAGTGCCCGTCTTGCTCGCCGTCTTCAGCCGGTTGTCCAGGTCATAGCCGTAGCTCCAGATGCCATCGCCCGTGAGGTTGCCGTTGGCGTCGTAGCTCTGCGTTGCACCGCCCGCCGCGGTGTACTGGTTCAGCCCGTTGCTGGTGTAGCTCTTCGTGCCCGGCGTGCCCCCGCTCCACTGGTACAGGTTGTTGGTCCAGGCGACGCTCTTGAGCTCTCTGACTTGGTTGCGCGTGTAGCTGTATTGCACTTCCTGAGACGGCGAAGCGAGGAAGTTCTTCAGCGTGGCGAGTGCCCCCTGGTTGTCGTAGCTGCGCTGGATGGTGGTCCCATTGCCGAGCGTCACGGTGGTGCGCCGTCCCAGGTCGTCGTAGGCGTAGCTGGCGAGGCTGACGCTGCCGTTCTCCTGGATGACGCTCGGCCGGTTGGCCGCGTCGTAGCTGGTGGTCGTGTAGAACGCATCGGGCCACGTGGTGCGGATGCGGTTGCCCGCGGCGTCGTACTGGTGGCTGAGGGTCTTGCCACCGGCGGTGGTGCTCGCGAGCCGCCCGGCGTTGTCCCAGGCGTAGCTGATGAAGTGGCTGCCATTGGCGAACTGGGCCGAGGTGCGCAGCCCTCGCAGGTCGTAGCCGAACTGGACGTTGTCGGCGGTGTTCGGATAACTGCGCGTGCTCAGGCGGTTGAGGTTGTCCCATGCCTGGGTGATGGTCTGGCCGTTGCGCCTGCGCATCGAGGTGACGTTGCCGTTGGCGTCGTACGCGTTCTCCTCGTAGTCGTTCGCGTTGCCGTACAGGGGTGTGCTCGGCAGCGGGAAGTAGGTGCGCGCCAGCCGGTCGAAGCCGTCGTAGGTGTGGACGGTCAGGTTGTTCTTGGCGTCCTTGACCGAATCGACATTGCCGTTGGGCGTGTAGGTGTAGGTCGCATAAGCCTGGGCCAGTGCCGTGCCCACGGCCTTGTTGACCGCCTGCACGGTGTCGTCGAGGTTGTAGATGGTCTCGGTGACGCGGTTGCCCCCGTCGGCTGCGGGAAGGTACTGCGTCGTCCGGAAGGGTCGATCCACGTCGTCATAGGCGATGTCGGTGATGGGCGTCGGAGCCGCCTCGCCGGGGCAGGTGGTGGCCGCGGCAGTGAGCGCCGGACCCCAGGCCCGGGTGACCTTGCCGGTCTCGCTGTAGCGGCTGCAGCTCACGAGCCATTGAGTCCCCTGCTGCGCCGCGCTCTTGACCGCGCGGCCGTCCGCGTCATAGGCAACGCGGGTCTGCTTGCCCATCGCATCGGTGACCTGCGTGGGCCGGCGCTCGGTGTCGTAAGCCGTGGCGATCGTGTCCGCCACATCGGTGCGCGGCCCATCGACCCCGGTAGGGTTTCCGGTCAGGTCATACGTAAAGCTGGTCGTCAGATTCAGCTTGCCGGTGCCCGCATCAACCGTGCTGGTCTGCGGCACGTACTTGTTCGCAGCGTTGTAGGTGGTGGCGGTCAACACGCTGTTGCTGGCGCTGGTCTTGACGGTCTGCGAGCTCGGCAGGTAGAAGCTCGGGAAGCCGCTCGGCGTGAAGGCGGTGTAGGCGTAGGTGGTCTGAGGTGCCACTCCGGCCGCATCGGCCGGGGCGGTGATGGCCAGCGGCAGGCCTTGCGCGGTGTAGGTGTAGGTGGTGGTTTTGCCCCGCGCGTCAATGGCGGTAGCCACCTTGTTGAAGGCGTTTTCGTAGTAGAAGCGCTGCACCCGGCTGGCCAGGCCGCTGCCGGGCTTGGCAATGCTGGTGATGCTCTGGACGTTGTGCGTGCAGCGGAACGTCGGGTTGGTGCAGGTAGCGTCGTCGTAGGCGTACTCGGTGGCGTTGCCCTCGGGCAGCTGCCTGCGGATGAGGCGCGACTGGCCGTCGTAGGTATTGATGGTCCAGTTACCCACGGGGGTGCTGGACTGAATGACATTGCCCTGCCCGTCGAGATAGCTGGTGCGGGCGACTGCGCCCGGACCCACTTCCTCGGTTCGAGATCCGGCGAAGTAGTAGTCGTAGCTCTTGCCCCGCGCATTCACCTGGTTCTTCACGCGCCCGAGGCTGTCGTAGGTGTTGGTGAGCGCGGCGGTGGCCGGGAGGCTGGGGTTGTAGATGCTGCGGATCTGTCCCGGTAGGGTGTACGAGAAGGTCGTGCCTTGACCCAGTGTGTTGGTGAAGGTGGCGAGGTTCGAGTTGGCGTCGTAGCCGAAGCTCACGGAGCGCGTCCCGTCGCTGACCTGCGCGATGCGCCCGTTGGCGTTAGTAAAGGTCAACGTGCGGCCCAGGCTGTTCTGGACCTGCGCGAGGTCGTTGCCCGAGTAGGTGAACTTGGCCTGGACGCCGCTGGGCTCGGTGTAGGTTTCGGCCTTGCCGGCGGCGTTGAACTTCAGGGCGGCGCGGTTAAGGAACTCATACGCATAGGTGCCATCGGTGCTCTTCGTCAGCTTGCCGGATTTGCCGGGTGGCGGGTTGTACATGCCGGTTCCGTCGGGCAGCTTGACGAACACCTCGGCGTTGAGACCCTGGGTCACCACCACGGTGTTGTTGATCAGTTGGTCGCCGAACCAGCGTTGGCCGAGCGTGGCGGCCACGAGCTTGGCAAGCGGGCGTGCCGGGTCCATCAGCAGGTCGAAGGAGGCCTTGTGCTCGACGATGGTGCCCACGGCATCCAGGGCGGAGTCCTCGCCCATGGCTTGGAAGCCATCGGAGTTGACGGCGGCAGTGGCGTTGAAGTTGTGGGTCCAGCCCTTGCCCAGAGGGCCGTTCTGGTTGCGCATGCCGGAGCTGTACAGGCGCTGGAAGCCCAGGCTCTGCGGGAAGCTGCCGACGCCGACATTGAGGTCCTCGTGGTTGTAAAGGAAGTGGCCCTGGACCATGTCGATCGGGTCGCCGAGGAGTTGCGGGCCGGCTTGGGTCAGATCGCTTTGTTCTCTGGTTGCTTGGACCACGGTCGCGCTGGCCGCCCCTGCCGACTGCTCGTACGTCGCGTAGCCGCCCGACAGGCCATTGCTGATGACGGAGCCCAGGTAAAGGCCCGAGCCCACGGTGAAGTAGCCCGCGCCGCTCCAGCTGTTCTCGGCGATGTCGCAGCGCGCGGGCAGGATCAGGCGCAGCCCGGAGGCCAAATAGCTGCTGAAGTTGCCGAGATGCGCCCCGCAGTTCACCAGGTTGGGCTGCACGGCGCTCGCGTAGTTGGCCGACGTGGCGTTGTAGATGCGCTGGCCGGCCGCCGAGGCGAGGTCCATGAGCTTGACCGTTGATACGGCCGGAACCCCGGTGGTCTGCTGCACCGCCGTGGACTCGAGGATGCTCAGGTGCATGGCCCAGTTGGCGAACGCCGCGCTCTCCTTGTCGGTGTTGCCTGCGAGGTTGGCCACGGCCAGCACGTTGCTGGGCAGGTCGACGTAGGCGCTGCCGGTGTAGCCCACGATGCCCACCTGGTGCTGGTGCAGCAAGGTGGTGTCGGCGATGCGCTCGGTGATGGTGCCGGCGTGGGTGTTCTGGGCGATCCACTGGGCGCCGATGACGCCCAGGGTGCTGCCCAGCAGAGGTTCGGAAGCGTCGGCGGCACCGGAGGCCTTGAGGTCGCTCAACACGCGCCGGTAGTTCTCGGCCGGGCCACGGCCTGCGGGACCCCATCCGTTCGCAATGAGGAAGGTGTTGGTGCCGCCACCCAAGATCCTCTGGGTGAAGCTGTGGTTCGCCCAGGTGGAGACGTAGGCGTTGTGGGTGACGGTGAAGGTGACGGCGGTCGAGGCACCGGGAGTGACGGCCGTGCCGGGCGCACCGACGGCGACGCCATCGAGCTTGAGGATGGGTTGATTCGCCCCGTTGTAGGTGAGGGTCAGGCGCTTGCCGTAGATCGCATCGGAGGTGTAGGTCTGGTCGATGCCTTGGTACTGCACGCGCAGGGTGGGCTTCATGTAGCCCGGGAGCTCGGCCAGCTCCTCGCTGCCCCAGGCGGTGTTCTGGTAAGGCAGTGATGTCTGGCGCAAGGCGCCGTAGAAGGGGACGATGGTCTTGCCGCCGAGGACGTCGTCCAGGGTGGCGGTTTGTTTGGAGGTGCGCAGGGAGACCGCGAGGATGCCAGCGTACTTCTCGAGGTTGAAGCGGATGTTGTTGCGGTTGATGTTCTGGACGTAGTCGGCCGCGACGGTGGCGCCGCTCTGGGCGGAGGCCAGGTAGTTGGCGGCGTTGTAGCCGGCGTAGCTGGCGAGGTCGATGCCGCTCTTGAAGGTGTGGGGCTTGTAGCTCGGGTCGAAGACGTACCAGCTGCCGTTGATCTTGGTCTTGACCCAGACGTGCTCGATGGAGACATCCGTCAATGCGGCGACGGTGCCGGGGCAACTGCCCGCGGTGGTGGCGTTGATCTCGTAGACCGGGATCTGGGCCTGGCCCAGGAGCGAGAGGACACCGCAGGCATTGGCGGTGCTCACGCCCCACCACTCAGTCAACTGAGCGGCGCTGAGCTTGGCGATGCCGCGCACGTAGTTGGCCTCCATGCCGGAGGCGCGCAGCAGCTCGACCATCAAGGCCGCCTGGTCGTGGGCGGTGGCCTGGTTGTCGAGCACGGCGCCGAGGGCACCCTTCTGGATGCCGAAGGTGGGGTAGTACTCGACGTTGTTGCGCACGTACTGGTAGATGAGGTCGGGGTGATTGCGCAGGGACCGGGCGAGCTCGGCGATGGAGGCCGGACCGGAGGCAGCGGCGTCGCCGGAGATCTTTGCGGCGGAGGTGGATCTCGAAGTCTTGCTGGTCTTGGTCGCCGTGGATGCCGCAGTGACGCCTTGATTGACGTTGGCCGGAAGGACTCTCGACTTCAGGATGCGCTGGGCATCGGCGAAGGTGACCGGGGGCATGTTGGCGCGAAGGACGCCGGGGGCGGGGGCGAACTCGCCTGCGGCGTCGCCGGTGCTGGCGGTGCTGGTGCCGGTAGCGCCTGCACCTCGCGCGGAGACATTGGCCTCCTTGGCACCGTCCTTGACCGCCTCGCGCCGCACGGGGTCCTTGGCGGTGGGAAGGTCCACAGGTTGGTAGAGCAGCGCGGGCTGGCCGCTGGCAAAGCTCAACGAGCTGCCCACGCCCGATGTGCTGCTGGAGGAGGAACGCAGGCTGACACCAGACTTGGTACCCGGAACGCCGAGGGCGATGGCAGGCGGTGCAGCCTTGCGTGCGGCGCCTCCCTGGATCTGTGCAGCAGCAATGCCGCCTGCAAGCGATGTGGCAACGGCCACGGCAACGGCGCACGCGCGCGCGAGCTTGGACATGGGAACTCCCCGAGTTTTTTTGATGAAAAGGAAACGAGCAGCCCTGCCTTCCCAGGCCAGGCTGCAACAGCGCGCCGAGGCTACGGCGAGGTGGTCGCCACCGAGGTGCGATTGCCCGCGGGGTCGTAGCTGTAGGTGATGGTGGTGGTGGAAGTGCCGTCGCTGTAGACGGCACTGGCCAAGCGGCCCAGGGCGTCGTAGCTGTAGCTCACGGAACCGGCATGGGCCGCAATGCCCACCAGTGCGAGCACGCCCATGCAAACACGACGGGAGACAGGCTTGCGCCTCGTCCGAGCAACATTCGAATCGTTCATGATTTCCTCTCTGATTGCCGATCTGCGTCGCAGAAGAGATCGCGACAGCAGGGAACACATTGCGAGCGTCACGTTTGGGACGACTCGCATGCGCTTTCTTCCTTGGCCGCGAACCTTAATGAGATTCGAGGCCGATGAAGCGAGACAGCGAGAAAGAGCGAGAAATGAAAACCCTGATGAAGGATTGCTTCGGCGCGGCGTGAATTCGAAGCGCCGGTGCCCTCACCCCCACCCTCTCCCGCAAGCGGGAGAGGGAGCAAGTCAGTCGCTTCCGTCGTAGACGAAATGCCAGTCGCCATAGCTCCGCGGCGCGGCCCCGTTCACGATCACGCCATCGGGGCTGCGCAGCCGCAAGGGCGCTTTTGTCGACCGGCTGGCCACGCCCCAGATGCCGCCCTGCGGCGCGATCAACAGCGTGAACGGCTGCGATGTGATCGGATCGGGATCCAGCCTGCGCAGGTAGCGCCGCACCACCAGGTGGCGCGGGTCCTTCAACAGATCGACGAGCCGGCGCGGGTACTTGCGCTGCCCGTCGGGCGCGCTCATGTAGTAGCTCTTGATCGCTTCGCGGTACTGCGCGCCCACGTAGGCCAGTTCGGCCTCCTGCTCTCTCTGCACGCGCGTCGCATGCACGTCCAGCGCCTTGCCGATGCCCAGGGACACGAGAAACAACGCGAACAGCAATGACAGGTACCCGATACCGCGCTGATGGCGGGGGCCGGCCATCGCCCGGTTACCAGGACTTGAACGGCGTGCCGTCCGTGGCGTTTCCGGCGGCGCCGCTGTGGATGTCGTGAATCACCTTGCGCCCTCCTTCTTCATCGCGCAGTTGCAGGACCCACGAGTCGCGCCGCTCCGTCACCGGGTCGAGAGGGACGGCGCGCAGGTAGCGCAGCGCGACGAGGTCGGCCAGCCGCTCGGGATAGCTGCCGCGGTCGCCGTAGAACTGGTCGAGCGCGATACGCACCGCCTCCAGGTTCTCTCGCAGTGCGGCCTCCTTGGCGCGATCGGCCTGTCGCATGTAGCGCGGCGCCACGATCGTGAGCAGCGCCGAAAGGATGGCCATGACGACCAGCAGTTCGATCAGCGTGAATCCCTTGCCTCGCATCTCACCATTCCTTGTATGAACGGCCGTTCAGGCCTGTCTTGGTGCTGGGCGAGTAGACGTCGTAGACGTCGTCGCCTTCCCTCGGGTGCTCCGCGTCGCTGGCATACGCGCGCTTGCCCCACGTGGCCTCCGCCGCCAGCGCCGGGTCGGCATTCATGGGATCGCGCGGCACGCGACGCAGGAAGAAGATCCTGCGGCGGCCTGGGTCCTTGAGGTCCTCGGCGCCATCGACCAGCGCCGCCAGTGTCGGCGGATAGCCGGTGGTGGTCGGGGAACGATGAATGCGGCCCTCGTCGCCCGCGCGCTTGTACGCATCGATGGCGGTGCGGATCTCGCGCAACGCGATGCGCAGCTCCTGCTCCTTTCCGCGCCGCACGGCCATCTCGGTCAACGGAACGACCACGGACGCCAGGATGCCGACCAGCGTCACCGTCACCATCATCTCGATCAGGGTGAATCCGCGCGCGGCCTTCACGGACTCGGTTCCGCTGGCGAAAGAACCGCGGGCGCGCCGCCGTACTGGCCGCCGGGCGTGAGGCGCATCGGGCGGACCGAGGCGTTGTCGAAGGTGCCCGAGGGAAATTCGAGCACATGGGCCGCGGGCATCGGCATGGTGCGCACGATCCTGGGCGTGATGAGCAGCACGATCTCCGATCGGCCCTTCGTGTCGGTCTGGTTGGAGAACACGCGGCCGACGCCCGGCACCTCACCGAGGCCCGGAATGCCGGCGGAGCTTCGGCTCTGCTCGTCCTTGATCAGGCCCGCCAGCACCTGCGTCTCGCCGTCGCGCAGGCGCAGCACCGTGTTCGCGTTGCGCGTGCCGATCTGGTAGGCCAGCAGGCCGGTGGTCGACCGGATCTCCTTGACCACGCTGCTCACCTCGAGCTCGATGGCGATCGTGACCTCGCTGTTCACATGGATCTCGGGCGTGACTTCGAGCTTGAGCCCGACGTCCAGATAGTTGATCGATTCCGTGGAGGCACTCGAGTTCTGGTTGATGGTCGTGGTGATGACGGGCACCTTGTCGCCGATCAGCACCTTGGCCTTCTGCCGGTTGCTCACGCGGATGCGCGGGTTCGCCAACGTCTTGCTGTCCTCGCCGGTCTGCTTCAGGTTCAGCACGAGCAGCGGGTCGGGAAGAAAGAGCTGGAAGCTGTTGCGGCCGAGGCCACGGAGTTCGTCCACGGTCAGCTGGCCCGGCACGCCGGCGCTCCCCCGCACGCCGGCGGCCAGCCGGTTCGGATACTGGATGCCCGCGTTGAGCAGCCCGTTGGCGTTGATCTCGAGAATCTCCACCTCCAGCAGCACCTCGGGGTCGGCCACATCGTAGGCGGCCACGAGCCGCTCCGTGGCTGCGATGACGTCGAGGTTGTCGCGCACGATCATCATCTTGAGCCGGTCGTCCACGACCATCGACTTCGGCGCGATCAGCGTCTTGACCAGCTCCTGCATCTTGCGCGGGTCGGCATTCTTCAGGTGGAAGGTCCGGATCACCAGGTCCTCGTAGTGCCTTCTCTTCTCCTCGGTGTCCGCATAGATCAGCAGGGTCGATTCGTTGAGCACCTTGCGCGCGAGCTGGTTGGTCCGCAGCACCAGGTTGAGCGCATCCGCGACCGAGGTGTTCTTCGCGAAGATGGTGGTCCGGATGTCGTTCTTGAGGTCCTTGTCGAGGATGAAGTTGACGTTCGACGTGCGGGAGAGGATTTCCAGCACCGTCGGGAGGGCGACGTCGCGAAGCTCCAGCGTCACGGGTTTTCGCAGTGCGTCGGACAGCACGGGGTCGGCCGCCAGGCCCCGGTTCCTCTGCAGCTCGATACCCTGCTGGAGCCGCTGTGCTTCGGGCTGCCCCGGGTTGGCGGAGAGCACGGCCTGCAGCGCGTCGAGTGCGGCGTCGGTGTCGCCGTTCTTCAATGCGGCATTGGCTTTCGCGAGGTACTCGGCTTCACGCGATCCACGCGCCAGCGCATCGATGCCGGAGAGCGCGAGTTCGTTCTGCGGATCGATCCGGAGCATGGCGCGGTAGGTCTCTTCGGCCTCCGCCGGCTTGCCGCGGGACGCGAGCTGCCTGGCGCTCGCCAGCATTTCGCGCAGAGCGCCGTCGCGGACCTGCATGTACCGCAGCCGGTACTGCGCCGGGTCCTCCTTGGCGAGGCCTTCGAGCATGGCCAGCCCGGCATCGGTCTGCCCTTGCGCGAGCAGCCGGTCGGCTCGCCGAGCGTCCCAGTATGTGGCGCAGCCGGAAAGCAGCGCGATCGACAACAGGCATGCAGCGGCGCGCGGGCCGGTTGCCCACGGGGTCTTCCTGATCAGGTTCATGGCAAGGCGATGGTGCGAATTTCGTTCAAGGGCAGGTAGCGCAGCACGAGCTGGGTCGGGTCGGCCTTCTCGACCTTCCATTGCGCGTCGACGGCTTCGCCGACCGCGACCACGCGCGGGTCTGCACCGAGGCCGAGGAAGACATGGGTGTGGCCGTCCTGGTCGATGCGGCCGAGGTAGGTAAAGGGCGGATCGGGGGCCACCGGTTTCGGCGGCGGCTCGATTACTGGTGGCGGTGCGGGCGGTGCAGGCGGGGGCGGTGCGGGCGTTGGCGGCTGCGGCGGCTCCGGGGGCTCCGGCAAGGCGGCGGTGCGAAGCCAGGGCTCCGCTGCGCGTGCGCGGGCTCCAGCGACCGGCTGCGGGCGCGCCATGCCCTCGGCGGACGAGGGCCAGGGCGCCAGCGCCTCGGGCTTGAGCAATGCCAGCGCCGTCAGCATGGCCGTGAACAGCAATCCCGCCTGGAGTCCCTTGCCCAGCGAGCCGTGTTTCATCGGGCGTCTCCCGAGGGCGAAGCGTTGCGGTAGTACAGGCTGGCGTCGAGCCGGATGTTGAGCCGGTCCGGCCGATCGGGCGATCTCTCCGTGGAGATCCGTTCGACCGCGAGATTCGGCATGGCGACGAGCACGTCGTGCAGGAACTTCCGAAAAGGAACGGCACCGGCTTGCATCGTCAGCCGCACCGACAGGCGGCTTCCGGGCAAGTGCTCGAACCGATGGCTGTCGTATTCGACGCGCGACAGCTCGATGCCGGACTGCCCGACCATTGAATGCAAGGTCTGCAGCTGCTGGGGCCACAGGTCGGCCTGCGGCAGGAAGGCAAGGAATGCCCGCGCGAGGTCGGCCCCCTCTCGCGGCGCGGACGCTGCCGCGGCATCAGGCACCCGTTGCGGTGCCGGCACGGACGCGGACGCGACTTGCAGTGCACGAATCTCCTGCCGCAGCGGCCGGTTGACGGCCGCTGCGAGCCCAATCCAGAAGCACACGGCCGCCAGCGCCAGCAGCATCGGCCTGCGCAGCGACGCCCATGCGAGGCGGGTGGACCAGACCGCGCGCGTGATGGCAGCGCGTGAACGAGGCAGCAGCGCCTTCACGGTTGCCGCCACTCCACGGCAAGCTGGAACAGCACGGGCTTGCCACCGGGCGCGACACCTTCCGCCTGCCGCGCTTCGGACAGCGGCTCGACGGAGCGCCACGATGCGTCGGACTGAAGGCGCTGCATCCACGCAACGAAGGCCTGGCTGTTGTCGGCCTCGCCGGTAATGCGCAGCCGGAGTGCATCCGATTCGGGCTGGACCCGCGTCACCCGCACGTCGTCGGTGACCGTCGATTGCAGGGCATCGAGCATGGACTCCCAGGGGCGATGCAGGCTTGCGATCAGTCGATCCGCCTCGTCCGACGCCTCGGGCCGGAGGGCCTCGCCCGTGCTCGATCGCTCGCGGGTCGGCGGGGGTTGCAGCGCCTCGGCTTGCGCCACCACCGCCGTGCGCTTCGCCAGCAAGGCATGGCGTTGCCACAGGCCGTGCACGCCGCCGAGCATGCCCAGCACGAGCAACAGCGCCGCTACTGGCGACCACCGTGAATGAGGCGCGAACTCGAGATCCCCTGGCATCAGAACAACCCGCACAGCGCGAACGCGTAGGCGGCATCTGCGTTGGCGTCGAACCCCTGGCCGTGGTTCAACATCAGCACGTGCGCTGGGGATGCGGCACCGCCCGCCGGAGCCCGTGAGGAGAAGCGCCGGTGCATCCCGGGCTCGCATGGCGCGTCGAGCGTGGGAGCGTCGCGCTGTTGGTCGAAGGGGCGCAGCGCGATGTCGACCGGGTGCCCGCGCTCGTGCCGCACCGCGATCTGCCGATCGCCGTCGACCAGGTGCACAACGCCATGCTCCCGGGTCAGCACACTGCCGAAGCGGCTCCACACCGTCGCCAGCGCCGGGGCAATGCTGCCCAGCCGGAGCCGCGCCTCGCGGGCATGCATGGCGATCTCCGCCACCAGCGCATCGCAAACGAAGGCCGCGAGCTGGGGCTGGCCGAATCGGGCCTTCGCGAAACGCGCTGCATGGGTCGACGCGTTTTCCCGGAAGCGCTGCTCGAACAGCGCGGAGGCCACACGGTTTCGCAGCGACTCGTCGGCGAGCTCGGGCGACCAGGGGAGCAGCAGGTAGCGCACGTCCGACGGTCCGAGCACCCATTCGATGGACGCAGCATCACCCGACCCCATCCATTCGCGCAGCGCCAGCAGTGCGGGCGCGCGCGCTCCGGGCGCGAACGGGAAAAGCGCCTTGCGTGCCACTGCGAAGCTGCGGCCGTGCGCCCGCACTTCACATGCGGCCAGAACGCGAGTGCCCAGATGCACGCGGACCCGCAGCCTATTCCACAAAAGTGACACGATTGATTTCCTGCAGCGTGGTCTGTCCACGCCGGACTGCATCGAGCGCCGCGCGGCGCATCGACACCATGCCGCGGCTGCGCGCCGAGGCCTTCAGTTGAGCGATCGGCGCCTGCTGGACGACGAGTTCGCGCAAGTCGTCATCGAGCACCAGCACCTCGGTCAATGCGCGACGGCCGCGGTAGCCGGTGCCGCGGCAATGCGCACAGCCCTGGCCCTGCCGCTGCCGCCCTCCTTCGGCAAGTTCGGAGCGCTGGATGCCGGAGACGCGCAGCAAGTCGTCGCCGGGCTCGACATCTTCGGTGCATCGGGGGCAGTTCATGCGCACCAGCCGCTGCGCCACCACCCCGTTGAGCGCGGTGACGAAGCTGTAGGCATCGACGCCCATGTGCCTGAAGCGGCTGATGACGTCGAACACGTTGTTGGCATGGACCGTCGTGAAGACGAGATGGCCCGTCAGTGCCGCCTGCACCGCGATCTCTGCGGTCTCGCGATCACGGATCTCGCCGACCAGGATTCGGTCGGGGTCGTGGCGAAGGATCGAGCGCAGTCCCCTGGCGAAGGTGAGGCCCTTGCGCTCGTTGACGGGGATCTGCAGGACTCCCGGAAGCTGGTATTCCACGGGGTCTTCGATCGTGATGATCTTGTCCTCGCCGCGATTGATCTCGCTCAGCGTTGCATAGAGTGTCGTCGTCTTGCCGGAGCCGGTCGGGCCGGTGACGAGCAGCATCCCGTAGGGCTGGCTCGCCAGCTGGCGGATCGTCTGCTGCGTGGCCGCCTCGATGCCGAGCAGGTCGAGACTGAGCTGCGCCAGCTCGGCCGTCAGCGACTGCCTGTCGAGGATGCGGAGCACCGCGTCCTCGCCGAAGAGCCCCGGCATGACAGACACGCGAAAGTCGATCTCGCGCCCGCCGATATGGACCGCGAAGCGCCCGTCCTGCGGGACGCGCTTCTCGCCGATGTCCAGCTCCGCCATCACCTTCAGGCGCGAGATCGCCTGTTCCGTCAGCGCGAGGTCGGGCAGCTGCCGCGCGAGCGACAGCACGCCATCGATGCGGTACTTGATGACCAGGCCCTGCGGCGTGTTCTCGAAATGGATGTCGCTGGCGGCGCTCTTGTGCGCGTCGTAGAGCGTGGAGTTGACCAGGCGGACCACCTGGCTTTCGTCCCGGGCGATGGAGCGTGGGGAGATCTCTTCGCTGCCGGCCTGCAGCGCCGCCGCGCCGGCCTGCTCCAGCCGAACCAGGTGGTGGAGCGCCTGCTGGTGCGCTTCGAGCCGCGACAGCAGCGCCTTCAGGTCGGCCGGATGGGTGCGCACGATCACGAAGGCGCCGGGAATCCGGTGGCTGGCCCAGGTGCAGAGAAATCCGTCCAGCGGCTCGCCGGCCACGAAGTAGCGGGTGCCGTCATCGTCCGCGAGCAGCACGCATTCGCGCTCCAGGCATTCGCCGAAGCTCAGCGATGCGAAATCGGGGGCGAGCGGCGCGAGTTCCGCGAAGCTCATCATCCGTGGCGCCGCAACATCCACTCTGGGCCGCGCGTCCTCGCTCACTGCAGCGCTCCCGCCAGTTCGAAGATCGGCAAGTACAGCAGGATCACGATGCCGCCGATCGCCAGGCCGATGACCAGCATCAGCATGGGCTCGAAGAGGCGCGTGAAGCGGTCGATCCAGTGGTTCATCTCGGTGTCGTGGAAGGCGGCGGCCTTCTCCAGCATCTCGGCGGTCTGCCCGTTGCGCTCACCGGCGCGCAACAGGCGCAAGGCCACCGGCGTGGTCAGCGCGCATGCCTGGAGGCTGTCGCTGAGGCTGCGGCCTTGCGACACTTCGAGTGCGGCCGAGCCCGCGGCGGCCTGCAAAGTCAGGGGCAGCAGCCCCTGCGCCATGCGCAAGGCCTTGGTCAGGGGAATGCCGCCGCCGAGCAACAGGCCCAGCGAACGATAGAAACGCGAGAGCTGCATCAGGCGGACCTTGGCGCCGATCCAGCGGTTGCCCTGCAGCGCGGCCCCGAGCCGGGTGCGCACGGCGGGGCGGCTCGCCAGCGTGGCGATCGCGGCAAGACCCGCAACCGCCGCGACGAGCAGGCCCAGTCCGTTCGCGCTCGCGAACGCGCCCCAATGCATGAGCCAGCGCGACGCCAGCGGCAGCTTGTCTTCCATGCCTTCGTACACGCGGCTGAAGCGCGGCACCAGGAAGCACAGCAGGAACGTTGCAACCCCGATGCCCACGATGCAAAGCATGGCCGGGTACAGCGAGGCGCTGACGATCTTCTGGCGAACCGCGCCCAGCTGCGCGTGATAGCGCAGATAGCGCTCCAGGGCCGGCACCATCTCGCCGGTGTGCTCGCTGGCTGCGATCGAGGCGATGAAGAGCTCCGGGAAGTGCGCGGGGAAGCGCCGCAGTGCGGCGGAGAAGGCCTGCCCTTCCTGCATGCTGCGCACCAGGTCGCCGAGCACGCCGCCACCCTGGCCGTCCTGCGGCTGCCGCTCAGCCAGGGTTTCCAGCGTTTCGATCAGCGACAGGCCCGCGCCGAGCAGCGCCACCAGCTCATGGGCGAAGAGCGAGAAATCGAAGCCGCTGCGCGACAGCGATCGAGGCTGCCGCCCGACGAAGCCGCCGCCCGCCACGCCGGTCACGTGCTGCAGCCCGGCCTGGCGCGCGATTCGTTCGGCCTCGGCGGAGGTGCTCGCGCTCACGCGATGCAGCTGCAGCTCACCCTCGGCGCTCAGGCCGCGGACTTTGAAAATCGTCATTGGGCGGGTGCGGTCAGTGCGCGATGTCGGCGTTGTCGCCGCTGCCGCCGGGCGACTTGTCGGGACCGAACGAATAAAGATCGAAATCGTCGGCCTGCCGGGTGCTGGGGAACTTGTACTGGTACGGCATGCCCCAGGGGTCCATCGGCACCTCCTTGCGCAGGTAGGGTCCTTGCCAGCGTGCGTCGCGGGGGGCTGCGCGCATCAGTGCGGCGAGACCTTCCTGGCTGGAGGGATAGCGGCCCACGTCGAGCCGGTATTGGTCGAGCGCCTTGCCCAAGACATCGATCTGGGCCTTGGCGGTTGTGATCTCGGATTTACTGACGTTGCCGAAGAGGCGCGGGCCGACGATGCCGGCGAGGAGGCCGACGATGACGAGGACGACGAGGAGTTCGAGCAGGGTGAAGCCGGTGCTTAGTGTTCTTGATTTAGTTGAAACTCTCATTTGCTCCCTTTCATAAAGCCGGTTATCGGTTGTGCTGCCTGATTCCCCGCAATGAGCTCAATTCCGGAGAACTACTTGGCTCGGATAGAAAATACTATCTTTTTCACCAAATCCAAATCCTCAGGCGTCAACCTTCCCGAGCGAATATGAAAATATCCAGCCCTTCCCTCCGAGTTAACCGGAAGTGCAATTAGTGCCTCATAGAAATCACCGTCGACACTTTGACGTTCGCGCATTTCTATTGTTAACTTTTCAACAATTTTTTTAGCTATTTTTTCCTTATCGCTATAAAAATCGAGAACATCCGGTGCGCCACCCAGATACATCGTAATCAAAGTTCGACTTGGGTCGCCTTTGCGCTTTACGCCATATAGATAAAAATCGAGGCCATCGAATTTTTCTACTTCCAGCACGCAACCGTCATAGAAAAAAAGATAATCTTCGCCGTCAATGAATTTCGAACAGCTCGCACCTGCGTTGGCGTGACCCAGAAAGCTTGCCATCAAAGCAAGGACGGAGGTCATTTTCATTAAAGCCTTGGAAATATTCATTTGACAGCCTTTCGCGCCTTGCTTTTGAACCGAGAGCTCGAACGGTCGAAGCCAAGGCTCCGACATCTGCATGGGTTTGGAGCCACTTCGGTTTGCAACTCGCTCTTACTCAACAATAACGTTTTTCGGCCATTGTTCGAATTAGCGCTTTCAGGCGAATCGTTCCTCCCCTGTACATCACGACCCTACCGGCTGCGAGTGACACGAGTTACTTTTCCGCTTTCTTTATCAATAAAAATTGAAGCCACTCCACCGACAGCATTTTCTTTTTTCAATCCAATAACAAGCCATTGCGAGCTCACTTTAGCAGACGCCCTGAATAACCACTGCGCCTTCGGTAGCAGCAACAGTGTGAGAAAGACCCAATTTTTTGAGAAAATCGACAGTGGCCGAGCCAACTGCAATGTATGTGCGAAGATGCGATAGGTCATCATTGTCGAGAAAATAGCGCTGAACACGCTGAGCTCTCGTTAAGGCATTTTTTTCATTTAGCGTTCCTCTCGGCATTTCTGAAATTCCTTGAATATACAATCTAGCAGGCCGGGCAGCCGAGCATTGCTCATCAGAGAATCGAAGCATCTCCGTCAATTTTGCCTTGACCTCATCGGATAGTGGATTTGTCGAGACGCTGACCACGATAGTTTTTTGACTTTTTATCGAATCAGCCCTTACCAACGGTGTTAGTACAGCAATAAACGCGATGGTTGATAAAACCTGAACAAACACTCTCATCTTCGTCCTCCTTGCAGAGTGATGAAACGTTCTTGGACCGTTGGAGCAAATCTATCTGAAAATGCGGAGCCAAAACGAAGAGCCGGCGCTTCCCATGGTCGAGTTTCGTACGACATTGCCGCTTGCTCAGCAGTTGCTGCTGACACCAATGCTCTGTTCTCTGGAAGGCTATGCAAATATTCATGAGCAACGACATTGATTTGATCTATTCTATTGCTGGCAAAAAAATCCGGATGAATATTTGCCGTGTTGTTATCAGCGTGGTAGGTAGCAGAAATTCCACTTCCAAGCGCCTGCGTATTGACCAGCGGGACAACAAAATCCATTTGATTGAATGTCCTAGTAGAACAGGGGGCGCAGACATCTTGCATCTCATCAATGCGCGGCCCCACAAAGGACACTATTGCAGCAATATTTCGCATGTCTGTCGCGCGTGCTCCTGCCAGGGCTCCCCTTAATACTCCGGCCAATCCGGTCGGATCACTCCTATCGGCTGGGTTGTTTGAGACATAGGCATACAGGTTGACGTCATCCTTGTACCCGATCGGATCGGTCTGCAGGAACTTGCCAAGGTTCGGCGAGTAGAGCCGTGCCTTGTAGTAGTACAGCCCGAGTTCACCGATGAGCTGCTGGCCCGTGTATCGGAACCTCGGCCCTGTCGTCGTATTCGGCTCGCCATAGGGCCCATAGCTGTAGATGCCCGTGGAGGCGCCTGTCGCATTGGCCGTGGCCACGATGCTGCCCAGGTGGTCCGCATAAAACCAGTTCTTGGCGGTGGTGCCTGATCCTTCGTACCACACGATCGGCTCGTCGGTGCCCGGTCCATGCACATAGCGCCGTTGCAGCGTGGTCCCCGCCGCGTCGTACTCGGCAATCAGGTTCGCGGCGTCGTACAGCAGGTTCGTCGTGGTGGCTCCGATCACCGTCTGCCTGAGTCTTCCCTCGGCGTCATAGGCGAAGCTCGCTGCCGTGCCGACCTTGCTCGCCGTCTTCAGCCGGTTGTCCAGGTCATAGCCGTAGCTCCAGGTGCCATCCCCCGTGAGGTTGCCGTTGGCGTCATAGCCGTGCGCTGCACCGCCCGCCGCGGTGTACTGGTTCAGCCCGTTGCTGGTGTAGCTCTTGGTGCCCGGGCTCGCCCCGTTCCACTGGTACAGGTTGTTGGTCCAGGCGACGCTCTCGAGTTCGCGGATCTGGTTGCGCGTGTACGTGTACTGCACTTCCTGCGAAGGTGAGGCCAGGAAGTTCTTCAGTGTGGCCAGCGCCCCCTGCCTGTCATAGGCACGCTGCACGGTTGTGCCGTTGCCCAGCGTCACGGTGGTGCGCCGGCTCAGGTCGTCATAGGCGTAGCTGGCCAGGTTGACGCTGCCGTTCTCCGCGATGGCGCTCGGCCGGTTCGCGGCGTCGTAGCTGGTGGTCGTGTAGAACGCATCCGGCCAGGTGGTGCGGATGCGGTTGCCAGCAGCGTCGTATTGGTGGCTCAGGGTCTTGCCGCCGGCCGTGGTGCTCGCGAGCCGCCCGGCGTTGTCCCAGGCGTAGCTGATGGCGTGCGTGCCGTTGGCGAACTGGGCCGAGGTCCTGAGCCCCCGCAGGTCGTAGCCGAACTGGACGTTGTCGGCGGTGTTGGGATAGCTGCGCGTGCTCAGGCGGTTGAGGTTGTCCCATGCCTGGGTGATGGTCTGGCCGTTGCGCCTGCGCATCGAGGTGACGTTGCCGTTGGCGTCGTACGCGTTCTCCTCGTAGTCGTTCGCGTTGCCGTACAGGGGTGTGCTCGGCAGCGGGAAGTAGGTGCGCGCCAGCCGGTCGAAGCCGTCGTAGGTATGGACGGTGAGATTGTTCTTCGCGTCCTTGACGGAGTCGACATTGCCGTTGGGCGTGTAGGTGTAGCTGGCGTAGGCCTGGGCGAGGCTGGTGCCCACGGCCTTGTTGACGGCCTGCACGCTGTCGTCGAGGTTGTAGACGGTCTCGGTGACGCGGTTTCCGCCATCGCTGGCAGCCAGTTGCTGGGTCGTCTGGAAGGGCCGGTCCAGGTCGTCGTAGGCCGTGTCGGTGATAGGGAGCGGAGCGACGTCATTCGGGCAGTAGGCGAATGAGGACATCTGCGCCGGGCCCCATTCGCGCACGACCTAGCCGGTGGGGCTGTAGCGCTTGCAGTTCACGCGCCATTCGGTGCCATGCTGCTCGACGCTGCGCACCAGGCGACCATCCGCGTCATAGAACATCCCGGTCTGCTTGCCCATGGCATCGGTGAGCTGCGTGGGCCGGCGCTCGGTGTCGTAGAAGGTGGCGATGGTGTCGGTCACATCGGTGCGCGGCCCATCGACCCCGGTGAGGTTGCCGGTCACGTCATACGTGAAGCTGGTCGCCAGGTTCAGCTTGCCGGTGCCGCTGTCGACGGTGCTCGTCTGCGGCACGTACTTGTTGGCGGCGTTGTAGGTGGTGGCGGTCACCACCGTACTGGTGGAGGTGGCTTTGATGGTCTTCAAGCTCGGCAGGTAGACGCTGGGGAAGCCGCTGGGCGTGAAGGCGGTGTAGGCGTAGGTGGTCTGCGGCAGCGCACCGGCAGCATCGGCGGGCGCGGTGATGGTCAGCGGCAGGCCCTGCGCGGTGTAGCTATAGCTGGTGACCTTGCCCCGGGCATCGGTGGCGGTGGCCACCTTGTTGAAGGCGCTCTCGTAGGTAAAGCTCTGCACGCGGTTGGCCAGGCCACTGCCCGGCTTGGGGATGCTGGTGAGGGTCTTGACGTTGTGCGTGCAGCGCTTGTCTGCGCCGGCGCAGGGGGTGTCGTCGTAGATGTACTCGGTGGCATTGCCTTCAGGCAGCTGCTTTCGGATGAGGCGCGACTGGCCATCGTAGGTGTTGGTGGTCCAGTTGCCCGCGGGCGTGCTGGACTGGACGGTGTTGCCCTGGGCGTCGATGTAGTTGGTGCGCGCGGTGCCGCCCGGGCCGATCTCCTCGGTGCGGAAGCCGGCGAAGTAGTAATCGTAGGTCTTGCCGCGCGCATTGGTCTGGGCCTTGACGCGGCCCAGGCTGTCGTAGACGTTGGTGGCGGCAGCCACCGTGGGGAAGCTCGGGTAGTACAGGCTCGTCATCTGGCCGGAGAGGCCATAGGAGAAGGTGGTGACCTGGCTCAGCGTGTTGGTGAAGGTCTTGAGGTTCGAATTGCCGTCATAGCCATAGCTCACGGAACGCGTTCCGTCGTTCACCTGGGTGATGCGTCCGCTGGCGTTGGTGAAGCTCAGCGTGCGGCCGAGGCTGTTCTGCACCTGGGTGAGGTCGTTGCCGGAGTAGCTGAACTTGGCCTGGACGCCGCTGGGCTCGGTGGAGGTTTCCGCCTTGCCCGCGGCGTTGAATTTGAGGACCGCGCGATTGAGCGTCTCATAGCTATAGGTGTTATCCGCGTTCCGGCTGAGCTTGACGGGCTTGCCCGGGGGCGGGTTGTAGCTGCCGTCGGGCAGCTTGACGAAGACCTCGCCGTTGAGGCCTTGGGTGACAACGACGGTGTTGTCGATGAGCTGGTCGCCGAACCAGCGCTGGCCGAGCGTGGCCGTCACGAGCTTGGCCAGCGGGCGCGCCGGGTCCATCAGGAGGTCGAAGGAGGCCTTGTGCTCGACGATGGTGCCCACGGCATCCAATGCGGAGTCTTCGCCCATCGCCTGGAACCCATCGGAGTTGACGGCGGCAGTGGCGTTGAAGTTGTGGGTCCAGCCCTTGCCGAGAGGGCCGTTCTGGTTGCGCATGCCGGAGCTGTACAGCCGCCTGAAGGACAGGCTCTGCGGGAAGGCGCCCACGCCGACATTGATGTCCTCGTGGTTGTAGAGGAAGTGGCCTTGCACCATGTCGATAGGGTCGCCGTAGGCAGAGCCCGAGTAGTTCTCGACCATCGGAGGCGAAGGCATGGCGGCACCGACGACGGTGTTGGCGAAGACGGCGGCCTGAGGCTGGGTTCCATAACCACCGGACAGCCCATCGCTGATGACGGAGCCCAGGTAGAGGCCGGAGCCCACGGTGAAGTAGCCCGCACCGCTCCAGCTGTTCTCGGCGATGTCACAGCGCGCCGGCAGGATCAGGCGCAGGCCGGAGGCGAGATAGCTGCTGAAGTTGCCGAGACGCGCCCCGCAGTTCACGAGGTTGGGCTGCACGGCACTGGCGTAGTTGGCAGAGGTGGCGTTGTAGATGCGCTGGCCAGCAGCCGAGGCGAGATCGATGAGCTTCACCGTTGACACGGCCGGAACTCCAGTGGTCTGCTGCACCGCCGTGGACTCCAGGATGCTCAGGTGCATGGCCCAGTTGGCAAACGCGGCGCTCTCCTTGTCGGTGTTGCCCGCGAGGTTGGCCACGGCCAGCACGTTGCTGGGCAGGTCGACGTAGGCGCTGCCGGTGTAGCCCACGATGCCCACCTGGTGCTGGTGCAAGAGGGTGGTGTCGGCGATGCGCTCGGTGATGGTGCCGGCGTGGGTGTTCTGGGCGATCCACTGGGCGCCGATGACGCCCAGGGTGCTGCCCAGCAGCGGTTCGGAAGCGTCGGCGGCGCCGGAAGCCTTGAGGTCGCTCAGCGTCCTGCGGTAGTTCTCGGCGGGGCCTCGGCCTGCCGGACCCCAGCCGTTGGCGATCAGGAAGGTGTTGGTGCCGCCGCCCTTGATCCTCTGCGTGAAGCTGTGGTTGGCCCAGGTCGAGACGTAGGCGTTGTGGGTGACGGTGAAGGTGATCGAGGTGGAGGTACCGGGAGTGACTGCCGTGCCCGGTGCACCGGCGGCAACGCCATCGAGCTTGAGGATGGGCTGGTTGGCACCGTTGTAGGTGAGGGTCAGGCGACGCCCGTAGATCGCATCGGACGTGTAGGTCTGGTCGATGCCCTGGTACTGCACGCGCAGCGTGGGCTTCATGTAGGCCGGGAGTTCGGCGAGTTCCTCACTGCCCCAGGCGGTGTTCTGGTAGGGCAGCGAGGTCTGGCGCAGGGCACCGTAGAAGGGAGTGATGGTCTTGCCGCCGAGGACATCGTCCAGGGTGCCAGCGGGCTTGTTCGCGCGCAGGTAAGTCGCCAGCTTGGTTGCGTAGCTGTTCAGGTTGTTGCGGATGTTCGCCCTGTTGAGGTTCTGGACGTAGTCGGCAGTGATAGTGGCGCCACTCTGGGCGGAGGACTGGTAGGTGGCGGCGTCGTAGCCGGTGGTGGCGGAGCTGGCGAGGTCGATGCCGCTCTTGAAGGTGTGAGGCTTGTAGCTGGGGTCGAAGACATACCAGCTGCCGTTGATCTTGGTCTTGACCCAGACGTGCTCGATGGAGACATCGGTCAATGCGGCCACGGTGCCGGGGCAGCTGCCGGCGGTGGTGGCGTTGATCTCGTAGACGGGGATCTGGGCCTGGCCCAGGAGCGAGAGGACACCGCAGGCATTGGCGGTGCTCACACCCCACCACTCGGCGAGTTGGGCGGCGCTGAGCTTGGCGATGCCGCGCACGTAGTTGGCCTCCAGGCCGGAGGCGCGCAGCAGTTCGACCATCAAAGTGGCCTGGTCGTGCGCGGTGGCCTGGTTGTCGAGGACGGCACCAAGAGCACCCTTCTGGATGCCGAAGGTGGGGTAGTACTCGACGTTGTTGCGCACGTACTGGTAGATGAGGTCGGGATGGTTGCGCAGCGACCGGGCGAGCTCGGCGATGGAGGCGGGGCCGGAGGCAGCGGCGTCGCCGGCGATCTTTGCGGCGGAGGTGGATCTCGAAGTCTTGCTGGTCTTGGTCGCCGTGGATGCCGCAGTGACGCCTTGATTGACGTTGGCCGGAAGGACTCTCGACTTCAGGACGCTTTGAGCATCGGAGAAGGTGACCGGGGGCATGTTGGCGCGAAGGACGCCGGGGGCGGGTGCGAATTCGCCGGGGGTGCTGCTGGTGCTGCTGGTAGCGGCTGCACCTCGCCCAGAGACATTGGCCTCCTTGGCACCGTCCTTGACCGCCTCGCGCCGCACGGGGTCCTTGGCGGTGGGAAGGTCCACAGCCTGGTAGCGCAGGGCGGGCTGGCCGCTTGCGAAGCTCAACGAACTGCCCGAGCCTGATGTGCTGGTGGAGGAGGAGCGCAGGCTGACACCGGACTTGGCAACCGGAACGCCGAGGGCGATTGCAGGCGGTGCAGCCTTGCGTGCAACGCCTCCCTGGATCTGTGCAGCCGCAATGCCGCCTGCAAGCGATGTGGCAACGACCACGGCAACGGCGCACGCGCGCGCGAGCTTGGACATGGGAACTCCCTGGGGTTTTTATTCGAGAACGGGCTGCACGCGCTTGGCGTGCAGCGGGAGCCGGCCGACTACGACGAGGTGGCCGCGACCGAGCTGCGATTGCCTGCTGCGTCGTAGCTGTAGGTGATCGTGGTGGTGGAGGCGCCGTCGCTGTAGACGGCACTGGCCAGTCGGCCCAGGGCGTCGTAGCTGTAGCTCACGGAACCCGCGTTGGCAGGATGGCCTGCGAGCGCGGCGGCGCACAGGCAAGCGGCAAGAACTGTGCGGCTCAACATCCGTGTCGGCACATGGCGATCGGATGGCATCGGTGCGTGCGAGCTCGATGCATGCGCTGGCAATGCAGCGATCTTGTTCTTCATGGGGGCTCCCGTTTTTTTGGTGTCGCGGACTGTAGTCGAGCCGACAGCAAGCAAAACTCGCTTTTTGTCGCGCATTCTTCATGCGCGATCACCCGCAGACCAAGTCCCAAACCCATCGTCGATACCGATAAAACTTCCGGCTGAATTGCACGGACGCTCCCGCCTCGGTATCTTCGCGCCACCAAAAACAGGGAGAACCTGAACGACCGCTGGCTCCGGCCCGCGGTCGTTCCTTGTCATGCGAAATCGCTTGGACGTAAAGGCCACGAAGACGTGGCGCATCGCCCTGGACGCTCACTATCGGCCGGGCAGCCGCCGCGCTTCCTCCATTGAGCTGCAGATGCATGAGGTCCGCTTTGCAGACATGGGCTGATGACCTCATGGAGGCCTTCGATTGCTCTCGCGACGAACAACGGATATTCGCGCGGGTGCTCGCCGAGGCGAACCAGTTGGGATTCGAGCATTGCGCCTATGGCCTGCGCGCGCCGCTGCCCCTCACCAATCCGAAGGTCGTCATGCTCGACAACCATCCGCCGGCATGGCGCCGCCGCTACGAGGAAGCGGGCTACCTGGGCCTCGACCCGGTAGTGCGGCACGCGCGACACAGCCGCACGCCGATCATCTGGAGCGATGCGCTCTTCGCCGACGTCCCTGCCATGTGGGCGGAAGCGCGCTCATTCGGCCTGTGCCATGGGTGGGCCCAGTCGAGCCTGGACAGCCACGGCGTCGGCGGCATGCTCACGCTGTCGAGATCGACGCCGCCACTCACCGCGAATGAACTGCACGCGAAGGAGCTGCGCATGCGATGGCTGGCCCATGCTTCCCACGTGGCGTTCTCCCGTGTGCTCGTCCCGCAAATGAACCCGTCGCCCGAGAAACCGCTGACGGAGCGCGAGATCGAGATTCTCAGATGGACGGCCGACGGAAAGACCACCCAGGAAACCTCGGACATCCTCCGGATCTCGATCGACACCGTGAACTATCACGTGAAGAACGCGATCTCCAAGCTCAGGTCGGCCAACAAGACAGCCGCCACGGTGCGGGCGGCGATGCTGGGTCTGCTGGGCTGATGCGCAAAGGCGCCCCGCATCAGGGCTGCAGGCGGCGCCTCATTGCACGAACATCAGGGCGAGCCGCTGCGCGGCGTGCTCCGCATCGCCCAGTGCATCGTCGGCCGTGCTGCGCAGCTCGGCGCAGACGTGAACGATGCGCTCCTGCGAGGCCTCGCGGATCTTCACCACGCCCGACCAGCCTCGCTGGTGCCGCTCGCAATCGAGCAGCATGGTCTGGCCGTGCGCATGGGCGAAGACGTCGAGGCGCTGCCGCCGCGTTGCGGGGCGGCGCCAGAGGCGGAAGCAGGAGCTCAACAGGGTGGTGATCATGACGGGCCTCGGTGAGGGCGGTCAGGACATTGAACGCCTCAGAGGCGGCGCGCGGAAGTGGCGAAAGTCACGTCCTGCCTGCCGGACGCAGGCATGCGGCCAAAGCGTGCAAAACAACACGATCCTCAGTGGCATGCGTGCCACAGATCCGCGAGGGCGCACCTGGGCGTTGCGGCGGCAGGTGGCTACTCAGTTGCCCCTCAGCACCCGCTGCGTCGGAAACAGCGACCACCCCCAGCGCCGTTGCGCGAAGCCCCAAAGCCCCTGCTTGAAGAAGATCGTCACCACGATCGCCAGCAGCCCCAGGCCCAGCAGGTACCACGTCCCGTAGTCACTCAGGAACTTGTTGAGCCCCCAGAAAAGCAACGCACCCACCAGCGGCCCCTCGATGCGCCCGATGCCGCCGATCACCACCATGAAGATCGCGAAGGCGGTCCAGTTCACGCTGAAGGCTGCGTCGGGGCTGATGCGCAGGTTGCCCACGAAGTAGAGCGCGCCGGCGAGACCGGCGCCGAAGGCCGCGACCACGTAGACCGCGAGCTTCATCCGCGCCACCGGAATGCCTTGCGATTCGGCGGCCACCTCGTTGTCGCGAATCGCGAGCAAGGCCAGGCCGCGCTTGCTGCGAAGAAACAGGTACACCAGCGCGACAGCCGCCACCACGCAGGCCAGCGCCATCCAGTAGGTGACGCTCTCGCGCGCTGACTTCCCGATGCCGCGCAGCGCGGTGAGGGTGGTTCCCGATCCGCCGCCCACGGCCGAGACGTTGGCGAAGCTGAGCCGGAACACCTCGGCAATGACCCAGGTGCCGATCGCGAAGTAGCCGCCGGAGAGCCGGAACGCGACGAACGACACCGGCACCGCCACCAGCGCCGCGGCCAGCGCGCCGAGGGGAATGGCGATGAAGGGATTCACCCCCGCGAAGTTGCCCAGCATGAGCATCACGTAGCCACCGAAGCCGAAGAAGGCCTGCTGTCCGATGCTGACCATGCCGCCGTAGCCTGCGAGCAGGTTCCACATGATCGCGAAGATGAGGTAGCACGCGATCTCGACGAACTCGCGCATCCAGCTGGATTCGCCCCAGAAAGGCAGGGTGGCGGCGATCAGGACGAGCACGATACCCGCACCCAGCGCAGCGCGGCTCGCAGCGGTGCTGCGCACCACATCGAATGCCGACAGCGTGGTGCTGGAGCTTGCAGCGAGGGGCGGGTTCCGGGTCATGACATCAGCCTCGTGTCTTGGGAAACAGGCCCTGCGGCCGAAGGACGAGCACGATCAGGAACACGATGTGCCCGACCCAGATGCCCCAGCCCGGATCGAGCCTGAAGCCGATCTGCTGCGTGATCCCCAGGATCATCGCGCCGGCCAGCGTGCCCCAGAACGAGCCCATGCCGCCGATGATCACCGCCTCGAAGGCAAAGAGCAGCAGCAGCGGACCGTCCGAAGGCGAGACGGTGGTGCGCATGCCCTGCAGCGCACCGGCGACGGCGATCAGCACGAAGGCGATGGCCGTCGCGAAGGCATAGACCTTCCGGGCGTCCAGTCCCATCAGCTCGGCGATCTCGCGGTCGTCCGACACGGCGCGAAAGGAGCGGCCCAGCGCGGTGCGCGCGAAGAGCCACTGCAACGCGGCGGTGGCGGCGACCGCCACGGCGAGGATCACCAGCGGCAGCACGCCCACCGAGAGCGAACTGCCGAGCGCGAGGCCCTGCGCGTTGAGGCCTCCGGTCTCGATCGATCGCGGGTCGGCAGAGAACAGTTCCAGCAGGAGGTTCTGGATCACGATCGAAAGCCCGAAGGTCACGACCAGCGACGGCAGCGGGTCCTTGCCCAGCGTGCCGTTGAGCACGTAGCGCTGCAGTGCGTAGCCGAAGCCGAAGGCCAACGGGAGCACGCCCAACGCGACCATGAGGGGCGCGCCGCCCACCAGCGTGGTGCCGGCAACGACAGCAAACGCGCCAAGAATGATGAAGTCGCCCTGCGCGGTGTTGGTCAGGCGCATGACGCCGAACATCAGCGATTGACCAAGTGCGAACAGCGTGTACAAGCCGCCGAGGAGAATTCCCTGGAGGGTGGTTTCGATCATGGTCCGCTCCTAGACGCCGAAGTAGGCCTGCGAGATCTGCTCGCGCGACAGCGCGTCGGAACGGCCGGTGAGCGAGACGCGACCCTCCTGCAGGCAGTAGATGCGCTGCGACACGCGCTGGGCCATGGTGACGTCCTGTTCGACGATCGCCACCGTCATGCCCTCGCCGGTGATCGCGGGCATGGCGGCGTAGATCTCGCGTATCACGATGGGCGCCAGGCCGAGCGAGAGTTCGTCGCACAACAGCAGTTCGGGGTTGCTCATCAGCGCGCGGCCGAGCGCGACCATCTGCTGCTGTCCGCCCGACAGCGCGGTGCCGGGGTCGTGGCGCCTCTCGGCCAGGATCGGAAACAAGCCGTAGAGGCGCTGCAGGTTCCAAGGGCCCTTGCGGCCGGCGAGGCCGCCGATCAGCAGGTTCTCCTCGACGCTGAGGCTGGGGAAAAGGCGGCGCCCCTCAGGCACCATCGCCAGCCCGCGCTTGACGATCTCGCCGGGCGGCAGGCTGCCGATCGACTCGCCCTTGAAGCGCACCGCCTCGCGCGGGGCGCGCACCAGGCCCGTCAGGCACTTGAGCAGCGTGGACTTGCCCGCGCCGTTGGCGCCGATGATCGCGACCAGTTCGCCCTGGGCGAGCGAGACATCGACACCGAACAAGGCCTGGGCGTCGCCGTAGAAGGCCTGGAGGGCTCGGGCTTCGAGCAACGCGCTCATGCTTCCATCCCCATGTAGACCCGCCGCACCTCGGCATCGCTCATGACTGCGCGCGGCTCCCCCTCCGCCAGCTTCTGCCCGAAGTTGATGACGAACAGCCGATCGGCCAGCGACAGCAGCGCATGCACCACGTGCTCGATCCAGATCATCGTCACGCCGCGCGCCTTGATCCGCTTCAGCTCTTCCACGAGTTGCCTCGCCTCGGGCTCGGTCAGCCCGCCGGCGATCTCGTCCAGCAGCAGCAGCTTCGGCCGCGTCGCAAGCGCCCGCGCCAGTTCGAGGCGCTTGCGGTCCAGCAGCGTCAGCCCGCCGGCGGGCTTGTTCGCATGCGCCATCAGCCCCGTCTCCGCCAGTACCTCGTGCGCGGTCTCCCACGCTTCGCGCTCGGGCTGCCCACCGCCGAAGCAGGCGGCAGTGACCAGGTTCTCGAACACGCTCATGTTCCCGAAGGGCTGCGGCACCTGGTAGCTGCGGCCGATGCCGGCATGGCAGCGCTGGTGCGGCTTGAGCCTGGTCACGTCGCGCCCTTCGTATTCCACGCGCCCGGCATCGACGCGAACGTCGCCCGAGATCAGGTTGAACAGCGTGGTCTTCCCCGCGCCGTTCGGCCCGAGGATGCCCAGCGTTTCGCCCTCGGCCACTGCAAGCGTGATGTCGTCTGTGACCTTGAGCGCGCCATAGGACTTGCGCACGCCATGCAGGGCGAGAAGCGTCATGACAGGAGCTGCAATGTACCGACGGCAGGAATGTTCTTCGCGGCCTCGTTGTTGACGATGCTCAGCTCGACCTTGTACTTCTGGCCCTTGTTCCACTGGCCCAGCACCAGCGGCGTCCTGCTGACGTTCTTGAACGGGCCCTGGCCGCCCCACTTCACCGGCCCGACCACCGTGTCGAGCGAGGTGGCCGCGACTGCGTCGCGCACGTCGCTGGCCTGGGTCGACCTGGCCCGCGAGAGCGCATTCGCCGCCACCTCGAACAGCGCATGCGCAAAGCCGATGGGTTGCGTCCACTGCTTCTTCGCGCCGGCCTCGTAGGCTTCGGCCAGCGACTTGGCGCTCTGCTTCGTCAGGCTGGACGTGAACGGATGCGAAGGGCTCCACCACACTTCGGTCGAAAGGCCGTTGCCGAGCTCGCCCAGCGCCTCGATCGCGCCCGGGAAGAGGAGCGCCTTGCCCAGCGTGATGACCTTCGGCCTGAAGCCCTGTTGCCGTGCCTGCGTCAGGAAGGTCTTGGCATCGGGCGGGATCACCACGCCGGTCACGATCTCGACGTTGTCGCGCTTGAAGGCCGCGATCTGCGCGCTGAAGTCCTGCGTGCCGTTCTGGAAGCGGCCCGGGTCGGTGAGCGTGAAGCCCATCTGCGACAAGGGCTTGGGGAAGCCGAGCTCCTTGTCGCCCCAGGCGTTGCCGTCGCCATCATTGGGGAAGAGCCCGCCCACCTTCTTGTTGGTACTGACCGTCTTCCAGCCGTTCGTGAAGTTGGCGATGACGTCCTCCAGCCCCCAGAACAGGTGGTAGGTCCAGGCGAAGCCCTTGGCCGGATCGCCCTTGCGCCCGAAGAACCAGGGCTGCCAGGGCACCACGCTGGACACGCAGGGCACCTCGTTGAGTTCGCAGGCATCGCTCACCGGGTTGGCCGTCTCGGGCGTGCCGGCGGTCAGCACCAGCGCCACCTTGTCCTTGAGGATCAGGTCGTTGGCGACCTCGCCGGCACGATTGGGGTTGGACTGGCTGTCCTTGAGCACGATCTGCACCGCGTACTTCCTGCCGCCGATGGCGATGCCGTCCTTGAAGGCCATTTTCATCTGGTCGATGACCCACTTGTCGGCCTCGCCGAAGGGCGCGAGCGGGCCGGTCTGCGGCGAAACGTAGCCGATCTTGAGCGTGTCGGCGGCGAACACCAGCGGCGCGGCGCCGCCGGCGGCCAGCGCTGCAGCGGCCTGGGTGAACTGCCTGCGATTGAGGGTCATGGTTGTCTCCTTCTTCGTTGTCTGCCTGCACAAAACCAGGTGGATGTCTTCAGCCGGGCGGCGCGCCCACGTAGGCACGCTGCAGCAGCGCGCGGATCGCATCGCGCTCGGCCGGGCCGAAGGGGCGCGGGTTCCAGTAGGGATTGCTCACCGCGAGCTCGGCGGCGCGGTCCAGGTCGGCTTCCTTCATGCCGATGTCCTTCAGCGCGACAGGTGCGCCGTTGTCGCGTGCGAGTGCCTGCAGGCCATCGGCTGCGTTCGCGGTGCCGAGCGCGCGGGCGATGCGCTGCATCGCGCGCGGCGCCGCTTCGGCGTTGAAGGCAATCGCATGCGGCAGGACCACCGTATGCACCTCCGCATGCGGCAGGTTGAAGCTGCCGCCCAGCGTGTGGCACAGCTTGTGGTGCAGCGCCATGCCGACATTGCCCAGCACGGTGCCGCACAGCCAGGCGCCGTACAGCGCATCGGACCTCGCTTCGATGTCCTCCGGGCTGCGCCGGATCGCCGGCAGCGCTCGCGCAATGGCCGCGATGCCCTCCTCGGCCATCAGGTCCATCACCGGGTTGCTGTCCTGCGCATACAGGCCCTCGGCCGCGTGCGCAATGGCGTTGATGCCGCTGGTGACGCTCAGGCTCACGGGCAGGCTGCGCGAGAGTTCGGGGTCATAGATGACGGTGCGCGGCAGCACCCGCGGGTCCTTGCCGGTCTTCTTGAGGCCCGCCTCGGTCAGGCCGTAGATGGGTGTCATCTCGCTGCCCGCGTAGGTCGTGGGAATCGCCAGGATCGGCAGGCCCGAGTCGAGCGCAATGGCCTTGCCGAGGCCGGTGGTGGAGCCGCCGCCGATCGCCACCGCACAATCGGCGCCGAGCTGGCGCGCGACCTCGCGGGCCTCGCGCGCGGTTTCGATCGGCACATGCATGACGGCGCGGTCGAAGATGCCCGCGGCCTGCGCGCCGAGGAGATCCGCCACGCGCTCGGCCTGCCCGCGCTGTTCGGGCGTGGACAGCACCAGCGCACGACGCGCCCCCAATGCCTCGATCTCGCGGCCCAGGTGTGCGAGGCTGCCGGCGCCGAAGACCACGCGTTGCGGCTGGCTGGTGTAGATGAAGTCGCGCATCGTCGCCTTTCTCCTTGGTGGATGTTCGAACTCAGGCCGGCGGATGGACCGCGCGGCCGTCGAATTCTCTTCGGTCCACGACGGGCTCATCGCACGAAGTGCGGCGGAATCTGCGCATCGACATTGACCCACACGCTCTTGACCTGCGTGTACTCGCGCATCGCGTCGAAGCCCATCTCCCGACCGTAGCCGCTCTGGCCCACGCCACCGAAGGGCGAGCCCGGGTTCACGCGCTTGTAGCTGTTGATCCACACCATGCCTGCGTGCAGGTCGCGTGCAACCTTGTGGGCCCGCTGGAGATCGGTGGTCCACAGGCCGCTGCCGAGGCCGTAGTCGGTGCCGTTGGCGATGCGCAGCGCCTCCTCGTCGTCCTTGAAGGTGAGCACGGTGACGAAGGGGCCGAAGACCTCTTCCTGCGCCACGCGGTCCTGGAAGGACCTGGCACGCACCACCGTCGGTTCGACATAGCAGCCGCCGGCCAGGTCGCCGCCCGGCGACTTGCCGCCGGCGAGCACCTCGCCGCCCTCGCCTTTCGCGACTTCGACGTAGCTCAGCACGCGCTCGCGATGCTGGGCACTGGTGAGCGGCCCCATCTCGGTGGCGTCGTCCAGCGGGTTGCCCAGGCGAATCGACTGCGCCAGCGGAATGAACTTGTCGAGAAAGGCGTCGGCAATCCTCTCGTGCAGCATCAGGCGCGAGCCCGCGATGCAGGCCTGCCCCTGGTTGTGGAAGATGGCCCACGCGCTGCCGTTGATGGCGGCCTGCAGGTGGGCGTCGTCGAACACGATGTTGGGGCCCTTGCCACCCAGCTCCAGCTGCACCTTCTTGAGGTTGCCGGCACTGGCCTGGACGATGCGCCTTCCGGTGGCAGTGCTGCCGGTGAAGGCGATCTTGGCGATCTCCGGATGCTCGGCGATGTACTGACCCGCAACGCTGCCCAGGCCCGGCAGCATGTTGACCACGCCTTCGGGCATGCCGGCCTCGGCCATCAGCTCGACGATCTTCAGCGACGAGAGCGGCGTGATCTCGGCCGGCTTCATCACGACGCAGTTGCCGGCCGCGAGGGCGGGCGCCATCTTCCAGCTGGTGAACATCAGCGGGAAATTCCACGGCACCACCTGGCCGACGATGCCGACCGGCTCGCGCAAGGTGTAGTTGAGGAAGCCCGCTTCCACCGGAATGGTCTCGCCCTGGAACTTGTCTGCCATGCCGCCGAAGTAGCGGAAGCACGCCGCGGTGCGCGGCACGTCGAGGCGGCGCGAGTCGCGCACGGGATGGCCGGTGTCCAGCGACTCGAGCCGGGCCAGCTCCTCGGTGTTGGCTTCGATCAGGTCGGCAAGCTTCAACAGGATGCGGCCGCGATCGGCCGCGGCCATGCGGCTCCATGCCGGGAACGCGCGCTTTGCTGCGGCCACGGCCTTGTCGACGTCGGCCTTGCCGGCCAGCGCCACCTGGGCAATCGTCGAGTTGTCGTGCGGGTTGAGGGTGGCGAGCGTTTCGCCGGACTCGGCATCGACGAAGCGGCCGTCGATGAAGAGCTGGTGGCGGATCGGCGTCTCGAGGCCGGCGGCTCGCTGGATGTCTGCAAGATTCATGATGAGAAGCGCTCCCTATCGCCAACTTCAGCTGTTGGCAGGGTTGCCGGCCAGCCAGGGATAGCGCGTGGTGTCCTTGCCGGCATAGTCGGGGTCGAGATAGATGAAGCAGCGCTGGATGAGGAAGTCGCGCACCTCGAACACATCGCACCAGCGGCCCGCGCCCCACTCGGGAACGCCGGCACGCCAGGGACCATCCGCGTGCTCGCCGGAGCTCGTGCCTTCGCAGGCGAACAGGTCGGTGCCGGTGAAGATCCAGTTGAAGCCGGCGTAGTCGTGGCGGATGGCCTTGCCGCGGCTGCCGACCTCGCCGAAGAGCTTGCCGATCTCGTCCTTGCCATTGGCCAGCCCCCATTTGGGAAAGTAGACCTGCGCATCGCTCGCGAACAGGTCGAGGATGGAACCGCCGGTGGAGGTGACGCCGCCGTTGTCGTAGGCCTTGAGGTATTCGAGCGCCACCGACTTGCGTTGCTCGTCGGTCATGGTTTGACGGGTGAGGGCCATGGTGGATCTCCTTTTTTCACTTGAGTGACTGCATGTACTCGATGAGCGCGGCGCGCTTCTTCGGGTCGTCCTGGAAATAGGCCATCGTGCTGCCGGGCGCGAGGGCCTGGGTGTCGGCGAGCCACTTGTCGAGCAGCGTCCGGTCCCAGGTCTTGCCCTTCATCGCATCGAGGTACTGCTTCGAATAGGTGAAGCCGGGGCTCGCCGCGGCAGGCTTGCCGAGCAGGCCGTAGAGATTGGGACCGACGCCGTTCGGCTCGCCCTTGCCGAAGCTATGGCATTGCGTGCAGGCCGACTGCGCGAGGCGCTGGCCGGGTGACTGTGCTTGTGCAAGGCTCGCGGCGAGCAAGAGAAACGCAGCGAGCGGCAGCAGCAGCGAGGTCTTCATGCAGCCCCCCTGCCCTCGGCATGGGCCGCGTTCGCCGCGCGATAGGCAAAGGCGATGATCGGACCCAGGGTTGCGCCGCCCGCCCAGTAGGCGCGGCCCGATGCCGAGGCGACGCAGTTGCCCACGCCGTAGAGCCCGGGAATCGGCTGCTCGCGGGCGTCGAGCACACGGCCGTTCGTGTCGGTCTTGGGACCGCCCTTGGTGTCCAGCGTGCCGGCCACCACGAGCGCCGCGTAGTACGGGCCGGCATCGGCCAGCGGCCACATCGTCGGATTGCTGCGGCCGGGCTCCGCCTTCACGTCGCCGTTGAAGAGCTGCTCCACGACGCGCTCGCCGCGGTGGAAGTCCAGGTCCTTGCCGGTCTTCGCGAACTGGTTGAAGCGCGCGATGGCGGCCTGCAGGTTGGGCAGGAACTCGGGCGCGAGCCGCGCGCCCCCGACCACGCTCGCGTACTTGACGAAGCGCTCGTCGATGCCGCGCGCCAGCTCGGCCAGCGTTGCGCCCTTGATCACGTGGCGGTCGTCGGTGCCGGGCGGCACGATCAACCGGCCGTACTCCGCGCTGGCCGAATTCTGCTGTGAGCGCTCGTCCCAGACCGCGATGCGCACGAGGTTGGGGTACTCGGCCTTGGCGCCATCCCATTCGAAGAAGGTCTGGGCCAGCTCGTTGTACTGCAGCTTCTCGTTGACGTTGCGCCGGCCGTACTTGTTGACGAAGAGCATGGAGTCGCCGGCCACCGAGAACATGCCGGAGATGGAGCCGTCCCTTGCAACGGCCTTCTCCAGCGGGATGGGGCAGGTCCAGGCGTAGTTCATGTTGCGCAGCTGCGCGCCCAGGGCGCCGGCGATCGGGACGAAGTCGCCTTCGTTGCTCGGTGCCGCGCAGCCGCCGAAGATCGGGCCGTTGAGAAAGTTCCTGCGCAGCTCGACGTTGTGGGTGAAGCCGCCGGTGGCAAAGATCACCGCCTTGCGGGCACGAAGGCGCACGGTCGCGTCGAGCTCGTCCCTGGCCTCGACGCCGATCACGCGGCCGCTCTTGTCCTGCAGGATCTTCGTGACACGCATGCCGGTGCGGATCGGGATGCCGTCCTGCCGCGCCTTGGTCGACATCGTGCGCACTGCCACCAGGCCGCCGTCGGCCATGCTGGGGATCGCCTCGCTGGGCACCAGCACGCGGCCCTTGGGCGCCTTGTTCTCGGGCAGCTCGGCGAAGTAGTCGGGCACGTCGGCCACGTGGCGGTAGGGCAGCGCGCCCTTGGCCGCAAGCAGTTCTGCCGCGGGCGAGGCGCTGTCGTAGAAGGCGGAGCACATGTCGTACTCCCACTGCGTGAAGCCGTAACGCGGATGGTCCGGGTCGTAGCCCTGCGGGTTCGACAGCCGCGCGACGTACTTCAGGAAGTCGGGCTTGGGGTCGGCGATGCCCGCCTTCTTCATGGCCTCGTTGTTCGGCACCCAGTACCAGAAGGCGGCCTTGGCGGTGGTGCCGCCGATGCTGCCGGCCTTCTCCAGGATCACCGCGCTGTTGCCCTGCCAGCGCGCGAACAACGCCGAGGCCAGCCCGCCGGCGCCACTGCCGGCGACGACGATGTCGTAGGTGGCGTCGAATGCGGGAGCCGTTGCCGCGTCGGCCTCTTGCGATGCGAGCCCCAGGGTCGCTGCCGCCACGGCTGCCGAGCCCGCGCCGGCTTGCTGCATGAATCGCCGGCGCGATTTCGCCCCGGCATCGGACCGGATTCGGTCTGCCATTTGTTGTCTCCTCAAGAAGGAAGCGAAGCTGAAGGAAGCGAAGCTCAGAAGGACGCGCCGCAAGTGCGGCGCGTTATCGCCTTAGAAGCTCACGGGGATCTCCGGGCTCTCGCCCTTCTGGATCTCGTAGACCAGGCTCGGCGAGCCGTTCTCCCACACCAGCAGCATCGAGCGCTTCGGGCTGAAGCCCTGGTGGCGGCAGTAGGCGGGCATGGCGGCCATGTCGCCGGCCTTCATGATCACGCGGGCCATGGGGCGGCCGGTGTTCTTGTCGCCGCAGTCCCAGTGGATCTCGTCGGTCATCTGGAAGAACCATTCGACGCGATCGTTGCCGTGGATGATCGGCAGGATGTGCTCCTCCGTGGTCGGGCACATGAAGCTGTGCTTGACGACCGAAGTGAAGCTCGGGTTCCACGTGACCTGCGAACGGCTCAGGAAGCCGAAGAGGTTGAAGGCATGGACTTCGTTCTCGAAGCCCGGCTCGGGGTGCAGCTCGGGCTGGCCCTGCGGCACATCGGCAAATGCGCGGTTCACGGGTGCGCCGGTATCGTCGCTGCGCAGCCGCAGGTCGTCCTTCAGGCCCACGCAGCGCTTGGCGAGCTCGCGGGCACGGGTGATCTTGGCGGTGTTGTTGCCGTTCTTGCGGCCATAGGGGGAGCCGGTTTCCTGCGGCGCGGAGAAGGGGTCGAAGCTCTCGTTGGTCCAGTCGTCGAGCATGGCTTCGAAGGTGGCGCGGATCTGGGCGGTGGGGAAGTTCTCCAGCAGGTCGATACCGGCTTCCTTCATGGTGCCGTTGTAGCTGCCGGCGTAGAGGTCGACCGACTGGTAGTGGTTGACGGTGCCGACCACGTCGTCGAAGTTGACCCATCCATAGAAGAAGCCCCAGGCCACGTCGCGCATCAGGGCGCGCAGGTAGTTGCCGGCGTCCATGGTGTGGCTCATCGGGCGGCCGTCGCGGGTTTTCCAGGTGATATGCGCGAAGTACTCGTCGCGGCGGAAGCCGAAGCTGCCGAGCGTGAATGTCTTGTAGCCGAGCGTGGCGTCCGGTTGCGACGCGAAGACGTTGGCGAGCTCTGCGGGTGCGTTCATGGTGGGACTCCTCGAAGTTCGGTTCAGTGGGTCTGGCAGATGTCGGCCCACTTCTCGACGGAGAGATCGCCCTTGCAGGTTTGCAGCACGATCACGCCGGGGTCGCCGACGCTGCGGAACTGGTAGGCGGTGTTCTTCGGCAGGAGGCCCTGATGGCCGCGTGTGAGCTTCATCCACCCCATCTTCTGGCCCCGGGGTTCACCCTTGACGAGCACCGCGCCGTTCTTCTCTTCATCGGCGACGGCCTGGGCCGCGTCGAGCTTGACCAGGTGCACCTCGACCTCGCCGTCCATCACGAGCGCGAACTCGTCGTGCGCGCAGGTGTACCAGGGCGAGCTGCCTTCGGCGCGCAACGTCTCGAGGACGTAGATCTGGTTCTGACCGAACACGACCTTCTCGTAGGGCTGGCTCTTGCTCGCGATGTCGAAGCAATTGGACATCGCGTAGTGCTTGACGTCATCGGCGATGGGCTCGACGTGACCCCTGTCGTATTGCTTGAGCGAACCGAAGCGGGTCTGGTAGGCGGTGGCTGTCATGGGCTTGTCTCCTGGGGTCGTCGTTGCAGCGCTGCTGCGATGGAACGAACTGTAGGAAGCAAGGGTCGCCGACGGTAGGTACCAAAGGCGGGCCGCATTGTTCGGCGGCTGCGGTCAATCGGCAGGGTTTTCCCGGTACGGCAGCCACCGCCCGTCAGCGTTCATGCCCGTCGACGCTGCCGTTTTCGCCAGAGCTCGTCTCGGTGCGCGAATCTGCCGTGAGCACCCCGGTATCGATCGCCCGACGCATGATGAAGTCGAGGAAGACCGCGGCCGATCTGCGCGGCTTCAGCACTGCGTTGCGGACGACGACCACGGGCTCGACGCGGCTGGCGAGGTTGAAGCGCAGCGTCTTCGCCACGCCCGCCGAAACCAGTTGCGCCGCGATACGGACCGGCAGCACCGCGAGGAAGTTCGCATTGCGCAGCACGTAAAGCGTCATGGGTACGTCGCTGGTGCGGATGCCGCGGGTCGGCGGCGTCAGGTTGTGGGCATGGAAGGAGGCCTCCAGGTGATGCTGCAGCCGCGAACCCCATGCAGGAAGGAGCCATTGCTGCTGCGTCAACTGCCCGGCGCTGACATTCGGGCGCTGGAGCAAGGGGTGATGGACGCCCGCGACGATGACCAGCCGCTGCCCGTCGACGACGGGCGTGCTCAGCAAGTCGCTCCGTTCGAAGCGCGGATCTTCGTAAGCGAACAGAAGGTCGAGTTCGCCTTCGGTGATCTGGTCGATCAGGTCACCGACCGCGCCTTCGGTCACGTTGACGCTGACGAGCGGATTCGCCTCGTGGAATTCGCACACGGCTTGCGCGAGCAGCGGCTGCACCGAGAGCGTGCGAAACGCGATGCTCAGCCGGCCCCGCGTGCCTTCGCGGGTCGACTGCAAGAACTCCGCCATCTGCATCAGCTGGGCATTGACGAAGGTGGCGCAACGGATGACCTCCTGTCCCACCTCGGTCGGATGCATGCCGCGACGGCCGCGTTCGAAAAGCTCGGCGCCGGCGATGTCCTCGACCTCGGCCAGTGTTTTCGAGATGGCGGCCGGGCTGATGTGGAACTGCTCCGCAACGCGCGCGAGGCTGCCGAGTTCGCTGAGCGCAACCATCACCCGCAGGTGGCGCAGCTTGAGGCGCGCGATGAGCGCGTGAACCGAGACATCGGAGGGCATGGGAGTCGATGGGCGAGAGGCTTTCGAATGTTAACCAAACACTCAACTCTCCTGCAGAATATCTCACTTTTGGTTGCGTTGGACTCATCCTAGACTGCGGCTCATTCCTCGCTGAAGTCAGGCCCCATGAGATTTGTCGTTGCCGTCATGCGGCATGAAACCAATACCTTCTCGCCGATCCCGACGCCGCTGAGCGCGTTCTCCCGAGGCACTGGCGCCGACGGCCCGGCCTATGGGGAGGCAGCGATTCAGGCTTGCAGGGAAACGGCCTGTGCCGCCGCCGCGTTCATCGATATCGCACGCGCTCAGGGCGGCGAGGTGGTGATGCCGCTGCTGGCCAACGCAGTCCCCAGCGGGACTGTGACCGCGCAGGCATTCGAGTCGATGGCCCGGACTATCCTGGCGGCGGTGGAGCAAGGCTGCGACGCCGTGATGCTGGACCTGCACGGCGCCATGGTGGCCGATGGGTTTCCCGACGCCGAAGGCGAACTCCTGCGCAGGATTCGCATGGCAGCCCCGAGGGTGCCGATCGCAGTGGCCCTGGACTTCCACGCCAATCTCAGCGCCGAGCTGGTGGGCCATGCGACAGTGATCGCGGGCTACTGCACCTATCCGCATACGGACATGTACGAGACCGGCGTTCGCGCGGCGCGCACGCTGATGGCGAGCTTGCGCGGGGAAGCGGCGCCTCGCATCCTGTGGCGCACGCTGCCGATGCTCACCCACATGCTCTGCCAGGCGCCGAGCCGGCAGCCGATGAAGGACATCATGGATCGCGCGATGGCCGCAGAGCTTGAAGGTGAAGTCCTGAATGCGTCGGTCTTCGGAGGCTTTCCGCTGGCGGACATCCCGCACGTGGGCCTCGGCATCGTGATCGTGGCAGATGCCGGACGCATGGACGCGGCACGACGCCTGATGGACGAACTGGCCGCTCAGGCCTGGTCCCGGCGCCAGGAGTTCGTCTATACCAGCGAGCCGCTGGAACACACCATCGCCCATGCAAGGACGTTGCAAGAGGGGCCGGTGCTGCTGGTCGACCACGGCGACAACTGCGGTGCCGGGGGCCCGACGGACAACATGCGTGTGCTGCGCGAGGTGCTGCATCAAGGCCTGGAGCAGGTCATCGCAGGTCCCTTCTGGGACCCGCAAGCCGTGGCGAAGATCATTGAAGCCGGCGAGGGCCGGGAGGTGACCGTGGATGTGGGTGGAAAGACCGACACGCCGGCCTTGAACCTCGAGGGCGAGCCCCTGAGGCTCAGCGGCCGCGTCCGCTGCATCACGGACGGCCGCTACCGCGTCACCGGCCCGATGTTCACGGGCATGCAGCTGAGCCTCGGACGCACCGCGGTCATCGACGTGCGCGGCGTGTCGGTCATGGTGTGCGAGAAGCCCCAGGAGCCCTTCGACACCGGCGTGTTCACGCATGCGGGGCTCGACCCGATGGCGGCGCATTACGTGCTGATCAAGTCGCGCCAGCATTTCCGCGCCGGCTTCGAGCAGGGGGCGAAGCACATCCTGATGGTCGCGGGGCCCGGGGTCTGCAGTTCCGACTACACCCAATTTCCTTTCACCCACTTGCGACGCCCCATCTACCCACTGGACGAAGATGCAACGCTCGATCGATCCCTGAGCTACGAGGCACCGGCTGCGCTGTCGGCCTGAGGGCTGACGGCCGATGGCCGGAGGCAGAAAGCACTTTCACGACATGAGGATGTACATGCTGAACCGTTCCCTGACGCGCCGCGCGTCGCTCGTCCTGTCCACGCTGGCCATCGCCTCGGCCGCGTGCGTCCTTCCCGCCGCTGCCCAGGACATCAAGAAGGGCGGGACGCTGGTGGTTGCAACCATCGATTCGCCGCGCCACCTGAATGGGGCGGTGCAGTCGGGGTGGGCCACCGGCATTCCGTCGACCCAGCTATTCGCCAGCCCGCTGCGCTTCGACGACAAGTGGAACCCGCAGCCGTACCTGGCCGAAAAATGGTCCCTGTCGGCCGACGGCCTCTCGCTCACGCTGAACCTGCGCAAGAACGCGGTGTTCCACGATGGCCAGCCGGTCACATCGGCCGACGTCGCCTTCTCGATCATGGCCATCAAGGCGAATCACCCCTTCAACACCATGCTGGCGCCGGTGGAGAAGGTCGATACGCCCGATCCGCACACCGCGATCGTCCGGCTGCGCTCACCGCATCCCGCAATCCTGCTGGCGATGTCGCCTGCGCTCTGCCCGATCATGCCCAAGCACATCTACGGCGATGGGCGGGACTTGAAGACGCACCCCCGCAACAGCGCCGACGTGGTCGGGTCGGGTCCGTTCAAGCTGGTCGAATGGAAGCCGAACGACCGGATCGTGCTGGAGAAGTTCGACAAGTTCTTTCTCGAGGGCAAGCCCTATCTCGACAAGGTGATCGTGGCAATGTCGAGCGATGCGACCACCGCCACGCTGGGGCTCGAGCGCGGCGACGCGCAGATGATGCCCTTCGCCTCCAAGCCGGCCAACCTGAACCGGCTCGCGGACAACAACAAGGTGGCCGTCCTGTCGAAGGGCTACGAAGGATTCGGCGGCGTCACCTGGCTCGCCTTCAATCTGACGCGCAAGCCGTTTTCGGACGTCGCGGTGCGCAAGGCGATTGCCACGGCCATCGACCGCAAGTTCATCGCCAAGGCGCTGCAGGGCGGCTACGCCGAGCCGCTCGAGGGGCCACTGCATCCCTCCAGCCCCTTCGCGACCAAGGACCTGGTGCGCTACCCGCTGGACCTGAAGAAGGCGGGGCAGATGCTCGACGACGCCGGTTACAAGGCGGGCCCGGGCGGCGAACGCTTCAAGCTCACCATGGACTACTTTCCTGGTGCCGACGAATGGTCGAAGAACGGCGCGGAGTACCTGCGCTCGCAACTGAAGAAGATCGGCATCACGGTCGAGATCCGGCCGCAGCCGGACTTCCCGACCTGGGCCAAGCGGATGGCGGACCACGACTTCGATGTCTCGATCGACGGCACCTTCAACTGGGGCGATCCCGTGATCGGCGTGCATCGGACCTACCTGTCGAGCAACATCAAGCCGATCGTCTGGTCCAACACGCAGTCCTACAAGAATCCGAAGGTCGACGAGTTGCTGGAGAAGGCCGGCAAGGAGGTGGACGTGGCCAAGCGGAAGGCCGACTACGCAGAGTTCCAGAAGATCGTGACCGACGAGCTGCCCGTGGCCTTTCTCACCACCCAGGGCTACCGCACGGTGGTGACCAACCGGATGGCCAACCCGCCGACCTCGATCTGGGGCGCCCTGTCGCCATACGATGACATCTACTTCAAGTAGCCCGCCGTCCTCCAGGCGCGAGCGCGACATGACGCCAGGCCCGGGCCCTTCGTCCCGCTCCGGCGCTGAAGATTGGAGCGACGCTGCCCGCGCCTTCGAGGCACGCCACGAGATCATCGAGAACTTCCGCTATCCCGACGGGATCCGGATCGCGGTGAACTTCACTGCCGACTTCGACGCGATGCTCTACCGCCGCGCGCTGGACGAGCCGCCCATGCAGAAGGCCAAGGGCGAATTTGGCGGCCGCGTGGGCATCTGGCGCTTGATCGAGCTCTTCGACACGCACGGGGTCAAGGCGACCTTCTTCACGCCGGGCAGGATCTGCGAGCTCTACCCGCAGGCGCTGCGCGCCGCGGCTGCGAGCGGGCACGAGCTGGCGGATCACATGTGGGAGCACCTGACGCCGAAGGAAGAGGAACTCCAGCGTGACCACATCCGCAGGACCGCCGACGCGCTCACCCGCATCGGCGGCGTGCGCCCCATCGGGACCCGGAGCTATTACGAGCAAGGATTCCTGAAGGACGAAGGCTATCTCTACAACAGCGCGGAGACGACAAGCCGCCTTCCCTACTACGCGGCCGACGACAGGTTGGAGAACTGCCTGTTGATCCTGCCCTTCCACTTCTCGATCGACGACGCGCAGTTCTACAACTTCGGCTGGTTCACGAGCGAGCCCCAGGCACAGCGACTGACGGACCCGGAACGGATCATGGACATGTGGTGGGACGCGTTCGAACAGCAATACGAGTTGGGCAACGGCTACCTGAACATCTGCCTGCATCCGTTCGTATCCGGCCGGGCGTTGCGAACTCGCCTGCTGGGGCAGCTGATCGAGCGCATGAAGGGCAAGGAAGGGGTCTGGTTTCCGACCTGCGCGGCCTTGGCGCAGTACGTGCTGGCGAACTTTCCGCCCAGGTCCCTGAAATTCTGAACCCGGAGACACGAAGCCATGCCGTGGAAAGAGGGCTACACCATCTCCGACGAGAAGAGCCTGCCGGACGCATCGATCCGCTGGCCCGGCGGCGCGCGATGCTGCGTGAAGATCGTGGTCAACCTCAGCGTGGCGACTGGACCGGCCGGCATCCGCCCTGCGGACCTGGACAGCAGCGACGCGTACTTCACGCTGGCCGAGGGGCTCGAGTCGCTGCTCGCCTGTCTCGCTCAACACAGCTTCGCAGCCACCTTCGCGGTCCCCGCCGTGGTCGCGCAGGCTTACCCTGAGAAGATTCGCAAGATCCTGTCGGCCGGCCACGAGATCGCCGCGCAAGGTCTCGCGCACGAGGACGTGAGCACCCTCGCAAGGCCCGAGGAACAGGCACGCCTGCAACAGGCGACGCACATATTGGCCGACGTGACCGGTGTGCGTCCGGCCGGATGGTTCGCGCTGCCGCGACCGGGCGACGCTTTCGCGGTGGGCACGATCAGCGATTCGACGATGGAGCTGCTGATCGACGAGGGCTACACCTACATGGGCAACAGCCCGGCCGACGACATCCCGCACTACTGGGTCGTCGACTTCGAGCGCCGCAAGAACATCCTGGCACTGCCCTACTACTACCACTTCGACGACCAGTTCTTCATGATGTACCCGAGCCGAGGCTCGGGGCTGGAGAACCCGGACTTCCTGGCACGCAACTGGCACCACGAATTCGCCGCACAGCATGAGCGAGGACGATATTTCGAGATGACCATCCATCCGAAGAACTCGGGCTGGCTGCACCGCCTGCGCATGCTGGATCGATTCCTCGCGCACGTGCGGACCGTCGGGGACGTGTGGAACCCCACCAGCCAGGCCTGCGCGGACTACTGGCTCCGCAGCTATCCGGCGGCGACCACGCTGCAACTCGAGGACAGCATCTGGCAGGACCACGCCGGCAGTCTGAGCTGAACGCCCGAACAGCGGCACCGCCTGTACCCACTACCCTCTCAACTCCTGGTCTTCATCATGAAAGAACGCTTCGAAGGGATGTCAGCCGTCGTGACGGGCGCCGCCTCCGGCCTCGGCCGCGATGCAGCGATCCGGCTGGCACAGGAGGGCGCGCATCGCGTGGTCCTCATCGACGTGAGCGAACGCGGGCTCCGGGATACCGCCGATCGCATCGGACCGGCGGCGCGCATCGTCGTGTGCGATACGTCCTCGCCCGCACAGACCGCCGAGGCCTGGGGCAGCAGCGACGTGCCGGAAGAACTGGACGTGCTCATGACGGCGGCCGGCATCATCGGCAACGGCAGCTCCATCGAGGACTGCGACGTGGAGGAATGGGACCGGATCTTCGACGTGAATGTCCGCGGCACCTTCCTCGCCGTCAAGCATGCACTGCCACGCTTGCGCCGAAAGAAGGGCTGCATCGTGACCTTCGGTTCCACCGCCGGCCTCGCGGGCAGCACGGCGCTGGGCCCCTATTCAGCGTCGAAGGGCGCGGTGGTGATGTTGACGCGCAGCCTGGCCGTCGTGCATGCGGCCGAGGGCATTCGCGCCAACTGCGTGTGCCCCGGTTCGATCGAGACACCCATGCTCGAGGCGACCTTCGGCGCCGCCGGCGATGCCGAGGAGCGGCGGGCACGCGAGGCCTTGTACCTGCGGCGCATCCCCGCCGGCCGATTCGGCCGCGCCGACGAGATCACCGAGGCTGCGCTGTTTCTCGCGAGTCCCGGCGCCTCGTACCTGACGGGCGTGGCCCTTCCCGTGGACGGAGGGCGACTCGCATGAGACTGCGAGGGCAGACGGCCGTCATCACCGGGGCCAACCGCGGCATCGGCCGCGCCACTGTCGAGCGCTTCCTGGCGGAAGGCGCGCAGGTGCTGGCGGTCGACCTCGATGTGCAGGACATCGAGGCGCTCCCGGTGCAGCGCCTGGCAATCGACCTGGCATCGCACGAGGCCCCCGCACGCGTTGTGGCCGAGGCCCGCCGGATGGGCCCCGTGCATTGCCTGATCAACAACGCAGGCATCGGTGCAGCCAGGTCGCTCGCGGAAAGCGACGACGAGCTCATCGACCGCGTGCTGGGCACCAACCTTCGCGCGGTGCTGCGGCTGACCCGCGACATGCTGCCGCTGCTCGGGCCCGATGCGAGCATCGTCAATGTCTCCTCCGTTTTCGGCGAGACCGGCTATCCGACATCGACAGCCTATGCGGTCAGCAAGGCCGGCATCTCGCAGATGACCCGCCAGCTGGTCGCGGACCTGTCGAGCCAGGGCGTGCGCGTCAATGCAGTGGCGCCGGGCGTGATCCGCACACCGATGACGTCGGCGCGGCTGGACGGCGACGAGGGCTACCGGAAGGCCATGATCGGCGGAACCCCGCTCGCGCGCGTCGGCACACCGGAGCAGGTGGCGGCGGTCATCGCGTTCCTCTGCACGGAGGATGCGGCCTATGTGAACGGGCAGGTGATCGCCGTCGACGGTGGATGGCTCGCCTCGCGCACGCGAAACTGAATCGATCCCAGATCGGGCGCCGGACCGACGCCCTTCCTTCCAGCTGACCTCCCCATGGCTTCTGCGCTTTTCTCACCCATCTCCCTCGGCACACGGACGCTCGCCAATCGCATCGTGGTTTCACCGATGTGCCAATACTCGGCAGAGGACGGCAGCGCCACCCCTTGGCACAGGGTGCATCTGGGCGGCTTCGCCGGCTCCGGCGCGGGACTGGTCATGGTCGAGGCAACGGCCGTGGAACGCGCCGGCCGCATCACGCACGGCTGCCTGGGGCTCTATTCCGACGCCAACGAAGCGGCACTGCGGGACACGCTGGCCGTCTGCCGGAGCATCGGCAGTGGCCGCTTCGGCATCCAGCTCAATCATGCCGGGCGCAAGGGCTCCTGCCAGCCGCCCTGGGCCGGCGGGGCTCCGCTGGGTCCGCATGACGACCCCTGGCGCCTATGGTCCGCGTCGGAGGTGGAAGGCACGGATTGCGTCGCATGCGGGCGCGCCGACCTGGAACGCATCCGGCAGGCCTTTGCCGATGCGACCCGGAGGGCCGTGCGCCTGGGCTTCGACGTGATCGAGATGCACGCGGCGCACGGGTATCTGCTGCATCAATTCCTGTCCCCGCTCTCCAACAGGCGCACCGATGCGTACGGAGGCAGCCTGGACAACCGCATGCGCTTCCCGCTGGAGGTCTTCGAGGCGATGCGCGCCGCCGCGCCGGAACAGGTCGCGATCGGCGCAAGGATCACCGGGTCGGATTGGGTGGAAGGCGGCATTTCGATCGCCGAGACCATGACCTTTGCCAGGGAACTGCAGCGCCGGGGATCGGATTTCGTCGACGTGACGTCCGGTGGCCTCGTGCCGGCCCAGATCCGCATTGCGCCCGGCTATCAGGTTCCGTTCGCCCGCGCTGTCCGGGAGGCCGTCGACATGCCCGTGTGGGCGGTCGGGATGATCGTCGACCCGCGGCAGGCCGAGGAACTCGTCCTGGCGGGCTCGGCGGACATGGTGGCGCTCGCCAGGGCCTTCATCGACAACCCCCATTGGCCGTATGAGGCGGCGCGCGTTCTGGGCGCGGACATCGACTACCCGAAGCAGTACGCCCGGGCTTGCCCTTCCGTGTGGCCGGGAAGCAGGCTGAAGGATGTCGCCCACGGCGCCTGGCTCACTAAACGTCAGCCACCAGCTCTGCGGGCAGCAAGCCCCGCTCCACCATTGCGGCATCCCAAGGCGCCACACGCGTGAACGCCGCCGTGATGTGCTCGATGAAGAGCTTGAGCTTGAACGCATTGCGCGAAGTCTCCGCATACACCGCATTGAGCGAGAACGAGGACAGCTGGTGCTCCGGCAGCACCACCTGCAGCTCCCCCCGAAGGATCGGATCCCCCGCCACCAGCGTCGGCAGGCACACGATGCCGGCATGCTCCAGCGCGTATTCGCGCAGCAGGTGCACGCTGTTCGTCAGCAAGGCTGCGGTCATGTAGATCGTCACCTGCTCGCCCTCGTGATGGAAGGTCCAGCGGTCGCGGCTCGGATAGGCGGAGTAGAGGCCCAGCCGGTGCTTGTGCAGGTCGCGCGGCGTCTGCGGCACGCCGTTCGTGCGCAGGTACTCGGGCGTGGCGCAGAACACGCGGCGCACGGGGAACAGCGGGCGCGCGATCAACTCGGTAGAAGCAGCCGGAAAGATCTGCAGCGCACAGTCGACCCCCGCCTTGACCGGATCGACCACCACATCGCTCACGATCAGCTCGAGGTGGATGTCGGGGTAGCTGGCCTGGAAGGCGCGCAGCACCGACGCCAGGTGGCCCAGCACGAACCCGGTGAGCGCATGAATGCGCAGGACGCCGGTCGGGCCGGCACGCGCGCCGCGCATCTGGTCCATGACGTCGTGGGCGCGCCCCACGAGTTCGGTGCAATCGCGCAGGAAGGCCTGCCCGACATCGCTGAGCCGAACCACGCGCGTGCTGCGGTGGAACAGTGGCGCGCCAACGTGTTCTTCAAGCTGCTTTACGCGTGTGGTGACCACCGATTTGGCCACGCGCATTTGCCGGGCCGCCTCGGCGAAGCTCTGCGTCTGCGCAACCCGGACGAATGTCTCTATGTTTTCAAGTCGGTCCATGGCCCGCAATGTAGCGGCCGGCAGCCGCGTGCGGCCTTGGGGCCGGTGCTAACCTTGGCCCATGTTCAATCCCACCCAAGAGGAAGTGCGTCGGTTCTTCTGCGATGTCTACGCCAAGAGCCGGCAGGGCCTGCCGATGGAGGCATTGGAGATCATCGCCAGCCGCTGGATCGACGAGCACCCCGAGTACCACGCCGAATTGGCCGACGCCGAGGCAGCGGTGGTGCGCGTCTACGACGGCGCCGACGGGCGCGAGAACCCGTTCCTGCATCTCTCGATGCACCTGACGATCAGCGAACAGTGCTCCATCGACCAGCCGCGCGGCATCCGCCAGGCCGTCGAGCTGCTGGCCGCGCGCCGCGACTCGTTGCTGGAGGCGCATCACGAGGCAATGGAATGCCTGGGGCAGATGATGTGGGAGAGCCAGCGCGCCGGCCGCCCCCCTGACGGCGAGGCCTACGTGGCCTGCGTTCAGCGGCGCGCCACGCGCGTCTGAGCCGCACCGCTGTCGCGCAGCAGCGCGATCAATGCCTGGCGCGCGGCCGAAGGCTCGGCATCGGTACGCAACAGCAGGCCTACCGGCTCCTCGGTGCCCGCGGTGTCGACCGCAAGGCGCACCAGCTGGCCGCTTGCAACGTCGTCGCGGGCAGCCCCGATGGGCGTGAACCACACGGCATCCGAACGCAGCAGCAGCGCGCGAGCCACGGAAAGGTCCAGCGTCTGGGTGCCGTGCGAAGGCAGGCGCAGGCCGAGGCCGGACAGGAAGCTCTCGGTGTGGTGGCGCGGGATCGTGCCCTCGCCGTAGATCACCAGCGGATAGCGCAGCACGTCCTGCACCGAAGGGGCCGCCTCGGACAGGGGATGGCCCGCGCGCGCCACGAGGGCGAGGGGCTCGGTGTAGAGCAACTCGAAGGTGAGGCCCGCCATCAGCTGCGGGTCGCTCATGCGGCCGGCCACGAGGTCCAGCTCGCCGGCGCGCAGCGCATCGAGCAAGGGTGCGTTGGCGCCGGTCTGCACCTGCACTTGCACCAAGGGCAGACGCTCGCGCAGCGCAGCCAATGCGGTTGGCAGCAGGGACGGCGCGACGCTGGGCAGAGCGCCGATGCGCAGGCGCTGCAGGCGCTCGCCTGAAGCGGGCATCAGGGCCTGCGCGCTGGCATCGAGGGCCTCCAGCACGCGCAGCGCGTGCGCCAGCAGCTGCTCGCCGGCGGCTGTGAGGCCCTGTATGCCACGCCGCCCTGCACTGCCGCGCTCCACGAGCCGTGCGCCGGCCAGGGCTTCGAGTTCGGCCAGGGTCTTGGACACCGCGGGCTGGCTCAACGCCAGCCGCTCGGCCGCGCGCGCCAGATGGCGCTCTTGCGCCACGGCCACCAGGCAGCGCAGGTGCCGAAGCTGCACGTTGCGCAGGAAGGTGTCGGGCTTGGCCGCCATTCAATTACCAGTGCTTATGAAAAATCGCGAGGACGTCAATTTACATCAGCAGTGCGCATGAATAGAGTGGATCCCATTCCCACGAACCCGGAGACAAATTCATGAGCGTTTCCCCGCACGGCGGCGTGCTACCCACTCTCACGCCGCGCGACTGGCCCAGCCATCCTTCCTACGTCTATTCCGGCTACAAGTCGACCGCCAAGCGCGGGCCGACGCAGGCGTTGATTCCACTCAAGGCGTCGCTTGGCGAACTGCGCCAGCCCGTGTACGGTCACAACAGCATCGGCGAGCTGGACAGCGACCTTACCCGCAACGCGCGCAGGAACGGCGAGCCGCTGGGCGAACGCATGATCCTCACCGGCCAAGTGCTCGACGAGCGCCGCCGGCCGGTGCGCAACACGCTGGTCGAGCTCTGGCAGGCCAATGCGTGCGGCCGCTACGTTCACAAGGTGGACCAGCACGATGCACCGCTGGACCCGAACTTCCTCGGCGCGGGGCGGTGCCTGACCGACAACGAGGGCCGCTACCGCTTCCTCACCATCAAGCCCGGAGCCTACCCGTGGGGCAACCATCCCAACGCCTGGCGGCCGCAGCACATCCACCTGTCGCTGTTCGGTGAGCATTTCGCCAGCCGACTCGTGACGCAGATGTACTTCCCGGGCGACCCGCTGCTGCAGTACGACCCGATGATCACCGGCACGCCGGAGAAGGTGCGCAACCGGTTGATCGCCGATTTCAGCCTCGACGTCACCGAAGAGGGCTACGCGCTGGGCTATGTGTTCGACATGGTGCTGCGCGGCGCCGACGAGACGCCTTTTGAAAACCGCTGAAGCGCAGGAAATACGCATCATGATGAGCGCACTCGAAACCAACTTCGGGCAGACCCCTTCGCAGACGGTCGGCCCCTACTTCGCCTACGGCCTCACGGCCACCCAGTACGGCTACGCGTTCGACCAGCCCTTCGACGCCGTGCTCGCACTCGACAACGCACGTGGCGAGCGCATCCGCATCGAAGGCCGGGTGATCGACGGCGACGGAAAGCCGATCGACGACGCGCTGGTCGAGATCAGCCAGCCGGATGGCACCGGCGCCTACCCGCAATCGGTGGAGGACGCGCAGGCCATCGGCTTTCGTGCCTTCGGCCGCGTGGGCACCGGCACCGATGCGCAGAAGCGCTTCGTGTTCCACACCGTCAAGCCCGGTGCCGAATCGCCCGGCGAAGCGCCGCATGTCAACGTGATCGTGCTGATGCGCGGCATGCTGCTGCACGCCTTCACGCGCATCTACTTCAATGACGAGGCGAAGGCCAACGCCGAGGACAAGGTGCTGGCCAGTGTGCCGGCCGAGCGGCGGCAGACGCTGGTGGCGCAGCGCAGCGAGACCGGTGGGCAGGTCACGTACCGCCTGGACATCCACATGCAGGGGCCGAACGAGACGGTGTTCTTCGACGTCTAGACAGACAGGACGAAGGCCGGCAACGGCACAAAAAAGCCCGCTTGCAGCGGGCTTTTGTTTGTGGAGTGCGCTTCTTATTTCGTGTGGTGGATGCGCGATTCCGGCACCGTCTTGAGCTCGCCCGGCAACGAGCTGATGTAGCTGGCCAGTTCCTTCAGTTCCGCGTTGCTGAACTTCTTGGCCTGCTGGCTCATCACGCCGTTCGAGCGGCCGATCTGCAGGTTTTTCTCGGTCTTGTACGACTTGAGAGCGACGAAGAGATAGTCGGCGTGCTGGCCCGCCAGCTTGGCGACGGTGCCATCGTTCGGCGTGTTGAAGTTGGCGCCGTGGCACTTGGTGCAGGCGTTGTCCTTGTCGCGCGAAATCAGGGCCTGCACGCGTTCGCCGGGCTGCTTGGCGGCGGCGGCCGGTGGTGCATCGCCTTCCTGCACGCCGAGCTGGCTGTAGTAAGCCGCGACATCGGCGATGTCCTGCTCGCTCAGCGAATCGGCGATGGCGCGCATCGTCGGATGCTTGCGGTCGCCGCCCTTGTAGGCCGTGAGGGCCGAGACGATGTAGGTGGCGCTCTGGCCCGCGATCATCGGAACCTTGTGGACTTCAGGAAAGCTGGCCTGGTAGCCGATGATGCCGTGGCAGCCGACGCACATCGCCACCTTCTTCGAGCCGTTTTCGGCGTTGCCCGTGATCTTCTGGGCTTGGACGGAGACCGTCACGCAAGCGACAGCGAGGGCAAATACCGTAGACAACAACTTGTTCATTTTGCGCGCACAATCTCGTGGAGAACTGGTTTTCAAGTCAACATTTGATTATATGCGGGGGCTCCAGGCAGTCCCGTGCGTGAGGCACTCGGTCGTTGCGCGACGCAGATGAATGGAATGTTGAGTCATTCATCCACCCCCCTCTCTGCACTACGCCATCCATGAAATTCAAGGGCTCCGACAACTACGTCGCCACACAGGATCTGATGCTCGCGGTCAACGCGTCGATCGCGCTCAAGCGCCCGCTGCTTGTCAAGGGCGAGCCCGGCACCGGCAAGACGATGCTCGCGGAAGAGGTGGCCAGCTCGATCGGGCTGCCGCTGCTGCAGTGGCACATCAAGTCGACCACCAAGGCCCAGCAGGGCCTGTACGAGTACGACGCGGTGAGCCGGCTGCGCGACTCACAGCTGGGCGACGAGCGCGTGAAGGACATCCACAACTACATCGTCAAGGGTGTGCTGTGGCAAGCGTTCACCGCCGATGCGCCGGTGGCGCTCCTGATCGACGAGATCGACAAGGCAGACATCGAATTCCCCAACGACCTGCTGCGCGAACTCGACCGCATGGAGTTCTACTGCTACGAGACGCGCGAGCTGATCCAGGCGAAGCACCGGCCCGTCGTCTTCATCACGTCGAACAACGAGAAGGAGCTGCCCGACGCCTTCCTGCGCCGCTGCTTCTTCCACTACATCAAGTTCCCCGATGCGGAGACCATGAAGAGCATCGTGGCGGTGCATTTCCCCGGCCTCAAGCAGGAACTGCTCGCCTCTGCGATGAAGACCTTCTACGACGTGCGCAACCTGCCCGGTCTGAAGAAGAAGCCGTCCACCTCCGAACTGCTGGACTGGCTCAAGCTGCTGGTGGCCGAGGACATCCCGCTCGAGGCGCTGCAAAGCAAGGACGACAAGGTCGCCGTGCCGCCGCTCGTGGGCGCGCTGCTCAAGAACGAGCAGGACGTGACGCTGTTCGAGAAACTGGTGTTCATGCAACGCCACAACCGCTGAGCGGAAGCTGCCGATGGCCTTTGTCGAGCCGGTCACGCTGAGTGCGCGCGGCATCGCGCTGGTGCCGCTGGCGCTTGCCCACGAAGAGGGGCTGCGCGCCGCTGCCGCGGACGGCGAGCTGTGGAAGCTGCGGGTCACCTCGGTGCCGCAACCGCAGGACACGCGCGACTACATCGAGGCCGCGCTCGCGGCCCGCGAGGCCGGCCACCGTTTCGCATTTGCCGTCACCGACGAAGCGAGCGGCGCGGTGCTCGGATCGACCAGCTTTCACGACATCCTGCCCGCGGTGAAGCGCGTCGAGATCGGCTACACCTGGTACGCCCGGCGCTGCCAGCGCACGCACGTCAACACCACCTGCAAGCTGCTGATGATGACGCACGCGTTCGACGCGCTGGGCTGCCACGTGGTGGGCTGGCGTACCGACAACTTCAACCACGCTTCGCAGCGCGCCATCGAGCGGCTGGGTGCGCGCAAGGACGGCGTGATCCGCGGGCACGCGCTGCGCCGCGACGGCACCATCCGCGACACGGTGATGTACAGCCTGCGATCGGGCGAGTGGCCCGAGGTACGGGCCCAGCTGCTGTACTTGCTGGACAAGCCGCGTCCGTCCCGAACACCGGAGTGATTCGCCATGTTGATCGACTTCTTCTACACGCTGCGATCGGCCAAGCTGCCGGTCTCCGTCAAGGAGTACCTGAGCCTGCTGGAGGCGCTGCAGGCCGACGTGGTCGGCCCGAACTCGGACGGCGCCTTCGGGCTCGACGACTTCTACTACCTCTCGCGCACCGCACTCGTGAAGGACGAAAAGCACTACGACAAGTTCGACCGCGCCTTCGCCGCCTACTTCAAGGGCATCGAGCTGGTGACGGATTTCACCAAGGAAGTGCCGCTCGACTGGCTGCGCAAGACGCTCGAGCGCGAGTTCACCGCCGAGGAGAAGGCCAAGATCGAGAAGATGGGCTGGGACGAGCTCATGGAGACGCTCAAGAAGCGCTTCGAGGAGCAGAAGGAACGGCACGAGGGCGGCAACAAATGGATCGGCACCGGCGGCACCTCGCCCTTCGGCCACGGCGGCTACAACCCGCAGGGCATCCGCATCGGCGGTGCGGGCAAGAACAAGAGCGCGGTCAAGGTATGGGACCAGCGCGCATACAAGGACTACGACGACAGCCAGGAGCTGGGCACGCGCAACATCAAGATCGCGCTGCGCCGGCTGCGCAAGTTCGCGCGCGAAGGCCACGAGGACGAGCTGGACCTCGATGAGACCATCCACAAGACGGCAGCCAATGCCGGCTACCTCGACATCAAGATGCGGCCCGAGCGCCACAACAACGTGAAGGTGCTGCTGCTGATGGACGTGGGCGGCACGATGGATGAGCACATCCAGCGCGTCGAGGAGCTCTTCTCCGCCGTCAAGACCGAGTTCAAGCACCTGGAGTTCTATTACTTCCACAACTGCGTCTACGACTTCATGTGGAAGAACAACCGGCGGCGCTTCTCGGAGAAGTTCGCCACCTGGGACATCATCCGCAAGTACAACAAGGACTACAAGCTGATCTTCGTCGGCGACGCGACCATGAGCCCCTACGAGATCCTGCAGCCGGGGGGCAGCGTCGAATACAACAACGAGGAAGCCGGCGCCGAGTGGATCCAGCGGCTGACCCATACCTTCCCGAAGTTCGCCTGGATCAACCCCGAGCCGCAGGGCGTCTGGCAATACAGGCAAAGCATCGCGGTCATGCAACAACTCGTATCCCACCGCATGTACCCGCTGACCCTCAAGGGGCTGGAGGAGGCGATGCGGCTGCTGTCCAAGTAGGAGGCCTCTGACAGGCAGCCTAGGCCGGAGGGGCTACCTCTTTGAGGTGGGTTTCCGGCGAAAAAAGTTGTCACAACGTGGCAACGGAGAGTTACAGTTAACACCTAAGGATTCAAAAAGGCGTCCGCTGACGCTGGTCCGCTGGAGGTGTTGCCATGTCTGCCGTTCTTTCGATGCCGCTCGATTCGCCGGTTCTCGAGCAACCCTTGCCCGCGGCGGAGCAAAACCCGCGCTTCCAGCCGCCCGGCGACTTCGTGAGCATCCGCGGCGTGCAGCTGCCGCGCGCCGAGCTGGTCGATCGTGCCCTTTTCTCTCCGGCTCAGCGCGATCGCCTGCGCAATGCGCTGATGGCTGCGTCTCCCTTTCCCCATCTGGTGCTGGAGAACCTGTTCAACCCGGCTCTGCTGGACCTGGCCGCCGAGGAGTTCGATGCCCAGCCCGGCACTTCCTGGTCCGAGGTCAAGAGTCGCTACGAATCGACCCGGCGCTCGGTGCTCGGGCCATCGCTCGGCCCCGCAACGCAGCTGTACTTCGACACCATCCATTCCGGCTGGTTCATCGACTGGCTTTCCTCGCTGACGGGGGTGCCCTACCTCCTGGCCGACCCCAAGCTGTTCGGCGGCGGACTTCACGAGAGCCGCACCGGCGCGACATTTGCGGTGCACCGCGACTTCAATCGCCACCGCCACCTCGGGCTGAAGAACGAGATGGTCTTCATCACCTATCTCAACAAGGGATGGAACCCGGACTGGGGCTCCGGCCTGGAGCTGTGGGACAAGAAGCACGACCGCTGCGTCACCACGGTGCAGCCTGAGTTCGGCCGCACCATCCTGCTGCCGCACGGCCCGATCAGCTACCACGGCCACACCAAGCCGCTGCAGGCGCCGGACGGCCGGCCGCGCCGCTCCGTCGCCGCCTACTACTACAGCAGCCCGTTGGCAGGCAAGCAGCACGGCGACGAATCGGCCTCGGTCTTCATGAAGACGCATCGCGTGGACCGGGCCAAGGCCGTTGCACGCATGATTACGCCGCCGGTGGTCTGGTTGCTGGCACGAAAGATTACCGGCCGCGCCTGAGCGGCAGACCGCGGCTCCCGCCTACGGGGACCGTGCCGGGCATGCTGTCAGAATGGCCGCATGCTCAGGGTGTTTCGGTCACTCGCGCCGGCGTGGATGCCGGCGTTTTTTTGTGCAGGCCTCCTCCTGCTGCTGCAGGGCTGCAGCCTGCTGCCGAAGAGCGAGCCAGCCGAGGCCGAAACGGGCGCCCGGCCCGTCAGCGGCGACAAGCCGGCGGGCACGCGCGAGGCCTTCAGCGTCGCGGTGCAGGCGCCCGACAGGGTGCGCGAGTACCTCGAGCGCAACCTGGAAATCCAGCGTTATAGCCAGATCGATGATCTCGGTGCCACCGAGCTCTCGCGCCTCATGGTGGCCGCCGAAGCCAACGCACGCGAACTGCTCGCGACCCTCGGCTACTTCAAGCCCGCGCTCACGCTGGAGCTGAATGAGACGCCCGGGGCCAAGGCGCCGCGCGAGGTGCGGATCACGGTCGATCCCGGCGAGCCCACCCGGGTGCGCCAGGTGCAGATCGATTTCAGCGGAGCGATCGCCGCCGATGCCACCGCTGCGGCCCAGCGCGAGGCGATCCGCAACGACTGGCCGCTGCGCGCGGGCCAGACCTTCACCCAGCTCGGCTGGGACAACGCCAAGTCGGCCGCGCTGCGAAGCCTGACGGCCAAGCGCTTTCCGACCGGCAGCGTGGCGCTGAGCCGCGCGGAGATCGATGCCGATCGGGGCGAGGCCAGTCTGCGCGTCGAGTACCGGTCGGGGCCGGCCTACCGCTTCGGCCCGCTGGAGGTGCGCGGCAACGAGCGCTATGACGCCGATGCCGCGCGCCGCATCGCGCGTGTGCCTACCGGCAGCGACTACGACCAGCAGAAGCTGCTCGATGCGCAGCAGCGCCTGGCCAGCAGCGGCTACTACGACTCGGTCTTCCTCACGCTCGACACCGACGGCAGCAATCCGCTGTGGGCACCGGTGATCGCCCAGGTGCGCGAGGCGTCCCTGCAGAAGGTGGTGCTGGGGATCGGCTTTACCACCGACAGCGGGCCACGCGTGTCGGTGGACCACATCCACAACCGCATGCCGCTGCTGGGCTGGCGTGCCGTCTCCAAGCTCTTGGTCGACCGCGAGACCCGGTCGCTGGGCACCGAGTGGAATGCCGTGCCCGATGACAAGGGCTGGCGCTGGTTCGGCGCGGGCCAGCTCAAGAGTGAGACTTCCGGCAGCTACAAGGTCGACAGCGGGCGGCTGCGCGGCGGGCTGGGCAAGTCGAGCGACCACATCGACTACAACTACTTCCTCCAGTACGACTACGCGCAGAACCGCGGCGTGAACGCGCCGCCCTCCGCCTCGGCGCTGTCCGTCAACTGGGGCTGGACCGGGCGCTACTTCGACGATGCCGGCGTGCCAACGCGCGGCCACGGACTGGCGCTGGAGCTGGGTGCCGGCTACACGTTGACAGGCGAACACCTGCCTTTCACGCGGATCTACGGCCGCTGGCTCGGCATCGTGCCGCTCGACTGGGCCTCGAGCGACGACAGCGCCAGTGCCGCGCGCAGCAGCCGCCTGCAATTTCGCGCTGAGGCAGGCGCCGTAACCGCCAGGCAGAGCGCGCAGATCCCTTCGACACTGATGTTCCTGACCGGCGGCGATACCACAGTGCGCGGCTACGGCTATCGCCAGATCGGCACCGAGCGCAGCGACGGCCAGATCATCGCCGGCCGGTACATGACCGTGGCCAGCATCGAGTGGCAGCGGCCCTTCGTCTATCGCGGCAAGCTGACCGAGTGGGAGAGCGCGGTCTTCATCGATGCCGGCGCCGTGGCCGACCGGCCCGGCGACCTCGAGACCAAGGTGGGCATCGGCGTGGGCGCACGCTGGCGCAGCCCGGTTGGGCCGGTGCAGGCCGACCTTGCCTATGGCGTGGACACCAAGAAGTTCAGGCTGCATCTGCGCCTGGGCTTCACGTTCTGAACATGACGCCGGGCGCGCAGACTTCCCCCACGCCCCCGCGCTCGCGCGGCCGGCGGGTCGTGCGCGCGCTGGCGCTGAGCCTGCTCGGGCTGGTTCTGCTGGTGGGCGTGCTCACGGCTGGCGCATGGTGGTGGCTGGGCTCCAGTCAATCGCTGGCATTCGCGCTCGCGCGGGCCGCGCGCTATCTGCCGAATGGCCAGACGTTGGAGAGCCGCGATGTCAGCGGCTCGCTGCGGGCCGGTGGCCGGATCGGCTGGCTGCGCTGGCAGAGCGAAAGCCTGTCGGTGGAGGTGCACGAGGCCACCATCGGCTGGCAGCTGGCGCCGCTGCTGAAGCGCAAGGTTCAGCTCGGCGAGCTGCATGCGGCACAGTTGCTGATCGAGCGCCGAGCGCCAGCGGAAGACAAGCCGCCTCAGCCCTTGGCGCCGATCGTGCTGCCGGTGGAAGTCGAGCTTCCGTTTCGCATCGACACGCTGCGCTGGGCCGGCCCGCCCGCGCTCCAGGCGGACAACCTGGCAGGCAGCTACCGCTATGCCGGCGACGAACATCAGCTGGTGGTCGAAGGCGTGGACATTGCCCAAGGCCACTACGGCGCACGGGTCACGCTTCAAGGCCCGGCGCCGATGGCCCTCGACGCTGCGCTCGAGGGCCGCGTGCGCGCGCCGCTCGCTGAAGGCCGAGACATCGAGGTGCTGGCCGAGGCCCGCGCCAAGGGCACGCTCGCGACAGCCGATGCCCGGCTCGGCGTGGCAGCCCAGCTCAAGCCCGCTGATTCCGGCGCCACAGCACCGATGGCGGCGCAGTTAAAGGCCAACATTGCGCCCTGGCAGCCGCAACCGGTGATCGACGCCCGGGCCCAACTGCAAAACCTGGACGTGGCTCTCCTGTTGCCCAAAGCGCCCAGCACGCTGTTGAGTGGCGAGGTGGAAGCCGGCCCCGACAGCAGCGCGCCCCCCAGCAGCACGGTGTGGCAGGCCCGCGCCGAGATCCGCAACGCGAAGCCCGGCCCATGGGACAGCGGCCAGTTGCCCATAGAGCAGATTCGGGTTCGCGCCAGCTTCGACGGCAGCACCTGGACCTTGCCCGAAGCCACGGTGCTCGCCGGTGGCGGCCGCATCGAGGCCGAAGGCCGCTGGAGCCCCGCGCCCGCGCCATGGCAGGCGCGCGCCCGGGTGCGTGGCGTGCGCCCTGCAGCGCTGCACAGTGAGCTCGCCGGCGCGCCGGTAAGCGGCAGCGTCACCGCCGAGCAACGCGGCGAAGCGCTGCTTTTCGATCTCGCGCTGCGGGCCGAGGGCGGTGCCGGCAGCAAAGCGCTGCAAGGCCTGCGACTCGACCGCGCGCTGGCACACGGCCAGTGGCAGTCCGAGGTGCTGGACCTGCGCACGCTGCGCATCGACGCAGCCAACGCGAGCCTCGAAGGCAAACTGCAGGTACGTGTCGCCGAGCAGGCCGGCAACGGCGACCTGAAACTCGTGGTGCCGGGCGGCAGCGCACAACTGCAGGGCCGCATCGCTCCGGCCAGCGGCGGCGGCGAGCTCCGGGCCCGCATCGACGAGGCCGCCACCCTGCAACGCTGGGTGGAAAGCTTGCCCGAACTCTCGGCCGTGTTTGCGGACAGCAGCGCACAAGGCAGTGCCCAGCTCGACGCCTCTTGGAAAGGCGGTTGGCAGGCGGTGCAGCGCCGGCTCAAGAATGCGAGTACGCCGGCCCCTCGCGGCAGCACCGAGCCGACCCTCGAGGCCACGCTCTCCGCCCCTCGCCTGGCGCTCCGGCTGGCACCGCCTGCCAACGGCCCGCCGACCGAGATCCAGCTGCACGACCTGCACGCCGAGCTGGCCGGCAGCCTCGCTCAGGCCACGCTGGCACTCAAGGGCGAAGCCAGCAGCGGCACACAGAAGCTCAGCCTCGACGTACGCGCCAGCGGCGGCCTGGAACGTGCGAAGCAATGGCGTGCCTCCATCGCCAGCCTGCGGCTGCAGGCGCAGGACAGCCAGCGCCCCGGACCGTGGACGCTGGAACTGGAACGCGCCGTCGGCACCACGCTGAAAAGTGGCGATGCGGGCCACCTCGAAGTGGAGGCCTCGGCCGCCAGCGCTACGCTGCGCGGCCCGGTGCCGGGCACAGTGCGCATCGACTGGGAGCCGCTGCGCTACAGCCAGAGCGGCGCGGCGCCGAACCGTGTCTTCCGCCTGCGTTCGGAAGGCCGCCTCCGGGGCCTGCCGATGGCCTGGGCAGAGGCGATGGGCGGCAGCGCGACGTTGGCCGAGATGGGCATCAGTGGCGATCTGCTGTTCGACGGCGACTGGGACATCGACGCTGGCGACACGCTGCGCGCGCGCGCCAAGCTCGCGCGCGCCAGCGGCGACCTTCGCGTGCAGGCGGGCGAGGCAGCGCTGGTCACGCGCATCGAGAGCCACGGCACCGGCACCGCCAGCGAGCGCAAGATGAATGCGGCGGCAGAAGGCCGCAGCACGCCGGCCGGCCTGCGCCAGGCCGAACTGGGCCTCGACGCCGAGGGCAACACCGTGCGCGCCAGCCTGACCTGGGACAGCCTGCGCGCCGGCCAGATCCGCGCCGAGGCCAGCACGAGGGTGGTGCAGCGCGCCGACGGCTGGCAGTGGGCACCGGATGCTCCGCTCGCTGGACGAGTAACCGCGCGGCTGCCCAACCTCGGCGTCTGGTCGATGCTGGCGCCTCCTGGCTGGCGCGTGGCCGGCACGCTGGAGGCCGACGCGGCACTCTCGGGCAACCGCGCGCTGCCGCGCTGGAACGGCACGCTGTCGGCCGACCAGCTCGCGCTGCGCGCGCTGGTCGAGGGACTGGACCTGCGCGACGGGCGCCTGCGTGCATCGCTGACCGGGCAGCGCATCGAGATCACGGAATTCGCGCTCAAAGGGGGCGCCGGCAGCAGCACCCGCATCCCGGGGCAGAGCGGCAACCTCAGCACCGCGGCCAGCGAGGCAACCAGCGGCGGCGGCACCCTGTCGGCGCGCGGCGAGCTGAGCTGGGGCGCGGTACCGGCCAGCGGCACCGGCATCCGCATGGCCATGCAGGCCCAGCTGCGCTCGCTGCGGGTGCTGGTGCGCACCGATCGCCAGGTCACGCTCTCGGGCGATCTGCAGGCGCGGCTCGACAACGGCCAGATCAGTGTGCGCGGCAATCTCAAGACCGACAGGGCGGTGATCATCCTGCCGGACGAGAGCGCGCCCGGCCTCGGCAGCGACGTGGTGGTGCGCTCGGCCGCCAAGGACCGGGAGGCGGCCGAGGCCGCGCAGCGCCAGAGGGCCAGTGAGGACGCGCAGGCCGCCAAGGCGCAGACCGCAAAGCCGCCGGATATCGTCGTAGGCTTCGACCTCGGCGAGGATTTCGCGGTGCAGGGGCGCGGCCTGACGACGCGGCTCGAAGGCAAGCTCGAGATCCGCAGCACCGCCCTGAACGCGCCGCCGCGCATCACCGGCGAGGTGCACACCGTCAAGGGTCAGTACCGCGCCTATGGCCAGCGGCTCGACGTCGAGACCGGCATCGCTCGCTTCAACGGCCCCTACGACAACCCGGCGCTCGACATCCTCGCCATCCGGCCCAACATCTCGCAACGTGCAGGCGTACAGATCACCGGCAGCGCGCAATCCCCGCGCGTGCGCTTGTATTCCGAGCCAGCGTTGTCCGACGCGGAGACGCTGTCATGGGTGGTGCTGGGCCGCGCTTCGGCCACCAGCGGCGGCGAATCGCTGCTGCTGCAGCAGGCCGCGCTGGCGCTGCTGGGTCGGCTCGGCTCGGGCAGCTCCGGCGGTGGGCTCGCGAGCCGCTTCGGGCTCGACGAGATCGGCTTCAAGGGCCCGGGCAGCGGGGGCGACGTGCGCGATTCGGCCGTCACGGTGGGCAAGCGCTTGTCGAAGGATTTCTATCTGACCTACGAGCGCAGCCTGTCGGGCACCTTGGGCAGCCTGTTCATCTTCTACGACCTTACGCGCCGGTTGACGCTGCGCGGCCAGGCCGGGCAGCAAAGCGGCATCGACTTGATCTACACCCTGAAATACGATTGAGGCCGCCGAGCTGTTAAAGTCGCCGCCGCCTCCGTCCTCGTAGTTCAATGGATAGAACGGGGTCCTCCTAAGACTCAGATACAGGTTCGATTCCTGTCGAGGGCACCATGAGACCGAATCACTGCCTCTCATCAAACAACAGAAACCCGCACGCTCCCTAGCGTAGCGGGTTTTTCTTTGCCTCAAGGCGACTCACGGCGTAGCATCCAATGTCGGTACTTTTCCGGTACTTGTGCAGGTATCTGCCAAAGGTCAGCAACTGAAGTACCGACAACAAAGGGGCAGCGATGGCACTCACCGACACGTTTGTTAGGCAGGTAAAGCACAAGGGCGCCGAAATCGGAGAACGCTACGCCGATGGCGGCGGCATGTACCTGCGCGTAAAGGCGGCAGGCAGGTACTGGCGCATGGACTACCGCATGAACGGCAAGGCCAAGACCCTGGCTCTGGGCGTCTACCCGGACGTTTCGCTTGCTGAAGCACGCCAACGGCGCGAGAAGGCCCGGAAGGAGCTGGCGCACGGGATCGATCCCAGCACCGCCAAGAGGGAGCAAAAGCAAGCCCGCGCGGTCGCCTCGGCCAACACCTTTGAGGCGGTCGCGAGCGAATGGCTTACCAAAACGGCGGCGAAGCGCCAGCCCATCACGCAACTCAAAGTTAAGACGTGGCTGGAGAAGGACGTTTTCCCCTTCATCGGTAAGCTACCTATTTCCACCATCGGGCCGCGCGATGTGCTGGAGCGGGTTGTTCGCAAGTTGGAGGCGCGAGGGGCTATCGACACCGCGCACCGCGTGAAGCAGCTTTGCGGACAGGTGTTCCGGTTCGCCGTGGTATCCGGACTTTCAGAGCGCGACGTAACCGCCGATCTTAGGGAAGCCCTCGCGGTGAAGGCCGGCAAGCACTTTGCAGCTATCACCGAACCTAAGCAGCTTGGCGCCCTGATGCGCTCGATCTACGCCTACAGCGGCCATCCAACGACGGTAGCCGCGCTGAAGCTCTCCCCGCTGGTGTTCGTCCGTCCGGGAGAACTGCGCACGGCGGAATGGAACGAGATCAACCTTGATGCGGCAGAGTGGCGCATCCCCGGCACGAAGATGAAGATGGGTGTTGACCACATCGTGCCGCTGTCCACTCAGGCGGTGGAGATCCTGCGTGGCATCCACCCGATCACCGGGCACGGCCGCTACGTCTTCCCCAGCATCAGGACGGGCGAACGGCCAATGAGCGAGAACACCATCAACGCGGCCTTGCGCGGCATGGGCTACAGCGCTGAGGTTCATACAGCCCACGGGTTCCGGGCAACGGCGCGGACGATCTTGGACGAAGTGCTTGGAGAGCGCGTGGACTTCATAGAGCACCAACTTTCACACATGGTCAAAGATGCAAACGGCCGGGCTTACAACCGCACTGCGCACCTGCCATCGCGGCGCGAAATGATGCAGCGGTGGGCCGATTACCTGGACAAACTTCGCCTCGGTGCTTATGTGATCCCGATCAACAGGGCCGCGTGATGGCAGGCACTTTCGACCAAATCTGCTCGCGCTTCCTGACCCGCTGAGATGCTAATCTGGACGGCGAAATCACCATAAGGCTCCGCGCCTTGGACCGTGTTTCGCCAGCCTCCTAGCGCGACGGCGCGAAAACCCGTTTCCCCTGACGGGCGGGGGTTGGTATCTTTATTGGGGGCGCTGGGGGCGCGATGAGCATATTGTTTGGTCTGAAGGAATGGCTTACCTTGGAAGAGGCGGCTGCGCATCTAACCGGGTGCTTAGAGGAGGCCGTGACCGAAGCAGATATTCTTCGTTTGGCGCTGGCCAAGAAGTTGACTGTTTCCGTTGACTTTATAAACACCGCGTATGCGAGACCGGGTGAAGCTGTACCCGCCAGTGACGAGGTTCAAGGCATCCCGTTTAACGGCACAGATCTTTTGGTTTTTGAAGACAGGGTCGTGAACATCAACGGGATCTTTGACCTGCCAATGATCGCTGGCGAGATATACGACTGCCATCACAAGCTCCAAAAGTTGACGGGCGGGCCGCTCGTGTTGAAAGAGGATGTCCGGGGCGCATTCGTCCGATCGCCGAGCACAGGCAGGTACTACCAACTCCTCCGGTACATGCATGGTGCAGGTGAAGAGATTTCTATGCATGACGCGCAACGTCAATTCGACAAGTGGGATTGGAAGGGAAGGCTTTTCGATGACGTGATCATGGAGGCCTATGTCGAGCGAGGCGGCACACTTCAATCGAAGCCATCGAGGAACGACGTGTTTGTTGTTCGCAGGACCGCCTTGCAAGCCTTCGTCGGAAGCCTGTTGCCTCCGACAGAGAAGCCAATCGGGACCAAAGAGCGCGACACGCTGCTGACCATCATTGCCGCTCTGGCGAAAGAGGCAAAGATCGACATTGCCAAACCGAGCAAGGCCGCTTCGTTAATCCAAGGGATGGCCGACCAACTCGGCGCGCCGGTCTCAAAGCGGGCAATCGAAGAACATCTAAAGAGCGTTCCTGCAGCCATCGCCGGTCGATCGAGGTAGACAATGAGCAAGCTGTTCAAACTCAAGCGTTGGCTCACGATCACAGAGAGCGCAACCTGATGAAGATCTCGATCGGCGAAACCACTATCGAAGGCCATTTGAAGAAGGCCCGCGATGCGGCTGCAACCCGCATGAAACAAGGCTTTTTTAGGCAATTGCCTATTTGGTTTGGCACTTGCCCCCGCTGCCTGGCCTGAGATTTCACAGTTCACCCATCGCGCTACGGCGCATTCACAAGGGGTGTGCAGTGTCACAGAGGGTTATCCGGGTTGCAGAGCTGGCAACCACCAAAAGCAAGGCCGGGCTGCTGCCCGTCAGTCCCGCCACCGTCTGGCGCTGGGTGCGCGAGGGCAAGTTCCCGAAACCATTCAAGCTTGGCGAATCGGTCACGGTGTGGGACGCCGAAGCCGTCGAGAGTTTCATTGCGCGCCGCGCCAACGGCGATGCGCTTGCAGGGGAGCGGCAATCATGAAGCCCATCAAAACGAAAGCCCCGGCCGGTGGTGCGGCGGGGGCTCTCAGGAAACATCAAACGCAACTGAAGTTTAGCGACAAGTCCCCTGCGACGGAAGCGCAGCGCGAGCGCATCGTGCAGGCACTGCGCAGTCGCCCCCAGACGAGTTATGACCTTCGCCGCATGGGCTGCTATCAGGCGCCAGCGAGGGTGAAGGAACTGCGCGACCGCTTCGGTTTTGTGATCGAAACCACGCGCATTACTCTGGTGGACCGTGACGGGTTCAGTCATCCGCGCGCAGCCCTCTACACGCTGGTTTCAGAGCCCGATGGCCAACGGTCGCAACAGAGGCAGTAAGGGCGACTCAGGGCGCGATTCAGGCGGGTTTGTAGCCCTACCCTGGTCCGTGCTCGATAGCGCCGCCTACGCCGATCTAAGCCATCCTGCGCGGTCGCTGCTTTGGGAAATCGCTCGGCAGTTCGTTCGTGACAACAACGGGCGACTGTTGGCGAGCCGCGAGCATTTGGCCGCCCGCGGATGGAGATCAGCCGATGTGATCCAGCGCGCCAAGGAGGCGCTGCTCGCAGCCGGCTTTATCTACGAGACGGTTAAGGGCCATCGTCCCAACAAGGCAAGTTGGTACGCAGTGACTTGGCGCGCTCTCGACAAACTGCCCGGGTATGACGAAGGAGCAGC